>PLIO01000014.1 GCA_003140075.1 Acidobacteriaceae bacterium | reverse complement strand
GAATGCTTTGGAATCAGAGCATCAGGAACTTGAATGACTTCTCCCTGCAATGCTCGTTTCAAAACCGCTTCAAAGCCGCTGGGAATAAGGCGAGGGAAAACGTCAGTGGCAACCTTACCCAATACTTCCTCTGCGCGCTTACCCGTGAGGCGCTCCATATACGGATTCCACAATTGATAGCGCAACTCTGGATCGTAGACGATAATGCCTTCCGCGGCGCCCTCCATGATCTCCTGATTGAACTGGATCGCCTGACGCAGAGCACCTTCATTTTTCTTGTGCTCGGTAATGTCTCGCGAGAGCGCGAGGAGGCGTTCTGGTCTTCCATTCGCATCAAGAATGGGACTGACCACAACGTCCCACCATCGGGGCTGGCCGGTTATTCGAGTCGCGAAATACCCGGCACAGCGCCCCGTTCCCCCGGCTACAGCTTCGTTTACAGCGGCTCTTGCCGCTTCTCTGTCTTCCCCTTCCCAGAAATCAATCCAGGAACTGTCCGGGGACAAGTCGGCGTCGCAGATTTCTAACGCCTGCATGCCCGCCTGGTTCATGAACAGTATCCGGCCTTCGAGATCGAGGATCTTGATGCAGTCCCGGCTACAAATGATCAGCCGACTCTTAAACTCCTCACTGGCGCGTAAGGATTCTGAAGCAAGTTGCTGTTCCGCCGCCATTTGTCCCAGTTCGGCCTTTACGCGTAGAAGCTCCGACTGCGCTGCATGAAGAAGTTCTTGCTCATTGTTGGATGCAGCACCTGGGAGTTCAGGGTTTTGCCGCGGCGAACTGGAGCCTGTCGCCGGTGTTCTTGGGAAGCTCATGTGCTTTGAGTCTTGGTTTCAGTTAGGGCAACCAGACGAAATTATCCCACACATTGGTGCACGGGGTGTGGCTCTGATACTTACAACGCCCCGGTGACAATGTGATTCGAGATTCCCAGAAAAGTGACAAACAGATCCTGCCCACTTGAGCCCGAGGGCGAGTTGTGCAGCGTCTCACTTCTAGACCCGTACCTTTTCTAGACCCGTAACTTTTGCTGGTCTGCGGAATCCTACGGGTTGGGATTGGCTAGATGAAAAAACGCCGTGCCGACAGGCGGCTGTGAAAGGCATCCCGCTTGGGCTGACCCCCGGCACCCAGTACTTGCCGAACGCGGTGCCCCTCAGACATGGGGATCTCTTGATCCTCCATACCGACGGAATCAGTGAGTCGACAAACGAAGCTGGCGAGGAACTCGGGTATGAAGGATTAATGCGTTTGGCCAGGAATTTGCCGGTGCAAACTGTCAATTCACTAACACGGTCGGTCAAGTTTTGCTCTCGGCACTAGAGGCTTTCAGCGAGGACTCTCCAACTTCCGATGACCAGAGTCTCGTGGGGTTACTACGGACTGCGGACGACATGACATCGAATCTCAACTAATCGATCGTTAATCGTTAAGCTATGGGAGAATATGTCACTTTTAAGGCCAAGTAGCATCCCACGCACATGGGCTGCGGAGCATGTCTGCAGGGTTTCGGGACGGTTGAGGCAGCAAGAGGCACCGAGATGATGTCTGCCGCTCCCAGGCGAACAGCCCTTCTCGCGCCCAGTCTTCGAGTCGGCGGAGAAATATTGGCTTTCACTAAATCTCAGGTTGACCCACTCGAATCGGAACTGATCCAACGCGTGCTCAGGGGCCAGCACGAAGCCTTTCGCGAACTCGTGCGTCCTTGCGAACATGCAGTATTCATGGCTACTCAAGCCATTCTGAAGAATGAGGCCGATGCAGAGGATGCGGCCCAGGAGGCCATTCTCAAGGCATTTACCAATCTTGCCAAGTTTCGTGGTGACTCGAAATTTAGCACCTGGTTGGTGCGTATCGCTACTAACGAAGCCCTTATGAAGTTGAGAAAGGAACGCCGCCATAAACTGCATGATTCATTGGACGACGGGCGCAAGGATGACAAAGGGAATTATGTTCCTCGAGACTTTGCCGACTGGCGCGAGATTCCCTCTGAAGCATTGCAAACAGAAGAGCTGCGGCAAGCGCTATCCCGGGCGCTAACCTCGCTGACGCCCAAGCACAGGGAGGTGTTTGTGCTGAGAGATGTGCAACACTTCACAATAGAAGAAACCGCCATGGTGCTCGGCATCGGGAAAAGCGCGGTGAAAACACGCCTCCTGCGTGCCCGCCTTCAGATGCGCGACGCCCTTGCACCGGGTATGGATGGCAGTTGGAGCACCGGCCGGAGGGACTACGAACAGGTGAGACCATGGTGATGGAAATCAGTTGCGAAGAAGTCTGGCGAGAAGTTTCAAATTACTTGGACGACGAGATCACTCCGGAATTGCGCGCCAGGATGCTGGAACATTTCAAAGGCTGCAAACATTGTACGGCAGTACTCGAGGGGACTCGTAATGTAGTGCAGTTAGTTGGCGACGCCAAGGCGTTTTTGTTGCCTGCAGGGTTCAGCGATCGCTTATATCAGAAACTTGACCGCAAACTGTCCGAAGATGGCCGGTTATGAAGGGGGGAGATTCGTAACCCTATGAACGACGTCTACGAGATAAATGTCGCAAAGGCGAGGCTTAGGGAGGCCTACAACGCGGGGAACGTCGATCTTCTGCTCACGGCGTTCGCGGACGAGTTTACGGACATGAGTTCCGGAAAGCCAAGCTTCTTTGGCGCCGATGCGAAGTCTGTATTTCGAATGCGCATGACGAACCTTTTTGAGCAACATCAAGCCACTCTTATCGTCACCATCGTCGCTATTCGCGTATTTGCCAGCGCGGCTTTTGATTACGGCTGGCATAGCCTCACTTTGACTCCGAGGGAAGGTGGCGAGCCCACTACCACCCGAAAGAGATACTTCGAGACTTGGCAGAAAACCTCCAGCGGAGAGTGGAAGATCAATCTCTACATAGACAACATGGATGTAGCCCCCATGATGCCAGACGCAGACATCCCTATCCAAACAACCTTTGCCTAGTGATACACCGATAAGCGGTCAGACAGCGGCCAAATGTGCTGTAACTTTTCGCCCCAGGTAGTTATCACATGCACGTCTCGTTGCTCTCAAGTTTCAAGCCTCGTTTGACTGTGGCACTGAACTCAGGTGGAGAATCTTTGAATCATGTTGACTAACGCGATCGTGAGTTTTGCCCAGGTCGATCCATGCTGCGCTTCTGCCGTGAATCGTGGCCGCCGCCCTATCGTCGATCCCAGCCAGCACTTTGTGACGAAAGACGAATGAACCAGCTCATCCGGCGAAGCTTTCTGGGA
>PLIO01000012.1 GCA_003140075.1 Acidobacteriaceae bacterium | reverse complement strand
GAGTCTGTTACGAAACGCCGGGGTCCTTTTTAAAAGAGCGCTCCCTTCGGGGAGCGTTCTTTGTTTTTGGGGGTTGAATTGGATCAGGCTGGGTTGAGTTGGCGGGTGAATTTCACCGCCCCGAGGACTTTGATCATCCGTTTGAGGTTGTAAGCCATGATGGCGAGGCTGATTTCGGTCTGCGCGCCGCCAGTTCCGCGCAACAATAGGCGTGGGTTTCCGAAGATGTGGTATTTAAGAACGGCGAAGGGAAGCTCGACGGTAGATCGTCGGAGCCTCATCGCTTCCGGGGTAGCGCGCTGGTGCATGCGGTTTAGCGCATCCTCATCCAGCAGCCGGGTCAGGATGCGAGCTGAGCTCTGTGTGCAACGGGTCTTCATCGCGCAGCCACCGCAGTCGGCTGCATCGGCGCGATAGACGACGGCCTTGTTTTTGCGTTGAAGTTGCTTGCGCCGGATAATCTTGTTTGCAGGGCAGAGATAGGTGTCAGTCTCCGGCTGATAGCGAAAATGCTCACGGCCAAACAACGTGCCGTTGCCCTGATTGTTGACGGCACGCTTGACAGGCACATGTGGCAGGATGCCGGCTGCCTCGCAGCGTGCCGCATGCTCGCCGTTGGCGTAGCCGGCGTCGGCCACGACCTGCAATCTCTCTGCGCCGAGCGCCTTCTTCGCTGCCTCTGCCATGGGCTGCAGCTGCACGTTGTCTCCTGCCTCCAGCGTGACGGCATGGGCGACGATCAGCGCATGCTCGGCATCAACTGCGGTCTGCACGTTGTAGGCTGGGGCATTGGTCCGGGCCACAGGCATGAAGCGCGCCTCCGGTTCGCGATGCCGCTTCAGCTTCTCCAGCGCAACCTGCACAGCGGAGNNCTCTGCGCAAACCGTACTAACTGCGCTCCTGCAGCCGTAACCGCCTCCCGATGCATCCGCCGGAACTCGGCAATGGACTTGTGGTCCGGATAGAGCCGGCCCAGCAACCACATCAACTCCACGTTGCGGCGGCACTCGGCTTCCAACCTTCGCGAGGACCGGATCGTATGTAAATAGCCATACAGATACAGCTTCAGCAGGTCGCGTGGGTCATAACCTGGGCGGCCCGTCTCCGCGGCTTCGGATCGCTCGAAGCCCAGCTCGCTCATCGCCAGACCTTCCACAAACGCGTCAATCACACGACACACATGATCGGCCGGAACAAGATCATCCAGCACCACCGGAAATAGTGTTCCCTGACTGCGTCCATCCCCTCGGATATATCCCATAAACTAAGATGCCCTCGCTCTCGCAAGGGCATCTTCTCATCTATTCAGGCAAACCGGAAGAGTTTCGTAACAGACTCTGCCAGGGGCGGCCTCTCCAGTTCTTTGAGATGCATTAGGCGCACAGGACTGAGCGCGAACACCTCAAGCAAATCTTAACATGAGGTGTGTCAAATGAGCTGGCGTGATATTGAAACTGCAATTCAAGGCGATCTGGACGCTGAAAAACTGCGTCAGCAGAGGCGGACCCTCCGCTCTGAGAGCATCAACGATGGCTGGTGGGAGTTGTGGACAGATGCAATCTCTTGTGTGACTGCTGACGCTGGCGAGTTGGACAAGAAACTCCAAAACGCCAGACTGCTGAGTCTGGGAAACAATCTGGGCGTCGTGAAGTTGGACGAATATCACTACTTGGTTCAAAATCCCGCATTCCCCAAAGTCAGCATCGACTTAGTTTGCAAACCCGCAAAGTCTATAACTGTTACGGGAACGATGTGCCAATCGGCGTTTCGCTCTCAACAGATTCATCCAAGTCGTTTTACCTTTGATGCTGATATGAACTATCAGCCATATTTAGCGGAAGAAACCAGAGGGTGTTTCAGTTCTTCCCAGTTGGCTGATCTGGTCATGGATCAGATTGCGGAATTCTTTAGGGGAGTTGCATCTAGGTAAGGAGACCATCAATTTAGCGCCTTGCACGTCAGAGAATCGCCGTTGCGCTGGCAACGCCAAGAGAACATGGTTCGATTTGAGCGATTGATCTTACCCCAGTAATTCACTGGTAGAACGTGAAAATGCTGCTCCACGTCCGACCATTGGCCAGCCATCAACATAAAGAATTCATGGTCCGAAATGCTGCCCACGAAATCGGTAGGCCATGCATTCTCGTCCTTCAATGTATCTACGCCGCTCTGTCCGCAAAGCAAATGCGCCGAAAGAGGGAGAGATTGGTTCGGCGACAAAGGCATCCGGCATAGGCGATATTCGCCCGCTAACCACTCGCCTTTGATCCACACTGGCGTGTCATGGTTGTGTTCTATCCATCCCTCTCCGTCTAGCCATCCGTACCCCAGATATCCCCAATAGGCAACAATTCCGACAATCAATAGCGGGAATATGCATCCCCATCTACGGGTGTCGTTAGGTCCACTGTCGGGGCTTTGCCACCACTTGACCTTTTCCCTGCTGGGCAAGGTTACGGCTTCTTCATTCTCGTGTATCTCCTGAGCAATCTGTTCAGCATTGTCGTCCGTCTCAGGTTCCACGCTCATCCAGCCTTTCTTCCGCACATGCCCGTTTGATTATTCAGCCCTGTACGGCGACTTTGACCAAATCCCGAACCCACTCGGAAACGGTTTGGTTACCCTTCTTTGCAG
>PLIO01000156.1:5928-6271 GCA_003140075.1 Acidobacteriaceae bacterium | reverse complement strand
ATCAGGCTGCGATGGCTGCCATGCGCGCTATCGCCGAACCCAACAAAGGTAGGCTTCAGGGAACAGCGGCCCGTTCTCCGTTTGATGCCGTCATGTAGCGCGTCACGGCGCCTGCCGGGGTTGTCTACGAAGCTGACCATGTTGGCGGCATTCCAGGGTGGTGGTGCCGACCCGAAGATGCGCGGCCCCACCACGCCGTGATGCATATTCATGGTGGCTGGTTCAACTGGGGCTCGGCACAGGCGTTTCGCCATCTGGCAGGCCACATCGCTGCTCAGACTCGGGCGGCGGTGTTCGTGCCAGACTACCAACTTGCGCCGGAACATCCGTTTCCTGCCGCCGC
>PLIO01000156.1:0-5889 GCA_003140075.1 Acidobacteriaceae bacterium | reverse complement strand
AGTGACGGTGCCGGCAAAGCTCTGGTGGGCGGAGTGGCACTCTCACCCGTGACGGACCTGTCCCTTTCTGGGGAAAGCTGGGCGACGCGCGCTGTTGCTGACCCCTACTTTACCAAGCCGCAAGCGACCGAGTTGGTGCGCTCCTATCTCCACGGGCATGACCCGGCAGACCCGCTTGCCTCGCCGCTCCATGCCGACCTNNAGCACGCGATCGCGGCAGGAGTCAATGCTCGCCTCGATGTGTGGGAAGGGATGGTCCACGGATTCCTTGGGGGCGTGGGACACCTCGCAGCTTCCAACGAGGCTCTTCAACTCATCGGTGAGTTTTTGAGCAAGCGATTCGCCGAGTAAGCAATGCAACGGTACCCTGTACAGAAATGCACAGTGCCGGGGAGCAGCGAGTGCTCTATTCAAAACCGCGGAATAAACGGTTCGATAGGTCTGGTCGCACCAAGCAGTCTATAAATCTATCGGAGGAAACCATGAATAGATTTGAAGGGAAAACCGTCATCGTGACGGGGGCCGGATCTGGTATTGGCGCAGCCACGGCGCGCCGCTTTCTACAGGAAGGCGCGTACGTCGTTGTCAATGGACGGCGTGAGCACAAGTTGCACGAAACCATCGCAGGCTTTGGTGCAGCAAAGTCACTTGTCCATCCCGGAGATGTGTCTGACGAGGGGTATGTAAAGCGCCTTGTCGAAGGCACGGTCAATAAGTTTGGGAAGGTGGATGTGTTGGTCAACAATGCGGGGATGGCAATCTTTGGCCCCTTCGCGCAGACCACCACACAGGACTGGCGGAAGGTCATGGGGACTGACCTCGACAGCGTGTACTTTGCGTCCCGCGAAGCATTGCCTCATCTCTTGAAAACGAAGGGTTCCATCGTCAATCTCTCCTCCGCGTCGGGTCTGGGCGGAGATTGGGGGTTGAGTGCTTATAACGCGGCGAAGGGCGCCGTGACGAACTTCACGCGCGCCTTGGCGCTCGAGTACGGCTCGCGTGGCGTGCGCATCAATGCCGTGGCGCCGAGTCTCACCTCGACGGAGGCCACTGCCGATCTCGAGAAAAATGAAGCAGTAACGGTCGCTTTTCGTGACCGACTCCCGATCGGTAGGGCTGCCACACCGGACGATATCGCGGGTGTAATTGCCTTTCTCGCCAGTGAAGACGCCGTCTTCATCAATGGAGTGATTCTGCCGGTCGACGGAGGTCTCCATGCGTCCAACGGGCAACCGAACTTCCTCGCGCTCCTCGGACAAGCCTGACGCCAAACAGGAAAACTCATAGGAGGAAATCATGATTCACAGTTCAGCGTTAAACCAGTTGTTCAACGAAGCAAGAACCTACAACGAATGGAGCGTTAAACCCGTTGACGAGCAGACGGTGCGCGATCTTTACGATCTTGTGAAATGGGGCCCGACGTCGGCCAATTCCAGTCCGGCTCGATTCGTGTGGGTGAGAAGCACCGAGGGAAAAGCCAAGCTGGCTGCTCTTGCGATAGACCAAAATCGGCCCAAAATCCTGGCGGCGCCGGTCACGGTGATCATCGGGTACGACCTTGCATTTCCGGAAACGATGCCGAAGCTGTTTCCCGCTCGAGGCGAGATGATGCGCCAGATGTTCCTGAAGCCGGGGCTCGCTGAAGTAACGGCGATGCGCAACGGTAGCTTGCAGGGAGGGTATCTCATCATTGCGGCGCGGGCGTTGGGTCTCGATTGTGGTCCGATGTCCGGCTTCGATAATGCGGGTGTTGACCAGGCGTTCTTCTCGGGTACGCGAATACTGTCAAACTTCATTTGCAGTATCGGATATGGCAAAATCGACACGCCTCACCCGCGCAATCCTCGGCTGACGTTTGAGGAAGCAGGATGGTTCGCCTAATTGCCCACCGTCCGTGTTGCGATCAACGAACGCTTCCAATCTCCTCCCAGAAAAGTCGAGCATGACTTGCGGCAAAAGCTGACTCTGGAAAAAAACTCTTCACAACCCTTTCTCGAAAACTAATCTCCGTCGAAGCGAGAAGTGACGAACACCAGCGCGAGGCAGCTGAATCGCTCCGCGTTGCGCATGCGCAAATCGACTTTGCGGCACAGACCACGTGATTGGTCTATTTTGCTCAGTGCGGCGCCTGCGCTGGCAAACATACTAGGTGTTCGTGGGATGAAAGTCTGCAACCAGAGGCCGACGGTATCTCTCGACTGCTTTCCGCGAACGAGCGAAACAGCAATGGCTTGCAAGAAATTGCGGAAGGCGACTTCTTGAAGACAAACACAGGAGATTACAGGATGAAGATTCTAGTGACAGGTGGGACGGGCAGAGTTGGTGCGGAAGTCGTGAAAGAGTTACAGAAGCGCAAAGCGGAGATTCGCCTGCTTGTACGTAAGGAAGGCGACCGGACGCCGAAGGGGGTTGAGGTTGCTATCGGGGATTTGCTTGATCCAGTCTCCGTGCAGAAAGCGTTGCACGGAGTGGATAAGCTCTACCTGCTGAACGCGGTCTCTCCTGATGAATTAACCCAGGGTCTCATCGCCTACGATCTGGCCAAGCGGCTCAAGCTGAAACATATCGTCTATCACTCGGTCTTTCGTGTGGACCACTTCAAGGATGTTCCACACTTTGCCTCGAAACTGGCTATCGAAAACGCTCTGCGGGAGTTCGGTGTACCGTTCACGATTATCCGGCCAAATTACTTTTCTCAGAACGACGCAACGTTGAAAGACCCACTCACGAAGGCCGGCATTTACCCCATGCCTCTCGGCGATGTAGGCGTCTCGGCGGTGGATATTCGCGATATTGCTGAGGCGACGGCAATCGTTCTGACCTCAGATGAACACGACGGTAAGACTTATAACCTCAACGGCCCGGAGGCGTTGAGTGGCCCTAGAGCGGCATCGATCTGGAGCAAATTGCTTGGCAAAGAGATTCGTTACGGCGGCGACGACATGGATGCGTTCGAGGAGCAGATGCGCAAAAGAGGCCCTGCTTGGTCAGCCTTCGACATCCGCATGATGTTTGAAGGATATCTCGAACGTGGGTTTGTTGCTGAAGATGGAGATATTGAGACGTTGACGAAGTTGCTGGGGCATGGTCCTCTCCGATATGAAGATTTCGCTAAAGAAACCGCTCTGAGCTGGCAGAAGCAGCAGGCGGTAGCAAAACCAGCTGCATGAAACAACTCCAGATAAAAGACTCAATGAGATGCTGGTACAGGGCCCGCTGTCCATCCGGGAAGCCAATTCAATCACGAATGGAGTAACAGAGTGAGGAATTCAATAAATAGTATGCGAGCCGTGAGAGTAATATCTCGGTCCCTCTGCATCGTGTTATTGCTGTTGACCTGCTGCGCGCTCTACGCGCAGGACCTCTCCGCGCAGAAGCAAGACCATCGGGTCCGGAATATTGTTCTGGTTCACGGGGCCTGGGCAGATGGTTCTGGCTGGAAAGGCGTTTATGACATTCTGGTCAAGGGTGGCTACAACGTTAGCATCGTCCAGGAACCGGAGACATCCTTTAAAGAAGATGTAGCTGCCGCGAAGCGAATCCTTGCTCAACAAGATGGACCGTGCATTCTTGTTGCTCACAGCTACGGGGGAGCCGTTATTACCGAGGCCGGCACGGATCCATCGGTGGTCGGTTTGGTATACATCGCAGCCCACATGCCAGACGCCGGTGAGAATGAGGCTGACGACGGAAAGCGCTTCCCCAGCGACCTCACCAAGTCTGGTGCGATAACAAAGACAGCGGACGGCTTCACCTACCTCGACCCGGCTCAGTTTCATGAGTACTTCGCAGCTGACCTGCCTGCCGAGCAGGCCGCTTTCATGGCGCGATCGCAGGTGCTGAACTTGGCTGAGAACTTCAAAGCGGTCATCACCACGGCTGCGTGGAGAAGCAAACCGAGTTGGATGTTGGTAGCGGGGGCAGACAGGACCATCAATCCTGACCTCGAACGGTGGTACGCCACGCGAGCCAACAGCAAAAAGGTCGAAGTCGCAGGCGCCAGCCATTCAGTCTACGTTTCGCACCCGAAGGAGGTTGCAGCTCTGATCGAAGAAGCTGCGCACGCTCGGTAAGGATGCGGAGGAGATGCATGTCGAAAGTCTGCCCTAGTGGCTAATAGGAACTTCAACCCAATAAAGGAGCACTGCATGTCTGATTCAAAGAAGGACTACATGATGAAGGGGCAGTTCACCGCAGAAAACAGCGTGCTTGTCCTAGTCGACTATCAGGTCGGGACCATGCAACTGATTCGGACCTCGAGTTCCGACGTTTGTCTGCGCAACGCTGTCACGCTGGCTACCGCCGCCAAGACCTTGAATATGCCGGTCGTGCTCACTTCCAGCCAGGAAGACAGGATCCAAGGGCCTATTTCACCGGCCTTGCAGAAGATTCTTCCCGACGCATACAAGGCTCGCGTGAAGCGCCAGGGCATTGTCAACGCCTGGGGCGATCCCAATTTCAGCGGAGCAATCGCAGCGACTGGCCGCAAGAACATCATCATGGGCGGCGTGACGACCGACATCTGCCTCGTCTTCCCGAGCATCAGTGCGGTGCAGGAAGGGTACAACGTTCTTGCAGTGATGGACGCAGGCGGATCGTCCTACGAAGCCCAGGAAGAAATGGCTCAACGACGCATGATGCACGGCGGCGTGGTGCTGACGACGACCAACACGATGGTGGCGGAGCTGGTGCAGAACTGGGCAACTCCGGCAGGCATGCAACTGATTCAGTTACTCCTTGGTTCGGCGCCGATGATGCAGCAGGCCGGCTAGATTCGTTCTGGAGGGTTCCATGAGCGCCGATTCAAATGTGCGAGAGATGGCAAATTTCCGGAGTGAGACGGCCGTCGTCAACGGCGTCCGTCTTCACTACTGGATAGGAGGCGACCCTAATGGTATGCCCGTATTGTTGTGGCATGGGTTCCTCGGAACGGGCTGCTCCTGGCATAAGGTCATGCCTTTGCTTGCCGAGGCTGGTTTTTCAATCCTCGTACCTGACATGCGCGGGTACGGGGACTCCGACAAGCCAGCTGGTGATGAGGGATACGATTCCCGTGCGCTCGCGGAGGAATTCCGGGGGCTCGTTCGGCAAATCGAGTTCGGCGCCGGTCAACCGCTGCTTTTGGCTGCTCATGATATGGGCGCGCCTCCGGCTCTTCTTTGGGCGGCCGACCATCCGGAAGAGGTTGCGGGTCTTCTTTACATGGAAGTGCCGGTCATGCTGGCGGAGGTGCTCACAAAGATCATTAGTTACACGCCGGAGGCGATGAAAAAGGGATCGATGTGGTGGTGGATTCTCCCGCTCGCACCTGATGTAGTCGAGAGGTTGATCGTCGGACACGAGCGGAAATTTCTGACTTGGTTCTACGGGGGCGCTACGGCTAATCCGGCTTCCATCGAGCCCGCAACAATTGACGAGTACCTCCGTAGCTTCTCGGGTGTTGAAGGCGTTCTGGGGGCGCACGGCGTATACCGCGCGGCCTTCACAACAATGGATCAGACTTGTCCCCTCACCATAAATAAGGTGCAGGTTCCGGTGATCGCGCTCGGAGGCGAAAAGTCTCTTGGGGACAAAGTTCAGCAGATGGTGGCTATGGTCGCCGACTCGGTGGAAGGCTATACGCTTGCCGACTGTGGGCATTTCATCCCGGAGGAGCAACCGGAGCAGGTCGTCACTTACATCAGGAAGTTGGCCGTGAAGGCGGATCGACGAGGAATTTCCGACCGCTGTGCAACACTCAAGCCGCTGGTGGCATAGGGGCGGCATTTCCTACGCAGAGCTATGGGCCGCGGTTGGGCCATTGGGTAGCAGTAAGCATTCGCAAGATCTCAATCAAAGGAGCACCACCATGTTCGAGAAATCTCCTGAGTACCCGCCCCTTCCACCCGA
>PLIO01000101.1 GCA_003140075.1 Acidobacteriaceae bacterium | reverse complement strand
GCGCCCTTCGATGGCATCGTCTACGCGCTTCCCGTCAAGCAAGGCGCATATGTGCAAACCGGAGACCTGCTCCTGCAGGAAGGCGATCTCTCCCGCATGCTGGTGCGAACCTTCGTCGACGAACCCGACATCGGCCGCCTCGCCACCGGACAGAAAATCGAAGTCACGTGGGACGCTTTGCCGGGACGCATCTGGACGGGCACCGTCAGCACCATTCCTTCCACGGTGAAACTGCGCGGCGCGCGCAACGTCGGCGAGGTCACCTGCACCGTCGACAACAATGATCTTCGCCTGCTACCCAACGTCAACGTCGGCGTTACCGTTATCACTGCCGAACATAGCTCCGCGCTTACGCTTCTGCGCGAAGCCGTCCGCATGGACGACACAAAACCATATGTTTATCAGGTTGTCGACGGCAAACTGAAACGCCGCGAAGTCGAAGTCTCGCTCCAGAACCTGACCCAGGTCGAAATCACCTCGGGCCTTCCCGAACATTCCGTCGTGGTCCTGTCCTCGGCCGATTCCAAGCCCTTAATCGACGACGCCCGCGCCAAAGTGGTGCCCTAGCCGATGCAGTGGATTGCGGCAGTGGTGCAGCTGGGCTGTCATCGTAAACAGGCGTCTTCGGCGCAAGGAAAGCTCCGCCAGCGCGAGGTTAAGCACAATCCGAACGAGCTGAGAGACTCTTGTCATTCCGAACCGGGCGCCAAGCCCGGTGAGAGCCTGCCCCGAGCTTGCCGAGGGGAACCTGCTTTTGCCATCGCGCGTCTGGCTCGCTTCGTTTTTGCCGCGCTTCCGATCATCTTGTTCTCGCTCTCACTCGCCGCTCAAAGCCCTCAGGCGCTGCTCGCCGCCGGCCGCGTCGATCAAGCGTTGCAGATCCTCGATCCACAAATCCTCGCCTCTCCCACCGCGGAATCCTATAACCTGCTCTGCCGCGCTCATTTCGAACTCGAGGCCTGGGACGCCGGCACACCCGCCTGCGAAAAAGCTGTCTCTCTCGAGCCCAACAATGGTCTCTATCACCTATGGCTGGGTCGTATCTACGGCGAGAAGGCGGACCACTCCATTTTCCTGAAGGGCATGGGCCTGGCCAGAAAAGTTCACACTGAATTCGAGCGCGCCGTCGAGTTCGCTCCCGACGACTGGAAAGCTCGTACCGATCTCGCCGAATTTTATCTGGAAGCTCCCGCCATCGTCGGCGGCGGAAAAGACAAAGCGCGCGCCCAGGCCGCGGCGCTCGCGCCCTTGAATCCGGCCAGCGCCCATTGGGTGAACGCGCGTATCGCCGAAAAAGACAAAGACATCGCCACCGCCGAGCAGGAATATCGCGCCGCCATCGATGCCAGTCACGGCAGCGCCTTTGCCTGGCTGAATCTTGCCGGCTTCTATCGCCACACCAACCGCCTCGATGACATGGAGCAGGCCCTGCGCACCATGGAAACCCGTCCCCTCGACCGTCCCGGAGCGCTCGTGGATGGTGCCGGCCTGTTGCTGCGCACCGGCCGCAACTATCCCATGGCAACTCGTCTTCTACGCCGTTATATCGCTTCCTCCACCACCGTCGAGGAATCTCCAGTCTTTAAAGCTCACTACCTGCTCGGCGAAGTCCTTGAGAAACAAGGCGACCGTGCAGCCGCCGCAGAAGAATACCGCACGGCCCTGTCCATGGCCCACACCTTCGCCCGCGCCCAGGATGCACTCAAGCGTGTCACCCGCTAGCTAGAAACCAATCTCTCCGCGCGACACCCACAATCGACCTGTACAACCTGTGCTCTCTTTAGTTTTGCCGACTTGGCGCGCCCCAACAGACCAGTGGCGTTCATTCGCTGGCAGCATTCCTCAAAGTTCTCACGCGCTCCCTTCCAGCGCAGCTCCTCGACCGTATCGAAAACCGGCACATCCAGCCGCAGCCTGGCCAGAGTGCGAAACAACAGTGCGTCATTCCACGCCTTGAACAGCGCTTCGGAAAGCGCCCGCGCCTTCCGGATCGACGCATCCCACTCCCGCCAATCCTTTGGAATATCTTCCAGATGCGGATACTGCGACAACACCAGCGCCGCGCCCTTCGCGCCCCACCCCGCCACGCCCGGAAATCCATCCGCACTGTCCCCGACCACCGCCAGATAGTCCGGAATCGATTCCGGCCTCACTCCGAACTTAGCCACAACTCCATCTTCATCTCGCAAAACATTGTTCCTGCGATCCAGTTGCACCACTCGCGTCCCCACCACACACTGCGCCAGATCCTTGTCGGGCGTACAAATCAGCACCTGCCTCACATGCTCATCCCGCACCGCCTTCCCTGCGGCAGACGCGAGCGCATCATCCGCCTCGTAATAAACCATCGGCCACGCCACCACTCCCATCGCCTCCAGCGCCTGCTCCAGAATCGGAAACTGCGAGAGCAACTCCGGAGCTACGCCTTCGCTGGTTTTGTATCCCGGATACAGATCGTTGCGAAACGACTCCACCACATGATCGGTCGCCACTCCCAGGTGCGTCGCCCCGCCCTCGATCATCGACAGCACCGACGCCAGCACCCCGCGCACCGCGCCAATTTCCTGCCCGTCCACGTCCTCCGCCGCGGGCACGGCAAAAAAATGCCGGAACAGTTCATAAGTCCCGTCGATCAAGTGAACATTCATAACGTTTCGATCCGCTGCAACTGATGTTATAGGATCAAGCCAGTGCAGAGCTTCGCCTAAGAAAATGGATCAAGCGATGATCTCCGTCCGCATGGACAAATGGCTCTGGGCCGCTCGCTTCTTCAAGACGCGCTCGTTAGCCGCGCGCGCCTGCGAACTTGGCAGAATTCAATCCCACAATCAGCCCGCCAAAGCCGCGCGCGACGTGCGCATTGGAGACATGTTGCGCATCACCAACGACGGCGGCGACTTCGAAGTGGAAGTCCTGCTCCTCAGCGACATACGCGGCCCCGCTTCCGTCGCACAAACTCTCTACCGCGAAACCGAAGCCAGCAGCGAACTGCGCCAGAAAGTAGCGGCCGAACGCAAAGCCATGAGACAGTTCGAAGAACTACCCGCCGCTAGACCCTCCAAACGCGACCGCCGGAGAATCATCCAGTTCCGCGGCCGAGGCTAACCTGCCACACCCGCCGGCGCATCAGAACAACCTTCTGACTATAAACTCGCGCTTAGCGCGGTGAAGGCGCGACCCCGAAAAACATCACCACCGCGTTGCGAAACTGCTCCGGCTTCTGGATGTGTGGGATGTGGCCGCATTCCGGAACCTCGACCAATATCGAGCCTTTGATAGCAACATGGGTTTTGCGGCCCAACTCCGGGTACTGTCCAGCGACAGATTGCAAGCTGGAGGGCAAGCGATTCTTGCCCACGACGGTGCGATCGTCCTGCCCGATGATCAGCAACGTCGGGCGGCTGATCTCGTCCAGTTCGTAGACAACCGGCTGCTCATAGATCATCTCGTAGGTCAGCGCCGAGGACCACGCATCGCGCGGATACTCGCCCTTGTCAAGTACCATCGCCTGATCCTGTACGTAGACTTCGTACTCCGGCTTCCATGCCCCTGGGTAATAGCTCTTCTGGTAGTCGAGCATCTTCTCGTAGGTCTGGTTCAACTCCGCCGCATACTGCTCTTGCAGCGAAATGTAAGGAACCAGCCTGCGGTAGTCTTCGAGCCCGAGGGGATTCTCCAGCACCAGTTTCTCGACCATCTCCGGGAACAGCAGCGTGAAGCGCACGCCCAGCATTCCACCCATCGAATGCGCAATCACATCAACCCGCGGGATGCCCAAATGATCAAGCAGCGCCTTCGTATTTTGAGCCATCTGGTGAAAACTGTAATGAATGTCCGGTCGTGACGACGCGCCGAAGCCCAACTGGTCTGGCGCAATCACGCGATAGCCTTGTTGCGCCAGAAACTCAATGGTCGGCTCCCAGTAAAANNGCCATGCGCAGATCCTGGTTTTCCACCCGCAGGTGAAAAAATTGGACCCGATATTCCGCATGAAGTGGCCGGGCCTCCTGGGCAAACGAGAACGGTGCCCACATCGCCCCCAGCAGGATGCACGCGAGTATCGCGCGCATTTCGAATCGATGGAAGTCAACCATAAATCTTCGCCTCAGTCTTAAGCCGGCAAGCACCGGCCGCGCTCTTGGCCTTCGCCTCAGCTGAAATGATAACGTCTGCGCCCGCAATCGCCACCGGACCCCACTCCGACCCATCCTTATCATCTCTCTCGCATCAGATTACCCGTAGAATCTTCCCAGAACCACCAAGGTGACACGAATGAAAACGAAATCACGGCACGGCGTATGCGCTCATAAACTCATATTGGCGATCGTCCTTTTGGCGATCCTCCTTTTCCTGCCCGCTTCCCTGCTGGCCGAGCCGCTCACGCTTCACCACGCCGTCGAGCTCGCCCTGAACCACGCCACCGGGGTCGACATCGCTGCCGCCGATGAACAGCACGCCTCCGCCAGCTACCGCGAGCTGCGCAACAGTTACATCCCTCAGATCAACGCGGGAGCCGGTATTGGCTGGTCCGACGGTTTTCCGCTCAGCCTTGAAAACTCGGCGCCTTCGCTCTTCAACCTGACGGCTCAATCCGCCCTCCTCAATCCCGCGCTGGCGGATTTCATTCACGCCGCGCAGTCCGAAGTTACGGTCGGCAACTTGCACATCAAAGACCAGCGCAATCAAGTTATTCAGGATGCTGTGCTGAGCTATGCCGAGCTGGCAAAATGGGCCAAGCGATTGAGCGGTCTGCGCGAGGCTGAGGCTGCAGCGCTGGAAATGCAAACTGCGGTGACACAACGGATCAAAGAAGGGATCGATAGTGAAATGGACGGCAGTAAGGCGCGCCTGTCCCTAGCGCGCATACGTTTGCGTATCGCCGAGGCCCGTGGCGCGGCCGACGTTCTTCGCGAGCATCTTTCCCGTCTGACTGGGCTTCCGGTCGCCTCCATCGAAATCGATTCTGACTCGATGCCTACTCCGCCCGTCGTCGAGCCTGGGGAGGATTCGCCGGAGTCCCTGGACAAGGCCGCAGACTCGAACCCCATGGTAGAGGCTGCGGTGGAACATGCACGCGCGCAATACCTGCGAGTAAAGGGAGAACACAGGTCGCTATGGCCGAGCATGGACTTTGCGGCGCAATACGCCAATCTCGCCACTTACAATAATTATCAAAAGTTTTATCAGCCCAATAGCTTCCAGCCCAACAACCTCACGATCGGAGTGGCCATCCACTTTCCTTTTTTCAATCTCGCCCAGCACGCTCGCGTGCAAGAGGCGGAGTCGGAAGCCTTCAAAGCTAAGAAGCAGGCGGAAGCGGCCCGCAACCAGGTCTCCGAAGAGACCCTGCGTCTGCGCCGCTCCGTCACTCAAATGCAGGCCGCTCGCGATGTTGCCGAGCTCGAGTATGAAATCGCCCAGAAGAATATCGAAGCCGTCAAGACTCGCATGGACGCCTCCACCGCCAACCTGCACGATCTCGACAACGCCCGCGCTCAAGCCAGCGAACGCTTCATCTCCTTACAGGATGTCTCCTTCGAGCTGGAGCGCAGCCAAGTCGAACTCCTGCGTTCCACCGGCGATCTTGAAAGCTGGGCCCTGGGAACTAAATGACGCATTCGCCACGGCAACCGAAGACGCAAGCAAACACCAGAGCGATCTACAGATTTTCTCCGTGTTTCTGTGTCTCTGTGTGAAAGGGCTCGTTTCCTTGCTGGCCGGTGCCTCTTTTCCCCCGTTCGCTGCATCAAACCCTGTATTCAACGACGAACCTGTGTAAACACTGCTTTTTCAACACGTCAGCGTGTGCCGAATGCTAAAATAAGTGCTTACCCAATATGCCTCTAAAAACACTATTTCTGAACCCGCCGTCCTTTGAAAACTTCGATGGAGGCGCTGGCTCCCGTTGGCCCGCCACCCGCGAAATCGAGAGTTATTGGTACCCGGTCTGGCTGGCTTATCCCGCTGGAATGCTCGAAGGGGCGCGGCTACTCGACGCTCCGCCACACTATATTTCGGCCGAGCAGACCATTGAAATTGCCAGGGACTACGAGTTCCTCGTGCTGTTCACCTCCACTCCAGGCTTTCCCGGTGACATCGGCCTCGCTAAAGCTATTAAATCGGCGAACCCGAAGATCAAGATCGCTTTCGTTGGACCGCACGTGAGCGTGCTTCCGGAAAAATCTCTGCGCGATTGTCCTTCGATCGATTTCGTGGCCCGCAAAGAATTTGACTACGCCGTCGTCGACTACGCCAAGGGCAAGCCGCTGGAAGACATTGCCGGCATCTCGTTCCTGAAAGACGACAAGATCGTGCACAATCCGGATGCGCCGCAAATCCAGGATCTGGATGCGCTCCCCCACGTCACCGACGTCTACAAGCGCGATCTCGATGTCACCCGTTACAACGTGCCGTTCCTGCTGAATCCTTATGTCTCGCTCTACACCACGCGCGGCTGCCCGGCGCAGTGCACGTTTTGCCTGTGGCCGCAAACTTTGAGCGGACATCCGTGGCGCAAGCGCTCGACTGACGACGTTGCGGCGGAAATGTCGAAGGTCAAAAAGTACTGGCCGGAAGTAAAAGAATTCTTCTTTGACGACGATACCTTCAACATCCAGGCGGCCCGCACCGTCGAGTTGTGCGCCAAGCTTAAGCCGCTGGGTTTAACCTGGTCCTGCACCTCGCGCGTCACTACCAGTTACGAGACGCTCAAGGCGATGAAGGAAGCCGGCTGCCGGCTCCTCATCGTGGGTTACGAATCCGGCGATCAGCAGATCTTGAAGAACATAAAGAAGGGCGCGACTCTCGAGCACGCCCGCCAGTTCACTAAGAACTGTCACAAGCTTGGGCTGGTCATCCACGGCGACTTTATTCTCGGCTTGCCAGGCGAGACGCCGGAGACCATTAACAACACCATCGCGTTCGCCAAGGAGTTGGACGTGGAGACCATTCAGGTTTCCGTGGCGCATGCGTATCCTGGGACGGAGCTTTACGATTACGCCGTGAAGAACGGATTCATGGTGGGCGACAACAAGATGGTGGATGAAGGCGGGCATCAACTGGCGCACATCCAGTATCCCGGGCTGCCGGCGGATGACATTCTTTCCGCGGTGCATCGTTTTTACGACGAATATTATTTCCGGCCCAAGGCTGTGTTCCGCATCCTGAGGAAGGCCGCTTTTGACAGTAACGACCGCAAGCGGCTTTACAAAGAAGCGAAGACGTTCCTGAAGCTGCGCTCGCAACGCAACAAGCTGGTGAAGCAGCACAGCGACGAGGCTGCTGAACTGGCCAAGGCCTAAGCGCGCGTAAGAACGAAGGCTTTTCACCACGGAGGCACGGAGAAAACCTCTTAGTGTTATTGTTTTTCCTTCTGCTTTCTCTGTGGCTCCGTGTCTCCGTGGTGAAGGTTTATAAACTCAATCGTAGCTACAATTACCGCCTAAACTTCCCGTGAACTTTCGCAAGTATCTTGTGTTGGCCGGAGTCACGGTCTTCGCCGCGGCCGGAGACTCCATGCTCTCGCACGGGATGAAGCAGACCGGCAACATTTCCGTCCATCATCTGCAGGGCGTTATCTTCGCCGTGCTCAATCCCTGGGTCGCCATCGGAATTCTTCTGCTGCTGGCTTTCTTCGCAACCTATATGACCGCGCTTTCCTGGGCCGATCTTACTTACGTTCTGCCGGCTACTTCGCTGGGATACGTGCTGCTGGCGCTGGTCGCTCGATTTCTGCTGCATGAGCACGTCAGTCCGCTGCGCTGGCTGGGAATTGCGTTGATCACCGGAGGGGTGGGATTTATCGCCGGCGGGCCGGAGATTACCACGCACTCACAACACGAACCCGATGCAGTGCTCGCGCCTGAGAGTGTTGGCGCTGCGCTTTCGCGTGGGGCGGAATCATGAAGAGGTTTCTTCCGCGCCTCCGGCGCTTGATCGTCTCTCGATTATTCCCCACGGCTTGCGCCGTGGGCTGCATTCTTTCGCCGCTTCGCGGCTACGGAGCGATGTCGCTCGGGCCCCGGCCGATTGCTGCTTCGAGCTCATCTTTTCACGTTTCTGTTCTCTACACCTGGAGCGCGATCCTTGCCATCGTCTTCGCCTCCGTAATCGGCGATGTGCTGCTGGCGCGGGCGATGAAGCAGGTTGGGGATGTGGGAGCGCTGTGGCGGCGCGTGGGCCTGGTTGCGGTGATCGGGCGGACGCTGGGCAATCCTAACTTTCTGCTCGGAGTCACGGCCATGGGTGTGGCCTTCTTCAGCCTGCTGTTCGCTCTTTCCTGGGGAGACGTAAGCCTAGTGGCTCCCGCCGCCGCTTCCCTAACATTTATTGGCAACGCCGTCGCGGCCAAAATCTTTCTACATGAGAAAGTCGATCGGCGGCGGTGGATTGCTGCTTCTCTTGTGGCGGCGGGTGTGGCGCTGCTGGCCGGGTGAAGCTTCAGCAGGTCCTTCAAGGCCAAAGTTTTGACTGAAACGCTTTGCCCACACTGGTTCAACAATTTGCACTATCACTTGAGGGATGGGGTAGGACACGTGCCAAGATCCAGCTAATAATGCCGGCGCCGCCCGGAACGAGAAGCCACGTTTTGGGTGCCTGTTACTTCAAGCAAACTCGTAACTCCTAGATAAAACTCGCGTACGATGCCCTGCTGCGCAAACCGGCCATGGAAGCGGCGTTTGGCTGCAACCAGAACGGCTCCCCTTCAACTAACCCTATGCCTCGCAAGATGAGCGTTCTAGCTCAGAATAATGGCACGTGGAGTGCTAACGTCAGGGTAGGCTTGTGGGCAAGCCGTCAGGCAGACGGTAGGAGCCTGACGTTTGCAGGACCGTGGTATGGTGAAGCGAATTGCACGCGTAGGGGTCGTTTCTTCTGTGTTGCTGGTTGCTTGCGGGGCAGTGGGCCAGAACGTACGTCAATCCCTTCCTGATGCTCCTTCGATGCAGGCTGTAACTCAGGCACCGAACTTTAATGTATTCCTCGAGAAAGCACACTCGCCCTTGAAATTTGGCGCGATAGCCGCTCCGGCGGCCGTGACGCGGCAGGGCGGATTTGCCACTCCCAACCAAGCGGCATTTAGTCAAAAAGAGCCGGACACTATTTTTGCTAAGTACTTGTATCCGTCATCGCTAAAACAGCAATCGGGTTATCACTTTTCGAGCAGCGAAACCTTGATGGGCCGAGCTACTTACGCGGCTTCGCGCACTCTTATCACTCGGGATGGCTCCGGAAAGGCCAGGTTTAACACTTCCTATCTCCTGCGAACGCTGACCTTGGTGGCCAGGGACTCTGCCTCGACTCCATATTGGAGGCGGTCTCTTGCGGACCCGTTCGGCGATTTCGGTTCGACCGTTGGCAACGACGCGGGGATGAACCTGTGGCACGAGTTTGGGCCTGGTATTCAGCATCTGATGAAAAGCCACACGCCGAAGTTCGTGTCCAGCATCGAAGAGCGCATCGGCCACAAGTAGCTCCCGACCTGTTTGCCGTTCCGAATCGGGCCGAAAGCCCGCTGAGAGCCTGCTTTCGCCTGCTGGACACGGTAATCCTTGACAACGCCGCTGGCCGAGTTATTCTAGAATTGCTTGCGGGCGGCGTTCAATACTAATTCTGCGAAAAGCCTCGGATGACTACCGGGGCTTTTGTGCGTTTGCAGTGGAAGTGACTCAGGCTCCCACCCGCCGTGTTGCTGCCGCTTCGACGAGAGGAAGATCCCTTCGGCTTCGCTCAGGGCAGGCTCTTCGCTCCGCCTGAAGAACGGCTGCGCTCAGGATGACGCCCCGGAGCTAGGGCAACGGCTCAAGGCGTCCGATCGCAATTGGGTGAGTCTTGAACTTTTCCAAAGGCGCGAATTGAAACGCCGTCGGGCTACCCGAATCGTTGACTTTGAAGTTGATGAGGCCCGAGCCCACTCCGGACTTAAACTGGCCGGGGCCGTTGCCGCGGGTGTCGTCGAAGTGCGGTCCGGCGGCGGAATCGTAGACTCGGACGGCGAAGGTGCCGGGGTCGATCAGGGCCGGGGTTTCGGCGAGAAAAACGACGTGGCCGGTGTTCTTCTTTTCTTCAATGTCTACTTTCGGGAATCGCCACGCGAGGATATCTCCCCGGCGCGCTTCTGCGAGAGAAACGATTCGTTGCCAGCCGCCCGTCGATGGCAGAGTCGGCGAAACGAAAAACTCATAGTACTTGAAGGCGCGGGGACGCGGCTGATTCGGTTCCTTTGGAATCATCTTGTAGTGGTGGTACGCACAAAGCTGCAGAACGAAGCCGACAAAGCCGTTGCAATCGCAATCGTAGACGCCACGATCCATATCAATTTTCTCGATGAACTGGTAATCCGTCTGGCGAAGATGGTTGACGATGAACTGGGCCTGCCAGGCCACCTGCTCGGGAAGCGAAAGTTGCGGGATAGGAAGTGTGACCATACTTGTCTCCTTAGAAACTGGAATCCAGTCCGTGCAAGACGGTAACTGGAGGGCGGTCGTCCTGATCATCGGAGGCGGCAAAAGACCCCGCAGCCCGACGCCAGGTACTGAGTGCAACTACTGTAATGGTGCGTTTTGTTTACTTTTCGTTACAGGTCCAGTCTGCATCACTTTTCTTGTCAAGACCCCTGGCTTCATGTTTTCTCTGTAAGTGCTTCATGCAAATCGAAATATAAACTTCCTGGAGATGTCCCAATTACCCCGCGCGGTTTGATATTCTGATAATAGAGGGTAAGAAAAACGTGGCGCAGGCCTGGGCGGCTTGCGCCATTTTTGTTTGTGGGAACGAGTCGACCTGGGAGCGAAAGAACATGCGTAAATCGTCACGTAATTGTGGGGAGAGCGGCGGGCGGGACATAAGCACGGATCGCGAGGTAAAGGCCGTTGCTCCCGAAACCACCCCGCAAGGGAAAAACAACACCAAGCACAAAGGAGAATTAGCCGAGCTGGAGTTCATCCTCAAGGCCACCAAGAAGGGCTTCCCCGTGGCCAAGCCTTATGGCGAGAACCAGCGTTATGACGTCATTGTCGATGGAGGAGTGCGCCGGTGGCGCATCCAGGTAAAGACAAGCTCGGTCACCTGCGACAATGGCTTCTTCGTGCGGACCCACCGCAGAACGCGGAACAAATGCATTCCGTATACCCCCGCGGAGATCGATTTCATTGCCGCCGTCGTGCACGAGGATATTTGGTACATCCTTCCAATCAAGGCACTCGCCGGCCGGCTGAGCCTTCACGTTTATCCCTTTGGCAGCCGCAAGACGCGCACCGTCGGCGAACACTTCGAGAAGTACCGTGAGGCTTGGTCTTTGCTCCGAAACCCACGAAGAACTAGGCAATGTAAGGCAGACCGGATACGGAGAGCCTAGGTGCCGCTTGCTATCCGAAGAACCGCATGAAGCCGGTAGCGGGCAGATCGGGCGCAAGGAAGTGAGAGTCTTTGATTCCAGCGGAGCGGGTGAGGGATTCGGCGGCGAGATACCCGCTGCGGACGGCGCCTTCCATGGTGGCGGGCCAGCCGGTGGCGGTCCAATCTCCGGCGAGAAAGACGCGGGGCCACGCAGTGGCTTGCGGGGGACGGTAGGCGTCGATGCCGGGGCGGGGCGAGTAGGTGGCATGGACTTCCTTGATGACGGTGGACTTTACGAGATTGGCCGCGCGGGCCGCCGGGAAGAATTCGCGGACTTCTTTCAAGGCGAGGTCGACGATCTCGGCGCGGGATTTGTCGATGAGGGTTTTTGAGGCGCTGACCACGAGTTCGATGTAGCTGCCGCTTGAGTCTGTCGCAACGGTACCGCGAGCAACGAGAAGCCGCGACTTGTGGAACAACCATTGAATTGTGCGGTCGAGGAGGACGGCGTGGTCGAGAGCGGTGATTTGACGGTCGAACCAGAGGTGAATGCCGGTGATGGGACAGGGTTCGAAGTGGGTGAGGTTTTCGCGTAGCGGGATGGCTTCAGGAATCTGCGGGAGGACGCGGTCGAGGCCGTCGAAGGGCAGGGCGAGAACGAGATAGTCGAAGGCTTCTTCTTTCTCGCTGACGCGAATTCGCACTTGAGTGGGGTCGGGAGAAAAAGTTTCCAGCGAGTTGCGGAAGCGGATCTCGCCGCTGCGGGCGCGAATGTAATCTCCGGCACGATTGTAGAGGTCGGTGAGGGGAATGGTGGGAACGCCCATGTGGCGGGCGGCGGGAGACTTCATGGATTCGCGGACGACTTGCGCGGCGTAGGAAATCGAAATCAGGTCGAGGTCTTCGCTGAGAGCGCTGACCAGGATCGGCTTCCAGAAGCGTTCGATGGCATTTTGGGTTTGACCGTGGCGTTGACACCAGGAGAGAAAAGACTGGCCGGTGTCGGGTTGCGAAGTAAGGGTGAGGACGGCGATGGCGCGGGAGATGGCGAATTTGTCTTTCGCGTTGAGAAACGGAAACTTGAGAAAAGACGGCGCGGTGTGCAGCGGCGCGGGGATTGGAGACGCGTGCATGACGCTGGTGCGGCCGCCGGGCTCGATGAAAGTCATTTGATCGTACCAGCGGATTTTTTCTTCGACTCCGATTCGGCAGTAGAACTCGACCAAGTTGGTGCAGAGGCGAAAGAGGACGTGCTGACAATTGTCGACAACTTCGCCGGTGCCGGGGTGTTGGTAGGAGGAAGCGCGACCGCCGAGGTAGGGTCGGCGCTCGAACAGGGTGACGCGGAAGCGCGATTCGGCGAGGGCGCAGGCTGCGGCCAGACCGGCGAGGCCGCCTCCGGCGATGGCTACGGTGGGTTGGGTTGAGTTCTGAGTCATGCTAAGAGCGTCCTCGGTCGAAGCAAAAACCGTGGGCACCGTGAGAACTCCTCGCGCCGCCGAAGTGGCCGCAAGCACACATGGGGTCCTTCGCTTCGCTCAGGATGACAGCCTACCTCACGGTATGAATCATTGGCCGGGTATGACATCAGGTGAGGCGCTGCAGAAAGCCCTTTCCTAGAACGCGGAGTTTTTCGCTCACCGACAAGCTTACTTTAGCGCTGAAGACGTCGTACTGGCGTTCGGCGATTTTTTCGAGCAACTTGCGGTAGATGTTTACCAGCATCCACAGCGCGGGCTGGCTGTCTTCCGAAATATAAGGAATGAGCTGGTCGCCGGCCTGGTAGAACTCGCGGGCGCGGTCGGCTTCTAATGTGAGCAGCGGGCGAAAGCGGGCTGCATCGGGGTTTGCAAGCAGGTCGCCGGCGGAAAGGCCGAACTTGGCTAAGTCTTCGTCCGGTAAATAAACCCGGCCCATCGCGGCATCTTCTTTGACATCGCGAATGATGTTGGTGAGTTGGAAGGCGAGGCCGCACTGCTCGGCTAAAGGCTCGGCAGCGGGATCGCGATATCCAAAGATGTGAATGCAGACGAGGCCGACTACTGACGCCACGCGATAGCAATAGACTTTGAGATCTTCGAAGGTTCTGTACTGGACCGTGAGGGGCAAGGCTGCGGGATTCCCGGACGGTTGGGCTGCGGGGCCGTCAGTTCCGGATTCGACATCCATGCCCGTGCCCATGGCGAGTTCGTCGAGCAGACCCGCAGGGATGGTATACCTGCGCTGCGCGTCGGTGAGAGCCAGCAGAATGGGATCGTCGCTGGGTTCGCCCTGCTGGGCGCGGTGCAAGGCGTCCAGCCAGGTACCGAGTTTGAAGCGGCGCTCCTCAAGGGACAGGCTGGAGTCGTCGGCAATGTCATCGCAGCGCCGCATGAAGGCATACACGGCGCACAGCGCTTGGCGCTTGTGCTTGGGCAGGACGAGAAATGCGTAGTAGAAATTCTTCGCGTTGGAACGGGTGATGCCGCGGCACACCGAATAGGCCATGGTGAGCTGCGCCGGAGCGGGAGTCCACGGAATCGTCACTTGCTGCGCTCCTGCGCTCATCACAGTTTCCCCAGCAGCTTCCCCAGAGCGGCGCGGGCCACCAGCGCAAGCTTGCGGGGTTTGGAGATGACCGGGCGGCGTCCGAGAACTGCGTAATTCTGCCGCTCGATCGCATTCAGGATCTCCTGGCCGCCGCGGCTGAAGAGTTCGAGGTCTACGGCCAGGGCTCTGTCTACTTTCTTAACCAGCGGAAGGCCGCACTCAAACCAGTCGCGCGCACGCGCCACTTCAAATTTCATCATCTCGCAAAAGGCGGGCGTGTTGCGGTTTTGCGCCAGATCATCCTCAGGCACCGAATAACGACGCAGGTCTTCGAGAGCCAGGTAGATTCGACCCTTGGCGTAATCCACGCTCACGTCCTGCCAGAAATTTGCCAACTGCAGGGCAGTGCAGGTGTAGTCGGAAAGCTGCTGGCGCTCGGCATCCTGATAGCCGCACAGGTAGAGAACGAGATGACCGACCGGATTGGCGGAGTAACGGCAGTAGGCGAGGACGTCGTCGAACGTTTCGAAACGGGTGACGGTCTGGTCCTGACGGAAGGCGATGAGGAGATCGGAAAACTCGTGCCGGGGAATATTGAACTTGCGCACGGTCTCGGCTAAGGCAACAAAAACCGGATGGCGCGGTGTGCCGGCGTAGCAGGCATCGAGTTCGGTTTGCCATTCGTCGAGCAGCGCCAGCGCGGCCGCGGAGTCGCCTACTTCGTCGCCCAGATCGTCGGAGATGCGGCAATAGGCGTAGACGTTGAGGAAATCCTGGCGGAGGTGTTTGGGGAGGAACCAAGTGGCGACGAAAAAATTTTCGTAGTGGGTGCGGGCGAGGCGGCGGCAGTATTCCTGGGCTTGTTCGAGCGAAGGGGCCGAGTCAGGGATTGCGTATTCCGCGGGCAGCCGGCTCCAGCCGAGCGCCGCGGCGGCGGCTGGGACGCGGGAATCAGTGGAGGCTGAAAGAAGCATTCAGTAAGAACCTATCTCGCTTTCGTTCGGGATGGCGCGTCGAGAACTTACCTCAGCGGCTTTAAGCCGCATCAATTCTGCTGCATTTACGGCACGACTGAAGTCGTGCCCGTCCCTGTCTCTCCTGACCAGCCGCTCCGACGCGCCCGAGCTAAACCTTATGCATCGTGAGAACTCCTTGCTTGGTCGACGGAACTGCACGCATGCAAGGGATCCTTCGACTGCGCAAGACGCCCACTTCGTAGGCCTCTCGCTTCGCTCAGGATGACAGGCCTTTTGTGACAATCCGCTTGTCAGTTCGAGCACTTCAATCAGTGGCCGGGAATGATGGCCGTTTTTATGTCGCCGCCGCGGTTCAGCATGTGGCGCAGCACCTTCTGCAAGCTGGAGAGCGGAGCTTCGCCGGTGATGTAGTCGGTGGGGCGAATTTTCTTGGCCGCGATCAGCCCGAAGGCGCGGCGCACGGTTTCCGGCGTGTGATGGAACGTGGCCTTGAGCGTGATTTCGGAATAATGCAGGCGGTTGGTGTCGAGCTGCACTTTGCTGCCGCTGGCGCAGCCGCCGAAGAAGTTGACGGTACCGCCTTTGCGGACCATTTCGACGGTCCACTCCCAGGCTTCGGGACGGCCGACCGCTTCGATCACGACATCGCAGCCGCGCTTTTGCGGAGTGAGAGCGCGCACGGCATCCACCACATCCTGAACCTTGGTGGTCTGCACAATTTCATGAGCGCCCATGTGCTTGGCGGCTACGACTTGCTCGTCGCGCTTCACCACCGCGATCACGTTGCAACCGATGGCGCGCGCCACCTGCACAAACATCAGTCCGATGGGACCGCCGCCGATGATGGTGACGGTGTCGCCGATTTCGACGCCGGTCTCGTGCAAGCCGCGGAGCACGCAGGCCAGAGGTTCGGTCATGGCCGCGTCTTCGAAACTGACGTTGGGCGGGATGACCAGCATATTGGCGTCCACAATGCGCCGGGGCACGCGGATGTATTCGGCATATGCGCCGTTATTGAAGAGCAGGTCTTCGCAGAGATTCTCCTGATGCTTGGAGCAGTAGAAGCACATCTGGCAGGGGGCGGAATTGAGCGCCACCACGCGCATGCCCTTCTTGAAGCTGAGCACGTTTTCGCCGACTTCCTCGATCACGCCGGCCAGTTCGTGGCCGAAGAGCGCCGGGGGAACGATCATGCGGGCGTGGTAGCCGCGCTGGTAAACTTTGAGATCGGTGCCGCAGGTAAGAGCCACCTGCACTTTGACGAGGACTTCCCCCTTTTCGACGCGAGGGATGGGCACTCTCTCAATTTTTAGATCTTCTTTGCCGTACAGGACGGCAGCCGTCATTTTTCCATTCACTGCTGGTTTCCTTCCCAAGACTCGCGTTTCCAGCTAGTCCCAGGCTGAATCACGACTTTCATCGACGCTGGCTGGGGATGGGCTGCGAGTTCCAACGCCCGCGGCGCCTCCTCGAGCGGAAATCGGTGGCTAATCAAGCGTTCCAAGTCCATCTCCCGGTTCATTTCTCGGCCCATGACAAAACGAACTGCCTCATCCTGTAAATCCACGGAGGCGCTATAAGAGCCCAGCAGCGCCTTTTCATCGACGCAAATGGCGGCCGGGTCTACGACCACCTCTCCCCGCTGGGTTTGCGCAAACAACAACACACGCCCGCCCGGACGGGCCGCATCCATTGCGGGACGAACCAATGCGTTGCTTCCCACTGCCAGGATCACGGCGTCGGCGCCGCGCCCCTCGGTCTGTGCGCGAATTGAGTTCACCACGTCATCTTTCGACGCGTCGACCGTATTCTGTAATCCAAGGCTTTTAGCTATTTTAAGCCTCTCGGCATACAAATCGGAAGTAATAACGCTGGCCCCCGCCCGGCGGGCCAAAATGGCAAGAATTATGCCGATGGGGCCCTGCCCGATGACCAGCACGGTTTCGGCTGGCTGCAGGTTCAGGGCCTCGATTCCCTTCATGCAGGTATTGACCGGTTCCACGAAACAGGCCTGTTCGAACGAGACGCCGTTCGGGATTTTGACGGTTCCCCGATCAACGATCCAATCCATGACCCGGACGTATTCCGCGAAGCCGCCGCCGGAGGGCTCGAAGCCGGCAGTGCAACCCACTTTCTTATAAGTGGCGCACTGGGCGAATGTCTTCTGACGGCAGTAATAGCACTGGCGGCAAGGGATGTGATGAAAAACGACGATGCGGTCGCCGGGGGTGAAGGTTCGCACTCCGGCGCCGACGGCAGCCACCACGCCGGAGGTTTCATGACCGAAGATGCGCGGCGCGGAATGTGATCCGGAGGCAATTTTCTTGAGGTCAGTGCCGCAAACCCCGCAGGTATGCACGCGCAGCAGCAGCTCGCCGGGGCCGATCTCCGGGACGGAAACCGTTTCCAGGCGGACGTCGTTTACTCCCCGGTAAACCGCCGCGATCATGGTCGCGGGAACGGACTGGCGTCGGTCCTGGATCTCGAGTTGTCGGGCAATCCCCATTTTCGCTTTGGCCGAATCTCGTTAGATGACTATTGGTTTAGATGCGTTTCACCTTCACTTTGTATCGGAGGTGCCTAGAAACAACCGAAGCCTACTTCTGGGAGGCGTCCGCCTTTCTCGGGTCTGTATTGGTGAACTCAACGGCGACCGTCATCGAATCGAGATAGGGCGAATCCGGAGGGGTGAAGTGATACGCCTTCACCTGCAGGATGACATAAAAACCATCCACTTTGATGATTCGTTTGGCACCGGGTGGCACCGGTGCTGCGCCGCCGGGATCCAGACGCCAGAGTGCGTCCTTGGGATCGTCCGAGGGTTGTGGGGACGTCATCAGCACGTTTTCGTAGATGGGGTGGTGCAGATCGGCGAGCCGCGCCTGCCAGTTGGTAATTTTGACGTCGCCCTCCGGGATTCGGGGAAGAATTGAGAACACGTAGCGGTCGTCCCCGTGGGAATCTTTGATGCGCTCGCGGTAAGCCGAGTCTTGCGGCGTGAGTTTGGCCTCAAAGGTCTCTTCGACGACGTGAGTCGAACCCTGGCGAAAACTTTCGGCGTAAACCGGAGCGGCGTTGGACTGAGCAGCCAGAGGGATGGCGATCCCTAAGAGTAACGGGGCGAGCAACCGCAGTCTCATTTGCGACCTCCGGCGTGCGAGGAGTTGGTTACTCCGGTCGGCTGCGGAGACAACGGGACTGTTCCTGGCACCCGGCCGGGGGCTTGGCTCAGTTGCTGGCGGAAGCGCAGCAGATGTTCAGCCAGTATCTTCGCCGCCTTGCGGCTGTTGATGGCCAGCTGGGCGACGCGGATCCAGAGCCAGGGGCGCAGCGCTACGAATCCCGCGAAGCTGGCGGTTTCAAAACGGCCTTGGGCGTCGATGAAGCGGTCCATGCCGGGCATTTCAAAGTTTAGTTCGTCGGAGATGACCTTGGTAGTACCGAACCGAATGCCATGGACGCGGGCGGCGACCGCAACGGCGGCGGCTTCCATATCCACTGCCTGGGCTCCGTAGGCTTGGGCCAGACTTGCTTTCTGCTGAGCTCCCGCCACAGCCATGAAGCTTACCAGAGAGCGTTGGTCGGTTTGGGGTTCGCCCTCGACAGGAATGCGACTGCCGTCGCGGGCATCGATGACAACCGACGGCGTGAAAAGATCGCCTGCGCGCAGTTCCGCATTCAGAGCTCCGGCAAAACCCACGGACTGCAACAACTCGGGCTGATACAACGCGATGACTGCTTCGGCGGCGCGGCGCGCTGCCTCCGGGCCGATGCCGCCGCAGACGACGACGTTGTCGTTTTGCTCGTAAAAGGCAAAATCACGGCCCTCGTAGGCCCGCTCGACGCGGCGGCAGCTCTTGGTAAAGCCGACGACTTCGCGCTCAAGTGCGGCTACGATGGCGATTTTAGGCATATCCGTTGGTCCGGAACCACTCGACCGAACGCCGCAGAGCGCCCTCGACCGGGATTGTATTCCATCCCAACTCGCGTTCGGCTTTCTCGGAACTGGCCCACATCTTTTTCTTTCCCATGCGCACGGTTTCGACGGTGGCGCGGGGCTCGCGACCGAGCAGGCGGCCGGATATGGTTTGATCCACTGCGCCGGCTGCGTAGGCAACGAAGTACGGCAACTTTACTTTCGGCGAAGGCAAGCCGGAGATTGCGCCCAGCTTATCCAGAATCTGTTTCAGCGTAAGGTTTTCTCCGCCCAGGATGTAGCGCTCGGCGCTCTTGCCTTTCTCCAGTGCGGCGACGTGTCCGCGCGCGCATTCGCGAACGTCCACCAGGTTCAAGCCGGTTTCGACGTACGCGGGGAACTTGCGCTTCAGGAAGTCTACGATAATTCTTCCCGTGGGAGTGGGCTTGATGTCCTGCTCGCCCACGGGAGTCGTCGGATTGACGGTCACGACTCGCATGCCGCTGCGGCCGGCTTCCAGGGCAACTTGTTCCGCCATGAACTTGGAGCGCTTGTAGTGGCCGATCATGTCGGCGAGCGAAACCGGCGAATCTTCGTTTGCCGGACGGCCGTTGCCGGTGAAGCCCATGGTGGCGACACTGGATGTGTAGACGACGCAGCGCACGCCGTTTTTGCGCGCGGCTTGCAGGATGGCCCGCGTGCCTTCGACGTTCGAGCGGTACATTTCTTCCGGATCGCGCACCCAGAGCCGGTAGTCGGCGGCGACGTGGAAAACGACCTCGCAGTCCGCCATGGCTTTTTCGAGGGACGCGGAATCGCGCAGATCGCCGGTCGCGGTTTCGGCCTTGAGGTCTGCGAGATTTTTCAGGTTGCTGGTGGGGCGGACGAGCAGGCGGAGGTCGGCGCCCTGCTCCGATAGAACGCGGGCTACGTGGGAGCCGAGGAATCCGGTTGCGCCTGTGACGAAAGCTAGCAAGAACAGTACCCAGTTGCCAGTTGCCAGTTGCCAGTTGTCATAGTCTCTGCCAAACGGGGAGGACGATCGAACCCTCGGGAATATGGTATGAGCGGCAGTACTTTGCAAGACAATCCAAGTCGTCCTGAAGACAGGAACGATTTCGGGCTCGTATATTCGCCTCGCAGGAGATAGGGTCGTTGGCAAAGAACTCCCATCTGGGATTCAAACCCGGAATCTCCGTACGCAAGACGTCGCTAGCTTCGGATCGAGAACCCGAATCGCAAAAATCGATATCCGCAACGGCACATCTCAGACCGTCTCTGAGCCCGATCACCAGCGCGCGGAACTTTCGAGACTTTCGAAAAGCGCTGTCGTGTTCGAAGGCGTCACTCTTGAAATCGTCGAAGATCAGCCAGCCGTCTCGACACATGCGACAAAGACGGGTTGTCTTCCCGCAACCCGGAAGGCCTGCTATCAGCACAATCTCCTTAACCATAGAACCGACTAAGCCGAGGGAAGAAAACTGGCAACTGGGTACTGGCAACTAGCCCTGTTTCTCCATCACTTTCGCGTAAGTCGTTAACGCGAGCAGCGGGAAGTATTGGCGGTAGAGGTGATAGTTCAGATAGAAGACGCGCGGGAAGCCCGTGCCCGTGCAATAAAGTTCATCCCATGAACCGTCGTCCTTTTGCGTGCGGAGCAGGTAAGCGATGCCGCGAGCCACGGAATCACTGCGCGTATCGCCGACGGCAAGGATTCCCAGAATCGCCCACGCCGTCTGCGAAGGGGTGCTCGGCCCAACGCCACGCAGCGTGGGATCGTCATACGATCCCACGCTCTCACCCCAACCACCGTCCGGATTCTGCACCATGCGCAGCCATTCCGCGGCCTGCTGGACGCAGGGTTCGTGATTATCCATGCCAACCGCCTCCAGGCCGCGCAGCACCAACGCGGTGCCGTAGATAAAGTTCACGCCCCACCGCCCGAACCAGCTTCCGTCTGGTTCTTGTTCGCTGCGGAGGAATTTAATCGCGCGCTTTACGGCGGGATGGTTTTTGTCGTAGCCGTAAGCCGCCATCATCTCGAGGATGCGTCCCGTGATATCTACTGTGGCGGGATCAAGCATGGCGTTGTGATCGGCAAAGGGCATGTGCTGGAATACCATGCGATCATTGTCTTTATCGAAGGAGGCCCAGCCGCCGTTCTTGCACTGCATGGACAAGACCCAATCAATCGCCCGCTGAACCGACTCGCGCTGGTAGCGTCCGTTGGGATGTTCAACCCGGCTGAGGGCCAGGCAAACCATGGCGGTATCATCCACATCGGGATAAAACTCATTGTTAAACTCGAAGTACCATCCGCCGGGCTTGCCGTGCTTGTTCTTGACCTGCCAGTCGCCGGGATTGCGTACCTGCTTCTGCAGAATCCAATCGGCGCACTTGACGATGCGGGGATCGTTCGCGGGTACTCCGGCTTCGCCGAGGGCAAACATGGCGTAAGCCGTATCCCATACGGGAGACATGCAGGGCTGCATGCGGAAGGTTTCGGCCTCCTCGATGCCGAGCTTCTCAAACTCATCCATCGCACGGATCAGCTGGGGATCGTCGACCGAGTAACCGAGACAACGCATGGCGATGATCGAGTTCATGATGGAGGGATAGATGCCGGCCAAACCGTCGCTCATCTCAAAGCGTTCCAGCATCCACTTCTCGGCGCTCTTGAGAGCGACCGAACGCAGCGGGCGGATGTGGACGCGCTCAAACCAATGAGTCATGCGGTCCATGCAAAGGAAGAAATTGCGCCACGAGATCAGCTTCCTGGACCAGTGCAGGTGCATGCGGGACTTCTGCATGCCGCCAAGAAACAATTCCTCGACCCCCATTTCACGGGGAATCTTCTTGAAGGGCTTTTTGGCATAGCAGATGGAAAGCGAGACCAGGATGGCTCGGGACCACGAAGAAATTTCGTAGATGTTAAACCAGAACCATTTGGGAAACAGGACGATCTCGGGCGGGATGGCGGGCACCGCGTCGTAGTCGTACTGGCCGAAGAAGCACAGATAGATTTTGGTGAAGGTATTGACCTCGGTGACGCCGCCGAGTTCGAGGATCTTCTTGCGGGCGCGGTGGAGTACGGGATCATCGGTTTTGTATCCCGCCAGCTTCAGGCCGAAATACGCTTTTACCGACGCGCTGACGTTCGACGGTCCCGCGGGATAGATGCTCCAGCCGCCGTCTTCGTTCTGATGCTGAACGATCCAGTTGGCCGCTTTGCGGAAACGCTCGGGATCGCCCGTGCCTAGCAGCGTGTGTAGGAGGATGTAATCGGACTCCAGTGTGGTGTCAGCTTCGAGTTCGCCGCACCAATAGCCGTCTTCATGCTGGGCGGAGAAGAGAAGCTTGCGGGCGGCGGACATGGCCGCCTCCACGCGGGCGAATAATCCGTCGATCTTGCCGAAGCGAAGTTGTGGTTCGGAGGCTAAGTTTGCGTCAGGGGAGTTTGTATCCATCGATAAGCATCTCCGTTAGTCCGCGGTAGCGCTGGCCGGAGCGGCGGCGATGGCCTCGACAATCTCCGGCGGCAGGCCGAAGCGGACGTTTTCCGGCATCACTTCGAGTTCCTGCACGTTGTCGAAACCCTTGGTGGCGAGAAACTTCATGGTTTCCTCCACCAGGCATTCCGGCGCCGAAGCGCCGGCAGTGAGCGCGATGGTTTTCACGTTCAGCAACCACTGAGACTCAATATCTTTGTAGCTATCGATGAGATGCGCGTTCGTGCCGAGGTTGCGGGCCACTTCAACCAGACGATTGGAATTGGAACTGTTTTCGGAGCCCACGACTAGCAGCAGATCCGCTTCCGAGGCGACCTGCTTCACGGCTACCTGGCGGTTCTCGGTGGCATAGCAAATATCCTGCGCGGCGGGGCCTTTGATGTTGGGAAACTTTCTCTTGAGGGCAGCGATAATATCTTTGGTTTCATCCAGGCTGAGCGTGGTCTGGGTTAGATAGGCCACGCGATTCGGGTCCGGGACGGAGAGTGACTTGACCTGCTCCGGAGTGCCAACCACTTGGGTTACGAGCGGAGCTTCGCCGAGCGTTCCGATGACTTCGTCGTGATCGTGGTGGCCGATGAGGATCAGGGAATAACCCTCTTTGGCGAACTTGACGGCTTCGACGTGGACCTTGGTGACCAGGGGGCAAGTGGCATCGATCACGCGCAGGCCGCGGCGGGCGCTGTGTTCGCGCACCTCGGGGGAAACGCCGTGCGCGCTGTAGATGACGCGCTCGCCGTTGGGAACTTCATCTTCGCTATCGACGAAGATGGCGCCCTTGCCGCGTAGTTCGTCCACTACAAAGCTGTTGTGGACGATTTCCTTGCGTACATAGATGGGCGGGCCGAAGGCCTCGAGGGCGATGCGGACAACGTCGATGGCGCGGACCACGCCGGCGCAGAACCCGCGCGGCTTGAGCAAAAGCAACGTCTTTCCCTGGCTATTTGGCACCATCCAACTTCCCTTCTTGTGATCTTCCCCGGACTATGTAAGATGCAAAATCTGGGCCTAGAAACTGTACGGTCAGAGTATATGAACCCATTGGAGCGATGCTACTAAATTACCGGAAAGTGCCCTTCTGGTCAACGTAAACCACAGAAACGGCGGGGATTAGCAGCAGGCGGGGATTGGACGCAGCGAGCGGCGGGCTACCACAGTCGCTTAACCTCGTACAAGTCAAGAACGGCGTCGGCGCTGAGAATGGGCACACTCAGCGATTGAGCTTGGGCCACCAACAGTCGATCGAATGGATCGCGATGGTGGAGGGGAAGTAAACCTGCGCGCACCGCTGTGCCCAGCATAATGGGAACTTCCGAGAATGATTCGCGTTCGAGAACGCGATCCAAGTCCTGAAGGATCGATCGCGGTTTCATTTTGCCTGTGCCTACCTTAATCGCAAGCTCCCAGCCTACTGCGGCCGAGATCAGAACTTGGTTGCACGAATCTGCGATTATCTTTGCGGCCTGTTTGGAAAGCCGGGTGGCATCTTCCATCCACCAAACCAGCACGTGCGTATCGAGCAGAACCTTCACATTCCTCGCAGCCCACGATTGGGTCGGCTAACAGAGACGGCGCTTCATTCGAAACCCAAATCCTTCAATTCCTGGTCAGTGAGCGGGTCGAACGCATCGGAAGTGTAGGAAATCTTTCCTTTCCACGCTCCGGGTTTACGATCTCCGCGCTTGCCTGCGATCGCCACCAGCTTAACCACCGGTTGCTTGCCTCGCGCAATGACGATCTCCTCACCACGACAGGCCTTTTCGATGAGCCGGGAGAGCTGAGTTTTTGCCTTGTGGATGGTGATGGTTTCCATAGCTTGCCTTAGTTAGCTAACTAATGTTAGCTAACTTGTGGTTTATCGTCAAGCTGCGTTTTCGCGGTTCCGGGGATCCTTTGCGTTCGGCTTTCGCTACGGCGCTGTGCTGTTTTGCGGCCTTGTCGGCGGGACGTCGGCGCTACCCATTGGCTTTGATCATCTGCTCGGCGTGCTTGCGCGAGGTATCCGTGAGCTTGGCGCCGCTGAGCATGCGGGCTACTTCTTCGGTGCGTTCGTCGCCGGAGACGGGGCGGATCGAGGTGCGCGTGCGTCCGTTGCGCTCTTTCTTCTCGATGACGTAGTGGTGGTCGGCAAAGGTGGCGATTTGCGGGAGGTGGGTGACGCACAGCACCTGGTTGGCGCGTGCCAGCTCTTTCAATTTCTTTCCCACTGCCTCGGCGGCGCGGCCTCCGATGCCGGTGTCGATTTCGTCGAACACCATGGTGCGAAGTTTGCCCGGGGCTAAGGCCCCGGAGGGGTTCGCGCCACTGACGCGGCCCTGAAGGGCCGCTCTTCCACGGGGAGTCCCGGTCGCCGCTCCCGATTCCACGCTGACTTTCAGTGCGAGCATTACGCGCGATAATTCTCCACCGGAGGCGATGTGTTCCAACTGCCGCATGGGCTCGCCGGGGTTGGTGGCGATCATGTAGACGACCTGATCGATTCCCGACGCCGACCAGTTCCCTTCTTGTTCCGACGTGGAAATCTGGATGCGGAAGGCCGACTTCATGGCGAGGTCGTTGATCTCCGACTCCACTAATTTTTCCAGTTTGCGCGCCGCATCTTGCCGCGTCTTGGACAGCGCTCGTGCGGCGCGCAGATATTCTTCGGCAGCTTTGGCGAGATCAGCCCGCAGCTCGCGCAGGATTTCGTCTTTGTTCTCGACTTCCGAGAGTTTGCAGGCCACGTCTGCACCGAACTCGATTACGTCATCGAGAGCGGGGCCGTACTTTCGCTTTAAACGGTCGAGCAGGGCCAGCCGGTCTTCCACTTCCGCAAGATGTTCGGGAGAAGCGTGAATTCCGCCGGCGTAGTCGCGGACCGTGGCACCGACATCCTCCACGCTGATGCGCGCCGTTTCCAGCGCGGAGAGCGCCTCCTGAAATTTTGGTTCGTAGCGGGCCAGCTCTTCGATCTGTTTTTGCGCGGCACGCATGGATGCGGACGTGGAGCCATCGCCTTCATACAAAAGATCGAAGGCCTGCATAGCAGCGTTGTAAATCTTTTCGGCGTTGGCGAGAACACGCTTTTCTGTCTCCAGGCTCTCGTCCTCGCCGGATTCCAATTTGGCTTCTTCAATTTCTCGCTTCTGAAACAGCCAGAGATCCACCAGGCGCAGCCGGTCCTGCTCGCCGCGTTCGAGATCCTCAATGCGCGCGCGAATTCTCTTCCAGGCTTCATAGGCGGCCGCGACGGGCTCGACGTGGCTTCCCGCGAATCCGTCCAGCAACTCCAGGCGTGCCGGCGCGTCGAAGGAGAGAATCAATTCGTTCTGCGCGTGGATGATCGCGAGATGCGGGGCAAGCTGCCGCAGCACCGCGACCGTGGCCGCCTGATTGTTGACGAAGACGCGGCCTTTACCCCCGGCAGCAATCTCGCGACGAATAATCAGCGAGCCATCTTCGGATTCGTCTAAGCCGTTGTTCTCGAGCACCTTCTCGATTGAGCGTTCGGCGATGCCTTCGCACTCGAAGACCGCTGACACCACGGCCCGCTCCGCGCCGGTGCGAATCACGTCACTGGAGGCTTTATCGCCCAGCAGCAGCGCGAGGGCATCGATCAGAATGGACTTGCCCGCACCGGTCTCGCCTGTCAGCAGGTTTAGGCCGGAGGCGAACTCCACCGCCGCATTGTCGATTACCGCGTAGTTCTCCAGGCGCAATTCAACCAGCACAGGCCGTCCTAAGTTCGCATGACGAAGTTTTGCGCAGCATAGCATGAAAGGCAGTTGCCGGTTGCCAGTTGTCGGTTGCCAGTTGCATCATGGGCGCACTGGCAACTGGCAACTGGCCGCCGGCAACTGTATTCTGTGAAGTTAATCTAACGGATAGGAACATGGAGGCGGACTAGTGCGCTGCGGAAAATGCGGCAATGACAATTCCGAGGCTAACCGGTTTTGCGGCATGTGCGGAGCGGCGCTGGTGGCGAAGAGTGAACCTGGCGAGTCTCCGATGCGTGCGACGGCTTCCCCAAGTGTGAAGAAGGCAGAGGCTGGAGCGGGCAGCGTGGCTGCAAATCCGCAGTCAGTGCCACGTGCTGCGACGGAGGCGCAGCCGGCACCTCCTTCGCCGGCAAGCACTTCTCCAACGGTCGCCTCGAAAATCGTCTCGCCGTCAATCACAGGACCGTCATTTCTGGGATTGAACACTCCTGCGGATAAGCCCAGCGTGGATGCGACAAGCGGTCACGACCCGTTGCAGCGGTCTTCCAGAAATCTGGACTACCTTCTCGAAGATGATGAGGAACTGCCGCGGCGCTGGGGTAAGGTGGCTGCGATTGTGATCGCGTTGGTCTTAGTTGGCGGGTTCGGATACCTGCGCTTCAGGCAAGGAGGTTTTGACTGGTTGACGAAGAGCGACGCGAAACCTGCGGCGGCCCAGCAGTCGGCGGACGCTCCGCCAAGCTCTGCGGATTCCGGCAGCACGACCAGCGGTACGGCGGCGCCGCCCGGTTCGAGTCCGACTGCCGCCGCAAGCGCGCCTGCTACGACGCCGGTCGTCACACCGCCGGCTGCGACCGAAACGACGGCACCACAAACGGCTGCTTCGCAACCCTCGGCGCCGCAGAGCGGTCCGACTCAGACGGCCCCGACTCCGGCCGGCCCAACTCCGACCGGTCCAGCACAGGCTAGTCCGAGCCAGGCCGGTCCAACGGATTCCGAGGCGCATGGGGACTCTACATCGCAACCGGCGGCCCGTGATTCCGACGCTCAATCGCAACCGGCGGAAGCGACTCCTGCTCCGAAGCCGCGGGAACGCAAGCCCACGCCGGCCAAGCCGGTCGATCCGGTGAGCGAAGCGGAACGCTACATCTACGGACGTGGGGTGAGCCAGGATTGCGATCGCGGCATGCGGATATTGAAGCCGGCTGCGGAACAAGCCAACGCGCAGGCAATGATTTCTCTGGGCGCGATTTACTACACCGGTACCTGCACGCCACGGGATTTGCCGACGGCCTATCGTTGGTTTGCGCTGGCGCTGCACAAGCAGCCCGACAATCAGGCGCTGCAGGATGGCCTGCAGAAACTCTGGAGCCAGATGACACCGCCGGAGCGTCAGCTGGCGATCAAGTTGAGCCAGTAGGTGACTGCAAAGTATCCCGGCGTGATCGCGCTCCCGTGGGATTAGTTGCTCCCAGCAGGGTCTAGCTGCTATGTTTTCGCCGCAGCCTTTCGGCGTGTCTGCCATCTTTGCAGCGGCGAGTTCGATTGCCTGCAGTGGGCAATCCGCTGGGGATTTTGATTCGTATATCTATTGAAGGAAGAGCAGCGACGTTTGTCGAGTACGCAACGACAAGGCATATCGGCAGATCTGGCCATGGTTACCGGCTTGAAGTCCGGCGATCAGGGGGCGATGGCGGAGCTCTATGACCGCTACTCTGCGGTGGTGTATGCGGTAGCCTTACGAGTTCTCGGAGATACGGGAGCGGCGGAGGACGTGCTGCAGGAAGTCTTCTTACAGTTGTGGCGCAACCCGGGCGCGTTCGACGCGGCGCGCGGCGGCTTGGGAAGCTGGCTGGCCGTCATCACGCGGAACCGAGCCATCGACTCCCTTAGAAAGCGACGTCCAGAAACAGATATCGAGGATGTAGTGTTGTCGGTGGCGCCCGACTTGGCGGCGGAGGCAGAACGCTCGCGGGTTGCCGAAAAAGTGCGCGGGGTGATGGGCACGATGGCTGCAGCTCAGCGCAGCGCACTGGAGATGGCTTATTGGGAGGGTATGAGCCATTCGGAGATCGCGGACAAGACGGGAGAGCCGCTGGGGACAGTTAAGACACGGATTCGCGCGGGATTGATCGCGCTGCGGAAGGCGTTTCAGACCGGCTGATTTGCTAATGGGCGGACACGAACAATACGCCGAGGATCTCGCCCTGTACGCGCTTGGCGCGCTGCAGGGAGAGGAGCGCGCGAAACTCGAAGAGCATTTGGCGACTTGTGCGTCGTGCCGGCTGGAGCTGGAACAACTGCGCGGCGACACGGCCCTGCTGGCGATATCGGCGACTGGGCCAAGACCTCCGCAGCGGGCGCGGCAGCGGATTTTGGATGCGGTGGCGCGGGAAGCGCACCTGCCGGTGGCAGTGCCGTCCGCGTCGCGGCGAGGGTGGTGGGGATGGCTGGGATGGGCGGCCACCGCGGCGGTGGTGATATTTGCGCTTTCGTTGTGGCGGGAGAATTCCGCACTGAGGCGGACGCTGGCGTCGGCGAGTTCCCAAGCGGCGGAGAGCACACGAGAATTAGAAGAACTGCGAAGGATTGCGGCGCCGATTATTCAGCCGGAGGCGCAGCGGGTGACGCTGGTAGCGGCGAAAGCTCCGCCACAGCCGCAGGGCAAAGCGTTCTATCTGCGGAACCGCGGAAGCCTGGTTTTTCTGGCGAACAACATGCCGCCGCTGCCGCCGCAGAAGGCTTATGAGTTGTGGTTGATTCCGGTCAGCGGGGCGCCGATTCCGGCGGGAGTGTTCAAGCCCGATGCGCGCGGGAATGCGAGCGTGGTGAATCCTCCACTGCCGGCGGGAACCGTGGCCAAAGCGTTTGCCGTTACCGTGGAAAACGAAGCGGGGGCGGCTACGCCTAAGATGCCGCTCGTGATGGTGGGCGCGGGAGAGTAGCGGGACGGTTAGGATCGTTAAGGCCGCGCACCTCTCGCAGCACAGAAAGAGTTGCTCCACGCAGGATCCAGGTCGTGTGCCCGGGGCGCCTCGCTTCGCTCGGCGGGACAGCTGAGGCGGCCGTCCCCACATGGGCATCTGAATCCTCTTCCGAAGAGCTGTTGCTTACAGAGTTACTTTTCCAGGGCCTTGACGGCTTTTGCCTTGGCGGCGTGTTCTTTTCTGTAGGCGCGGGCGACGTCGCCGAGAGGGGTTTCATACAACGGCGAAGAGCCAAATTCCCACAGGGGCTGCTCGCCATGGGCGTAGCTATAGGCATTCGAGCTAAGCAGGCTGGACTCCAGTGCCATGCCATGCTCGGAAGCGTGCTGGTAATGTTCGGTCATCTGAATGGGCTGGGGGTTGTTGGTCAGGACGGGAGCGTTCTGGCCGAAGGCGCTGGTGGCACAAAGAAAGCAAAGAAAGCAGATGGCGAAGATAGTCGTCTTCATAAGATTGGGTTTCATACGATTGATCCTAGTCCGGGGGAGAATGCATAGTGATGTGAAAAATCTCACGGAATGCCCGATTGGCGCGGCTTCCACAGTGATCAAGGCAATCCTCATACCAAACCGGGGCAGGTGGGATTCGAGTTAGGGACTGCGGAATGAAGCCAAGCGCAAGGCTTTGCACATATGTGGAAGATAAGGCCGTGGGAGCGGGGTTTCGGCGGGTTCGCGGCAGCGGTGCAGTTCGATGCAGCCGGCTGCGTGTTAGGGGAGATCCCTTCGGCTTCGCTCAGGGCGGGCTCTCGTCCCACTGAAGAAAACGCGGGACGACGACAAACGGATAAGATCGCTGAGTTTTCGAACTGCACCGATGCCGGATTCGCGCGGGACATCTCCAACGCACCCGAGTGCCGGACGGAGGTCGCGCTGGAGGAAGACATTAACGCAGGCAATGGCGTGGCCCCTATCAGGGCCCATTTCATTTAGACTGCCTGAAGAACCAACAATGTCTCCCCCGTCCAACCGAAAACACGGCGGCTCGGCCGCGGCGAGCGACCAGCCCCCGGTTCCTGAGCCATCGTTCTCTGAGCGCGCGCGTACCCTGGTGTACTTGGGCCGCATTGGCAGTCTTTCCACTCTTTCGCGCAAACAGCCGGGATTCCCTTTCGGATCGGTAATGCCCTACGGGTTGGATGAACGGGGACGCCCTATCTTTCTCATCAGCACCATGGCCATGCACACGCAGAACCTGCAAGCGGATTCGCACGCCAGCTTGCTGGTAACCCAGCCAGACGCCGAAGGCGATTCGCTGGGCGCGGCAAGGGTCACGTTGGTGGGAAATGGTCTGCCGATACCGGAGCCCGAAGTGGCGCCTGCGCGGCAACTCTACCTGGAACGCTATGCCAACAGTAAGTACTGGGTAGACTTTGAGGATTTTTCCTTTTACCGCATGGACGTGGTGGACGTTTACTACGTGGGAGGCTTCGGAGTGATGGGTTGGGTTCCGGCGACCGACTACAACCGGGCGCAGCCCGACCCACTGGCCGACGCAGCAGGTGGGATTATCGAACACATGAATACCGACCACAAGGACGCCCTTGTCCTGCTGGCGCGGGCTCGTGCAGGCATCGAATCTCAGGAAGCTGCGATGACCGCGGTGGATCGCCTCGGTTTTCACGTGCGCCTGAAAACTCCAGACGGCATGCGGGGCACGCGCATCGCGTTCTTGCGGGAAGTGAACAATCCCTTGGAAGCCCGGAAGGTCCTGGTCGAGATGGTGCAGCAGGCGCGTCAGCAGTTTTGATGCTTCGAGCTGGAAAAGTTGCTGCTCCAAGAAATGAAAAACGCCCGGTTCCTTTCGGATGCCGGGCATTTTAGTTATCGCTTCGAGAGCGTGGTCACTTAGACCGCTTGGACGTTCTCCGCTTGCCAGCCCTTGGGGCCCTTGGTCACGTCGAACTGCACGGTTTGGCCTTCCTGCAGGCTGCGGAAGCCGCCAGCCTGAATCGCGGAGAAATGCACGAAAACGTCCTCGCCATTTTGACGGCTGATAAAGCCATAGCCCTTGGCGTCGTTAAACCACTTCACTGTTCCTTGTTCTGCCATTGATAGTCCTATTCTTGTTTCTTTTGGATTGTGCTGAGAAGATTCGCTGCTAGTGAGGGGGTGACGCTGGTTGGCGATACCGACCTTCAATTGCTTGTGAGTCAAACTTAGCTGGTTTTAATTATACACGCCAAACCGAAAAATCAAGAAGAAATCTTGGTAGTTGTTGGTTTAGCGGTTCAGCCGAAACTGACTGATTGCCAAACTCTTGCGGATCCTCACAATCGTGGCCCTAGGTTGGCCAGGACAGCGCAGCATGTCCGGAAGTGGATTATTATGTTCGTTGATATTTGCCATCAGCTCGCAATCAGGGGACGTTTCGAATCATGGCCCGAGATCAAGGTGACACGAAGTTTGCCGCCAACCGCCGTTCGTTCCTCAAAGCCACAGTTATCGGCAGTGCAGCCGCGAGTCTGACTCCGCTGTATCCGGCGTTTGGATCGGCGAGAGAGACCACATCCGCGACAGCAAGTCCTTCGAACGGCGCACCCGCAGCTCCCGATGTCCAGCCTTTCGAACTCGATGAGATCACGATCATCGACTTGCAGGAGGGAATGAAGTCGGGCAAATTCACGGCCCGTTCTCTGGTGGAGAAATACTCCGCCCGCATCGGAGAGATCGATAAACAGGGTCCCGCGATCAACAGCATTATCGAACTGAATCCCGACGCGCTCTCGATCGCAGACACGCTCGATCAGGAACGCAAAGCCAAAGGTGCGCGGGGTCCGCTGCATGGTATCCCCGTTCTGATTAAAGATAATATCGACACCGCCGACCGGATGATGACGACGGCCGGTTCGCTCGCTCTGGTCGGCTCTAAACCGGCCAGAGATTCTTTCGTCGCCGAAAGGCTGCGCGCCGCTGGCGCCGTCATTCTGGGCAAGACCAATCTCAGCGAGTGGGCGAATATTCGTTCCAGCCACTCGACCAGCGGATGGAGCGGCCGTGGCGGCCTTACCCGCAACCCCTACGCGCTGGACCGCAACCCCTGCGGCTCAAGCTCAGGTACCGGCGCGGGCATATCCGCCAACTTATGTGCAGTTGGCATCGGGACGGAGACCGACGGTTCAATCGTTTGCCCCTCGTCTTCGAATGGGCTAGCCGGCATCAAGCCCACCGTGGGTCTCGTAAGCCGGAGTGGCATCATTCCTATTTCGCACAGCCAGGACGGCGCCGGCCCAATGTGCCGCACCGTGCGCGACGCCGCCACTCTGCTGGGCGCATTGACGGGCACCGACCCACGGGACTCCTCCACTGCGGGTAGCCAAGGCAAGTCTTTCGCCGACTACACTCGATTCTGCGATCCCAACGGCCTCAAAGGAGCCCGCATCGGCGTGGCCAGGAAATACTTCGGCTTCAGCGATGCCGTTGACGCTCTCATGGAGCAAGCGCTCGATGCCATGAAGAAACAAGGAGCCACGTTAGTCGATCCCGCTGACATTGAAACTCTGGGTAAGTTCGACGAGAGCGAATTATTGGTATTTATGTACGAACTTAAAGCCGACCTCAACACCTATCTCGCGAATCTCGGCCCCAATGCTCCGGTCCGCACGCTAAAGGAGATCATCGATTTCAACGACCGCAACCATCAGAAAGAGATGCCTTATTTCGGCCAGGACTTGTTCGTGAAGGCCGAAGCTAAGGGCTCGCTTACCGAAAAGGCGTATCTCGACGCACTCGAAAAGAACCACCAACTGGCTCGCACGGAGGGCATTGACGCCACTATGGATAAGTACCATCTCGACGCCATCGTCGCGCCCACCGGCGGCCCAGCGTGGATCACAGACCTGGTCAATGGCGATCACGTGGCGGGGGGAAGCTCCAATGCCGCTGCCGTCGCGGGATACCCCAACATCAACGTTACGGCTGGATTTATCTCTGGTTTGCCCGTCGGTATCTCATTCTTCGGACGCGCCTGGAGCGAGCCAACTCTCATCCGCCTGGCATTCGCCTTCGAACAGACGACAAAGGCTCGTCAGGCTCCGCGGTTCCTATCCACTATCGGCGCTGGGTAAGAACTAATTCCGCTAACTTAAGTCTCCTAATCCGAAGTTCGTCCCGTTTAGGTCTCACTGTGTGGCGGGTTGACTCAAAGTCACCCATAAGACATCCAACTAATGTCCTGCCCGTGTTACCTTAATTACAAGGGGGTATTCATGATGATGAACAAAGTAGTTGTTTCCCTGCGGAAGGAGTACTCTCGTCTTGAAAAAGAGATGGGACAAGTGGGGAAAGCGTTGGATGCACTCGGCCATGCTGGCGGGAAGAAGCTCAAGACGACGGGCCGTACCTTGAGCAAGGACGCTCGCCGGCGTATTGCCGAAGCGCAAAAACTACGCTGGGCGAAAGTCCGAAAGGCTGCCGCCAAGCTAGTCAAGTCGTAAGTAGAGTAGTTGCTTTCGCAAGCACCGCAGCCGGCCTCGTTCGTAACTTCTCCCAAGACTTGCGGGCGGGGCCCAAGCTTCGGAAGCTGCCTGGATAGACCTGCCGGTTAATCCCTCTCTAAGTCCACCGAAACCACTTCAGCGCCAGGAAGAAAGAGATGCACCCCCACAGGCCCATCACCAACAGGCGAGGCCATTGGCGAATCAGCGGCGTCCCTTCCAGAATGCTCGCCCTCAGAGCATCGTTCAGAGCGGTCAGCGGAAGCGCTTTGATCAAAGGCTGAATCACCGCGGGGAAACGCTCATAGGAAAAAAACACGCCGGAAAAAATCCACATGGGCATCATCACAAGGTTCATAAGACCGCTCACGCTTTCGATCTTTTGCGCCCGGCTCGCCGTCACCAATCCAACCCCGCCAAAGCATAGAGCCCCTAGCGCTCCCAGTAACAGAATTGAGAATAGAGACCCCAACACCTTCATGTGGAACACGAGAACCCCGAGGGTCATCAACAAGCCGATCTCGATAATCATCAACACCAGACGGCTCGACATCAGTGCCAGCAGGAAATCGCTCCGCCGCATGGGCGTGCCCACAAAGCGCTTGAGCAGCTTGCGCTGGCGCATATCTACCAGCGCGAATCCGATGCCCCACATGCCGGAGTTCATCAGGTTCATGCCCAGCAAGCCGGGAATCAGAAAGTCGATGTAGCGCGACCCAGGTTCGGACGAAGTCACAACACTCGTGGCGACGACATCCTTGCGCCCCGCCGCAGTCTGCAGCGCTTCGTCCACTTCGGCTCGGGCCAGCACGCTCTCCGGACGCGCCGGATCGTAGCGATATCTCAGTGCTCCCGCCCCGTCCGGTTCAATCACGAGATCGTACTTGCCCAATCGGAACCCCTTGCGAGCATCTTCAGCGTCTTGCAGTTCGACTTTGAACGAATCGTGCTGCGTAGAGCGCAGCAACATGGCTTCGGCTTGCTGCGTTCCCGCTCCGGCGACAATCGCAACTGACGACGCATCCGCCGGTTTGTTACGGAATGCAATCCCGAGCCCCAGCGCCAACAACAAAGGAAACACAAATACCCAGAACACGACTTCCGGTTCTCGCTTCAACTCGAGCATGCGCGCGCCCAGAAGGTGAAGGTATCCCGACCACCGCCCATTTCGCCGTTGCGGATACTTCCTCGAAGACCTTTTTTCTATAACGGGCGTTTGCTCTGCGACGCTCATAAGCTGAATCCAACCCGTTTTGTCATCCCGAGCAGAGCGAGGGACCTTGGTTCTCGCCAACACTGCTCGTCTTGGCTTTATCGGCAAATACCAAGATCCCTCGCTCCGCTCGGGATGACAACTCGCAAAGGATGCGCGGCAACCGAAACCACTCTATCGCGCCTCCGGTTTCCACTTATTCAGAAATGCCAGCAACGCCTCCGGAGTGAGCGACCGCGCGTCCTCGAATTCGCCGTTCTTCTGGCTGACCACCAGTTTGCCGTCGCTCTCGGCTACCGCGAGGGCAGGAATGCCTTTGTTCAGCGGCACATCGAACTGCTTTACCAGATCGGCATTCTTCTTTTCATCGTCTCCCAGGTCAACATGCACAACCTCATAGCCCGTCATAACCGATGCAAAGTCGGGCCGATGGAACGCCAGGTCCAGCACGTGGCAGTCAAAGCACCAGTTCGCTCCAAACACCAGCAGCACGCGCTTGTGCTCGGTCGCCGCCTTCTCCTCGGCTTCTTTGATCTCCGCGTGCGCATCCGCATCCGGCGGATAAATATTCTTATTCATGTCCGAAGGCTGTTTCAGATGCGGCGCATCGGTTCGTTCGGCGCCCACAATGCGCCACTGTTCGCCCTGCTTCTTCCACCCTTGGGCGTCGGTTACGCTCATCACTTGGCCATTCGGCAAGCCGGTCTGCACTTCGGCTTTGAAGATGATGCCCTCAGCATCGGGGTGCTCCTTCAGGCGGACGATTTCCACTTTTATGCTGCGCGCTTTCAATCCCAGCCAGAAATTCACATCCGCATCGGCTCCGGCCGTAACGCCGTTGGCCTGTACCTCCGCCTCCGGATCCGTGCTGTAGAACGCCTTCAATCCCGCCGCGTCTCCCTCCAGAATCGCGGCCTTCCACTGGTCCAGCGGAGGGAAACCGGTCGAGTCAGACACCGCAGCCTGTGCCAACGCACACCGCCCGCACAGCACCATAGCCGCCGTTGCCAGCAGAAAAACTATGTAGCGAAAATATCCCTTCACCATCGTGCCCATCCTTTCACTTCATCTCACTCTTCCCGCAAATGCCGCCCGGTCAGCCGTACAAACACATCTTCCAAACTGGCCTGCCGAGTGGTCAAATGTTGCAGCTCGCTTCCCTGCTTACCAACCGCATCCAGCAGTGCCGGAATCGTCAGGTGTGGCTCCTTTACACTCAACGCCACCATGCCGTCGTCCTCGTGCACCGACTCCACGCTGGGCAGCGCGCGCCAGGCCTCGAGCGCCGCACCATCCGAATTGCCCGCAGCCTTCGCGCTCACGGCAAATTCCACCACGTGGTGACCTCCCAAGCGCTCAATCAAACTGGCCGGCGAACCCTCCGCGATGATCTGCCCGTGATCCACAATCGCCAGCCGGTCACACAATCGCTCGGCTTCGTCCATGTAATGCGTAGTCAACAGTACCGTGCCGCCGGCACGCTGGAATTCCCGGACAATATCCCACAACTGCCGCCGGCTTTGCGGATCAAGCCCGGTTGTCGGCTCGTCGAGAAAAAGAATCTTCGGATTGCATACCAGCGCCGTCGCCACCGCCAGCCGCTGCCTCTGCCCGCCGGAAAGCTTCCCTACCCACGCGTCCCCTTTTTCCGTGAGCTGCAACTGCTCGAGCACTTCCTCGGACGAACGCGGTTCCCGGTAGAAGCTGGCAAACAGCTCGACGGTTTCGCGCACCGTCAGCTTCTCGGAAAGCCGCGTCTCCTGCAGCGAAATCCCCAGCCATTCCCGCATCTCGCGCGCATTTTCGCGCCAGGAGTGGCCGAGGATCGACACCTCGCCCGAAGTCGGCTCCAGCAAACCCTCCAGGATTTCAATCGTAGTCGTCTTCCCTGCTCCATTGGGGCCGAGCAGCCCGAAGCATTCGCCGGTTTGAATCTCGAGGTTCAACCCGCGCACGGCCTCAACCTTACCGTCGTAAGTCTTGCGTAGATCGCGGCATTGGATGGCTACGGGCACGCAGAGATTCTAACGTAAGGAACGATTCGAGGGGCGCGAGGATAGGTTTTTCCTGCAATCGCCTCTGCTACAATACCGCATCGTCGGGTCCTTTCCGGCATCTTCACTCCCATGCGCATACCGAAGCGCGGCTTCACTTGACGGCTTTCCCTCTAAGACGCCCGTGTGTCGTTTCCAAACACTGTCAATCTGAGCCCTCAGTTCTTCAGTTGAGAACATGAAAGGAAGCCGCCTATGCTGCGCAAAACTTCCGTGTTGCTGCCTCTGCTTATCACCCTGGCTCTGTCCTGCTTCGCCCAGGATTCACGTCACTTCACATTCCATTACGCCTTCACGGTGAAGAATCTCCCTGCAGGAAAAAAGGTTCGCATCTGGATCCCAGCGGCTCAGTCCGACGATTATCAAGAGGTGAGAGTCGTCTCCGTTCACGGGGATCTGCCGTTGAAAAAAACCAGCGAATCGAAATACGGCAACCAGATTTATTATGCCGAGAGCAGTTCCGCGCAGCCCGAACTGCACTTCGACGTGGAATACGATGTCGTCCGCCGCGAACGCGTGGCGCTCGGACAATCCGCCCCGCATTTAACTCCCGCTTCGCTCTCATCGGCAGAAAGGCAAGAAGATCTTCAGCCTGACGTCCTTGTCCCTATCACTGGCTTACCCGCCGACCTAGCCGTAAAAGTCACCGAAGGCAAAACTCAACCGCTCGACAAAGCCCGCGCCATCTACGACTACCTCTTCACCACCATGCGCTACGATAAGACGGGAACAGGTTGGGGACACGGTGACGTTCTCTATGCGTGCGACGCGAAGAAAGGCAACTGCACCGACTTCCATTCCCTGTTCATTGCCATGGCTCGGTCGCAGGGCATCCCGGCCCGCTTCGAGATTGGATTTCCACTACCTCCTGACAAACACAGCGCAGAGATCGCCGGCTACCACTGCTGGTCCGATTTCTACATCGACGGCCAGGGATGGATACCTGTAGACATTTCCGAGGCGTGGAAGCACCAGGAAAAACGCGATTACTTCTTCGGCTCGCACGATGTGAACCGCGTGCAGTTCAGCATGGGCCGCGACCTGCGCCTGAGTCCTCCGCAGAATGGTAAGCCGCTAAACTATTTCGTCTACCCCTACGTGGAGGTCGATGGCCAGGAGTTTCCCAACGTAGACTTGGCTTTCTCGTTCGCGGATGCCGGCTCGGCGGTCGCCGCGCGCTAGTATTTGATCGCTTCCGGCATGCGGGAAAACAACCGGGGAGTAAGAAAGTAGGTGTGCCCTCTGCGAAACTGCTGCCCGCGAAACTCGACCCGCGGTTATCTCGTCGGTAAGATTCCCCCCGGACCGCTCGGAGGCTGGGGTATGTCTGGCGGGGGCATAGGTGCGGCTGGGGCGGGACCGTTGGCCGGCTTGGGCACGTCTTGCGCGTCTTCACCCGGACGCCTCAGACTCGGCGCGTTCGCCGGCCGCTCTTCCGGCTCTTTTTCCTTCTTCGCTTCTTTATCCTTGTCCGCCTCCGGCAGCAAGACTTCCCGCTCGGTACGCACGATCTTCGTACCGTCCACTTTCATGGTCTCGACACGTACCACTTCATCTCCCACGAAGCGCACAAAATCGACATCCGCCGGGGCCTCGCCGTAAATCCACTCCTCATATTCCGTCTCACCATCCCGCTCCCGGACTTTTTTTGGAGCCTTGCCTTTGGCGTGGAGCACCATCTCCTGATTCATCCCCACAAGAACGTGATGCGCCACGATAGCCTCTTTTACCTTCGGAGGCACGGTATCGAGATAGGCTTGTTCTTTGTTCCTGGCATTGAAATCGAGCACCGGATGCAACAAGTCGCGCAACTGCGCCGCCGTCATCTCGGGAACATGCTTGTCGAAATAAAGATCCACGCAGGAACCGTGCGGATTGGATTGCGGGGCGCCGGGCCCCGTAACCGGCGTACCATATGTTCCAGCAACCTCTATGTGCTCATACCATTTCTTCCGGCGGATCGGACCGCCGTTAATCTCGAAATGAATGTGGTCGTCTTTGATCTGCACAAAGGAGATGTGTGCCGGATCGCCGGGCTTAACCGCCGGCCCCCAAAGGGCGAGCGCCTGCTGCAATTCTTCTCCGTTCGGCGTAATCACGCCTTCCTTCAGCCGGAGTCCTTTTGTGCCCATGGGAAAGGCAGTCCGCGCATAGACGAGCTGGGTCTCAAAGTCGCGGATGATTTCGTAGCGGGTCTGTTTGGAAATGCGCGGCGCGTCGTGAGGTATCGGCGCCGTGGCCGCGGGCGCTTGATCGCTCGTCGGTTGGGGCGATGAGGCGGATGAAGAATTCTTTCTTAGTCCGGAATCGCCAGACTGACCGAATGCGAGGACCGTTGCGAACAGGCAGAAGAAGAAAGCGAGAAGAGAGGCAGTCCGAAGACGTAACATGCAACACCCCACGGCACGTCCGTCCATTATATGCGATTCAATATGCGGGGAGAAACAGAATATCCGAGGAGGCGGGACTAACGGGAAACCCACGCCAGCAACGCCACCGCCGCTGGGTTCACACGCTCTCTGGCCCACGCTTCTTGTGTTGCTGGCATTTGGTCATGATGGCTGCGCGGAGGCGGGTACGCAAATCGTCCGGCAATTCGTAGAGTTGGGAGTCGCGGTAGATCTCGATGGTTTTCTTCGTAGTGTCACAAACTACGTAGCAGTTGTGGCACCAGGAAAGATGATTCTCCAGCTCGACTTTTGTAGGTTCGTCGAGGACGCCGTCCAAATAGTTGGTCAGCTCGTGCAAAAACTCAGAGCATTTCACTGGTCGCCATCTCCACTCTCGCGTCTCTGGAAGAACCGTCCTAAGCGCTCGCGCAACTGCAGGCGCGCGCGCAACAACCGCGACTTCACCGCCGGCACGCTCAATTCGAGAGCCGCCGCGGTTTCCTCGGTGGAAAGTCCTTCCACGTCTCTCAGTACAAACACGGTCCGGAAACCTGGGGGAAGGCCCTGGATCGTCTTACTCAAAATCTCCCGCAACTCCGCCTGGTTGTACTGCTGCTCGGGGTTCGGGCTCCAATCCGCGATTTCGCGCGGAAGAGAATCGTCTTCAGTCTTTATATCCTCGTCGAGCGAAACGGTACGCTCGGGCTTCTTGCGGCGCAACTTCATCAACGCTTCGTTGACTGCGATCCGCACCAGCCAGGTATAAAACTTCGACTGCTCCTGGAACTTCGCCAAGTTGCCGTACGCCTTCAGGAACGCTTCCTGCACCACATCTTCCGCATCCTCGCGGTTCTGCGTGATGTGTTGCGCGATCCGAAAAACGTTTCGATCGTAACGCCGAACCAGCTCTTCAAAAGCCGAGTCGTCGCCCTGCTTGGCGGCCCGTACCAGCGTCAGTTCATCACTGACAGGCCCCTCTAGTTTGTTTTGGATGGTTTCCATTCTTTCGGCGATGCAGTATTTTGCGAGCAACAAACCGCGGCACTGAAAAGTGAACTGTTATTCTACTTGGTAACCCATGGGTTTGCCCAATCGCTTTCGCGTTTCGGCAAGAGGCCGATTTACGATACAGTCAAAGAGGGGCAGGCCACGCGGTCGAACAGGTACCGAAGTACTCTGGGACACTCCTACAAGTGCCGTATAATCAGCAGTTAGAGCGGCTCTCCCGGTGCGGTCGCGAAGCAGCGGGTTTTATTTCTCTAGGAAAAACGGTTTTTTGCGCATGGCGGAACGAAACGGGAAAAAGAACGAGGGGCAGCAGCTCGAGGTGCAACAGATCCTTGAGCGCGCTGTGACGCAAGTCCTGCAAGGGCAGATTCCACAATTGCAGGCGCAGCTTGTGCAGCGCGTGCTCGAAGCGTTGCCCGTTGCTGTGAGCGAAACGCCAGCCCCGTCACGCGAATCCTTAGGCGCGCTGGTTCGCGATGTCTCCACGATTCACGCCGGTTCTACCCAGAAAGAGATTTTGCGCGCCTTATTGGAGGCCGCCAGCGGTTACTGCTCGCGCACTGCGCTGTTCGTGGTGAAGGCCGGAGCCGCATCCGGATGGCAAGCCCGCGGATTTGTCGACGATGAATCGCTTAAGGATTTTTCTCTCGATTTGAGTGCCGGACCGGTGGCGCACGCTTATGGAAATCGCGTGGCGACGCCCGGCAATATCGCTGAGATGGGCGGCCGGTTCGCACAGCAGTTCGGTAGTCCGGTGAATGAGCAAGTATTAGTGCTGCCCCTAGCGCTCAAAGACAAGGTAGCAGCACTGGTTTACGCCGACGGCGGTGACAGCGGAAAGTTGGATTCTGACGCCTTGGAATTGCTGGTGATCGCGACCAGCGCATGGTTGGAAGTAATTTCGCTCCGCAAGCAGGCCGTGCCCAAGGAAGATGGCGAAGCCGCGGGTGTGGTCGAGAGATCTGCTCCGCCGGTACAAACGGTTTCTTCGTATTCCGATCCCTTCGCTGGGCATGCGCCCAAACATGTACCCTCCACCGCTCCCGCCGACTCCAGGCCTGCGGCCGAAGTGGTGGAAGTGGCAGCGGCGCACGCCGCCAGCGCAGCCGCTGCACCAGCCGCAGCCACCGACCCCTGGGCTGGACTGTCGCCGGAAGATGCCGACGTCCATCGCAAAGCGCAACGCTTCGCACGCTTGCTGGTGGATGAAATCAAACTCTACAACCAAGCGAAAGTGGCGGAGGGGCGCCGCAACAAGGATCTGTACGACCGGCTAAAGGAAGATATCGACAAGAGTCGCGGTACGTTTCAGAAGCGCTATGGCAGTACTGTAGCCGCAACTGGGGATTATTTTCAGCACGAACTGCTGCGCAGTCTGGCCGAAGATGACGTCTCCATCATGGGTTCGAATTTCCGGCGCTAGATTTTGCGGCCTGATCTAAATTAGAGAGTCTGACAGTAGAGAGTTTGGCAGTAGCGTGTCTGGACGAGAAGCAAACGTAGTGCAATCAGGTTCGAAGTTTTGGTGGGTGCTCGCAGCCGCAGCTCTCTGCGGCTTCTTTGGCGTTCTGCTGCCGCTGGCGGAGGCGCTGCCGCAATCTGCCTCCGATTCCGTTACGAGCCAGGCCGACCCCGCTCCGGCGAAACCAGCCGCCCAAGAAGCCGTGAGCGGCAGCAAAACCGTCAACCCGAGTACACCTCCGGTTAACAAGGCCCCTGCCGGCAAGAAGCCCGCAGCCACAGCCGCTAAGCGGCACTCGGCCAACACTCAAAGATCCCGAGTCGTCTCCCCTCGGGTCCGGCGCATGCGGCAGGCGTTTGTAGCATCGGCCAGCTTGCGTCCCATGGCGCAACAACTTCTCCAGGATCGTTCACTCGCGGCCTACACCGGCGTTGAAGCGTATGCTCGGGCTCACGCCAAAGAAGACGCTGGAGCTCTGGCATGGCTGGCCGTGGGCTACGCGCACGTGCTTGATCGGGACTATGCCAATGCAATCGATCCGCTGAACCGCGCCAAGGTCCACGCCGGAGACTTGGGCGATTACGTCGCTTACTATCTTGGAACCTCCTACCTGCAGACCGGGCGCACCGCGGAGGCTTTGGCGACCTTGACCGACTTTGGCAAAGCGCATCCGGATTCGCTGCTGGTGCGGGACGCCCAAGTCAGCTATGCCGATGTGCTCCTGCTCGAAGGACAAGGAGCGGAAGCGGCAGCTTTGTTGGAGCAAGTTCGGCTGCCGACGCGCTCGGATCTGGAGTTTGCCCTCGGGCGCGCCTACGCAGCATCGGGACAGACCGCCAAGGCGGCGCAAACGTTTGAGAACATCTATTACACAATGCCCACGAGCACGGAGTCTGACGGGGCTTACGCTGAGTTGAAGAAGCTTCCGGCAGCGCCACCACCTACTTTCAGTCAGCTCAAGACACGCGCCGATGGCTTGATGAGCAAGCGCCGCTACGTCGACGCGGCGGACGAATATCGCAGCCTGGTCAGCCAGTCCAGCCCCCCCGATCGACCGACGATGCAACTTGCCCTGGCCGATGCCCTGCATCGCAGCGGCAAAAATCGTGACGCCAAGCTAGTCCTCGCCTTGCTGGGTGGCGAGACCGGCGAAGTGAACGCGCAACGCTTATACCTGCTCGGTCAGGTTGCCTGGGCCGCCAATGACAACGACACTTTTTACCGCACGGTCGATGAATTGCGCCAAGCGGCTCCCACCAGTCCGTGGCTGGAGCAGGCTCTGCTGTCCGCGGCCAATCTGCACCTTGTACATCATGAGTATGACCAGGCGTTGGACGCATTCCGCGAAGCCCAGCAGCGATTTCCCAACGGTGCACGCGCGTCCTATGTGCACTGGAAGGCGGCCTGGCTCACGCTTCGGCAGGGACGCAACGAGGAAGCGAAAAAAGCCTTTGAAGAACAAATTGCGCTGTATTCTTCCGGAGCGGAAACTCCTGCTGCTCTCTATTGGCGCGCCCGTCTCGCTGAGGAAGACAACCAACCGCTCATGGCGCGAGCGTTCTATCAGAAGCTTTCGGACCGCTACCGGAACTTCTACTATGCGGAACTGGGGAGGCAGCGGATGAAGCACCTGCCTGCTGCAGCCGGTGTGGCGACGCAATATGCCTTGCTCGATCGCGTGCCGCCGCTCGACAGCAACTACAGAGTCACGGAATCGGAACCGCCGCCAGATGACCTGCACGTGCAGAAAGCGCAACTCCTGGGCAACGGCGGCCTAGTCGATTTTGCCGTGCGCGAATTGCAGGCCGCCGCCGCGGCCAACGGCGCAAGCTGGGGCCCGGTGGAAACCGCGCAACTCTACGACGAGGCCGGACACTATAGCCAGGCGATCGAGGTCATGAAGCATTCCACGCCGAATTACTTCGCCCTCGACATTCCCGATCTGCCGCGCAAATACTGGGAAGCGCTCTTTCCTAAAGCGTATTGGAATGATTTAAAACGCTCGTCGGCAGCCAACGGACTGGATCCCTACCTGGTTGCGTCACTGATCCGGCAGGAGTCCGAATTCAATCCCAACGCGGTTTCGCGCGCCAACGCAGTCGGGCTGATGCAGTTGTTGCCCAAGACCGGCAAAGCCGTAGCCAAGGAAGTAAAGCTGAAACGCTATAACGCCAGCCAGCTATACACCCCCGCAGTGAACCTGCAGTTAGGCACGCGTTATTTCAAGGGCATGGTCGATCGCTTCGGCGGCTCGTTCGAATACGCACTGGCCGCCTACAACGCGGGATCGGATCGCGTTGAAGACTGGCTCGGCCAGGGCAAGTATCGAGATCCGCAGGAGTTCGTGGAATCGATTCCCTTCACCGAAACCCGCGAGTATGTGCAGGCCATTCTGCGCAATGCCAGCGTGTACAAGCAGATTTACGGAACACCGTAAGTGTCAGGAACGGCGCGACTGTTCGGACAGTAGATAAAATGGATTGACCGCGCGAAATCGAATGCCTCGCCTGCGTCCTTCGCGCCACACCACGAGCGACAAGAGTAGGAACACCAAACTCAATGCTAGTTCGACAAAGGCACGTATATTGGCGCGGCGAGGTTCCCCAATTGTCGTCGGCGGGGCACTCTTCTTCATTGTGATCCAGTAGACTTGCCTATCCCACATGCTCATCTGGACGCGGCCCGGTCCGGGTTCCAAATCATTCGTCAACCTGAGATTCTGAGACCAAGACCGGATTTTCTCCAAGTCGTCATAGGAGATCCGTTTCGGAAGGTTGGCGTGTATCCAATGGCTCTCATTCCAAAGGTAAATGACGTAGGGATCCCTTTCCAATGCTACTCCCACGTCCATAACCTTTGTGGGCCCAAAAATCGGGGCCCCTGCGATGAAGAAACCGTCTAAGAGGAATGCCCACGCGATGAGCAGCAGCGCTAGCGCGTTGCTGGGGTCGGTCCATGTCTGGCCCGAGGTACCGGCCAGAAACGCAAACGCGACAAACACTAGCGCAAGAATCAGAAGCGAAACGGAACCCGACACCGGCGCGACCCGGTTGCTGTATGCATAGATCGCAAGCGCCAGAAGAATGCAACCCGCGTATACCGCCCCCGCCGGACGACTGCACACCGACCAACCGTCCTTGGGCCAAAGCTCCACTCGCACGACTCCTATCCGAATAAGACACCGGAATAACGAGTTTAGGCTCGTACAGCCTCAGGTGGGCACCTAACCAGGGTAACCCTAAGTTGAGGACCACCTGAAGATTCGAGTTCAGTTTATTTGAGCGCCATCGCCGGCGCTCGATTTTGTGAAGCAGAACCTCCAGCACCAATAGCCCCGCGCCCAACCACAATCGCCTTGTCCGCCATACTAAATACTGGCCCCCTACCGAAACGGATTAACAATCCGCACCCCATCGATCTCCCGGCCATCTTGCATATCTTCTGAGAACAGTATGGGGCAACCGGACTGCTTGGCGGTACGGACGACCAGCGCGTCCCAGAAGGAAAAGCTGTGCAGTCGATGCAGATCGATTGCGGCCAGAATGTCCGCCAGTTCCGGTGCGGCGACGTCGAACTCCGCCAGCAGTTCGACCTTTCGCCGGGCAATGGCCGCATCCACCCGCAACTTCCGCGTGACGGCCACAAAATATTCCTGCAGCACTTGCATCGAGACCACGCCCGTTCCCGCGCGGCGATGCTCGGCCAGCAGAGCAAGGGCGCCGCTCTGTTTTGCGGGCGCAGCTTTGTCGTCGGCGTAAAGCAGAACATTAGTGTCGAAAAAGCTACGAGCGGGCATCGTCTTGCCGGGAGTGAATTTCGTCGCGATTGAAGCGCCAGCCGCGAGAGTTGCCCTTGCCCGAGAGCCGCTTGAACTCCTCGATACTTCGCTCCGGGTCGTCCACGCCTGCCAGCGATTGCAGGTAGTCCCGGATCAATTGATTGAGGCTCTTGCCGAGGGCCCCCGCTTTTTTGCGGGCGCGAGCAAGCAACTGCTCGTCCACAGACAGCGTTACATTCATGAACACAGTATAAGTGCACACGTAACCTGTGTCAATGAGCAAAACTTATGGGTAGCGTCTTAGATCAATGCGGTTTTAGTTCGGCCGCGACTTCCTCCGGCCCGCTCGACTTGTGAAACAGAATCTCCACGATCAACAACCCCGCTCCCACCACAATCGCGCTATCCGCCAAATTGAACACCGGCCACTGATACCGCTTCACATAGAACAGCAGAAAATCGACCACGCGACCGCTGGTCAGCCGATCCCAGAGATTCCCCACCGCTCCGCCCATAATCAACGATAGGCCAATGCCGGTCACCACGTGAGCATGGTGGTTCCTCCAAAGCAATACCGAGACCACCGCCAACGCAACCAGAGAAAAAGCGATCAGCATGCCCGTCTTCCAGTGAGCGGGCGAGTCAGCGAACAGGCTGAAAGCCGCGCCAGTGTTCTCGGTGTGGGTGAGGCGAAAAAAGCCGGGGATGATCTGGATATGAGCGTAAAGGCGCATACGCTGCGCCACCAGATGCTTCGTCCAGCGGTCAAGCAGCACAACGATCAGAGCAATAAAAAGATAAGAAAGACGCGCGGAGTTCTTGTTCATTCCAGATTTCGGCCTGCCAGCCTTGGCCTGCAAACATCTTAAACTGTTTGCGGCTTTCATTATTTTCTCTACAATCTTTCATTTTCATCTATCCCGGGCACGGGTTGTCCATGTATTCTGATGCGTCCTTGAACCAGACTGCGCGCCGCGAAACCCGGAGCGCAGGCCGGTTCACGGTTGCTTCAATTCCTATGTCGGCGAAATGTGCGCATGAAGCTTTTCAGACGCTGGAAAGGCCGGACCCTGCTGTTCCTGGCGGTAGTCGGGCCGGGGATCATCACCGCGAACGTCGACAACGATGCCGGCGGCATCCTGGTCTATTCGCAGGCCGGAGCCCAATACGGATTCCTTCTACTGTGGACCATGATCCCGATCACGCTGGCGCTGATCGTGGTGCAGGAGATGAGCGCCCGCATGGGCGCTGTGACCGGCAAGGGCCTGAGCGATCTGATCCGCGAAGAGTTTGGACTGCGCATCACTTTTCTGATGATGCTGGGAATTCTGATCATCAACTTCGGCAACGTGGTGACGGAATTTATAGGCATCGCCACCAGTCTCGAATTGTTCGGACTTTCACGCTACGTGACGGTGCCGGTGTGCGGCGTGATCGTTTGGTTGATCGTGGTAAAGGGCCAATACAAGAGCGTGGAGAAGGTCTTCCTGGCGGCGTCGTTTTTCTACATTACTTACATATTCGCCGGGACGCTGGCGCATCCGCTGTGGAAGGACGCGATGAAGGCCACCATCCAGCCGCCCGGGCTGCACGCATTTCGTGAACAAGCCTACCTGTTTATGGTGATCGGAGTGATCGGGACGACGATTGCGCCCTGGATGCAGTTCTATCTTCAGTCTTCCATTGTGGAAAAGGGCGTAACCCGGCGCGGGCTCAAGGCTTCGCGCTGGGACGTGATCACCGGCTGTGTTTTTACGGACGTGGTCGCTTGGTTCATCATCGTAGCCTGCGCCGCCACGTTATATGTGCACGGATTCCGCGATATCAAGTACGCGGCCGATGCCGCTCAAGCGCTCAAACCTCTAGCTGGGCAATACGCTTACATCCTGTTTGCCGTAGGACTGTTCAACGCCTCGCTGTTCGCCGCTTCGATTCTGCCGCTCTCCACCGCGTACACGGTGTGCGAAGGGCTGGGCTTTGAATCCGGCGTGGATATGAAGTTCAGTGACGCTCCGTTCTTCTATTGGCTTTACACGCTGTTGATCGTGGCCGGCGGCATACTTGTGCTTTTGATTCCAGGCGAACAACTGATCAAGATCGTGCTGTGGTCACAGGTTCTGAACGGAATCGTGCTGCCCTTTGTGTTGGTCTTCATGCTGCTGCTGATCAACAAGAAGGAATTGATGGGAGAGTATGTGAACACGCCGCTATTCAATGCAGTCGCCTGGGGAACTACAATTCTTGTGACCGGACTGTCAGTAGCGCTAGCGGTGGCCTATGTTGCAGGGAAAACAGGCTAGCAGAGCCTAAGAGAGAGACCACCAGCTAATATCGGTGGAAAGCGAGCCCACCAGTTCATTTGAGCAACTTTCCTGCCGCTAGGTCTTGCACCAGGGTTGCATCCGCCTCGAGAAAATCATAGGACGGCAGATCCTTCGGGTCCGACCACTGAAGGTCGCGGAAGATGCGATTTTCAATCTCGTCCTCGTATTCTCGAACGATGAAGAACCGCAGCTCCACCGTGGAGCCATTCGGGTACGTGTGCCGCAGGCGGGCGATCTCGTCGCCGATCTTGGCGCGAATTCCTAATTCTTCTTCCAACTCCCGGCGCAGTGCATCGCGGGGCTGCTCGCCTTCCTCGATCTTTCCTCCTGGAAATTCCCACTTGAGCGGCATGGTCTGATGCCGGGTGCGCTGGCAGACCAGCAGCTTGCCATTCTTTTCGATCACGGCGGCGACGACCTGTTTCATGGTTTGGATGCAGCAGCAGTAGCGCGCAGAGCGCTGGCCATAGACTTCAGCTACACCCGTCCAATCTCGGGCGCCCGTACTTGCCCCTTTTCAACCCTCACTGCGACTTCTCTAGCTTTTTCCCCACGACTTCAGCACAGTACTGGACCAGTTCCTGGTCCTCGGCGCCAAACGCGGCTGAGAAATGGCTATCGATATCGAGTTCCCCAGTCACTTGCTTCGCCACGAAGACAGGCACAACGATCTCGGACTTGGTCTCCAGGGAACAGGCGAGGTAGCGAGTGTCTTTACTCACATCGTCCACTACGATCATCTTCCCGCTGGAGGCGGCAGCCCCGCAAATACCCTGGTTGAGAGGAATTCGCGTATGTGGAGTCATGGCTCCCATAAAAGCGCCCAGCACCAGCGCGGGCGGCTGAGCGCCCGGTTCGAGCATGTAAAAACCAACCCAGTTGTACTTAAGCATGCGCTCGTGCAAAAGCTTGCAGACACCTTCCATCAGATCCTTGGCAGTAGGCGCCGCCTGCGCCAGCGCCTCGACCTGGTTGCGGACTTCTTCAATTCTGGTAGTGACGGGCATGCACAGAATCTTAACTCAGAGTGCGAGATTTACGGCTGTGGAAGACGGAACGCCGGTAATCTGCCGGATTCCTTCCGTGCAAGCAAAGACTTCGGGATGGATTGCGAAAGCCAGCGCATCCATGCCACGCAGAAGGCTAGGGGCCGGTGTGTTCAGAAATTCATCCCGGATGCAGTAAACCCGCAAACCACGACCGGCCGCAGTTCCTTGCCAGTGTCGGTCGCTCAGAATCTTCTCCAGCGGCACACGGTCACCTGCTCCGCACCAGGCGGCAATCAAGATATCAGGATCCATGCATGCCACTTCTTCGAAGGAAATCTGCCGCCCCGGCGCACCCAGGAAGTCGCCCCCGGCAGCCTCGACCAACTCCGCGACCCACGTCTGCGATGCAATCAGCGGCTTGCCCCATTCCTCGCAGAAAACTCTCGGACGCGGCAATCCCGTCGTACGAGCGCGGACCTTCTCGATTCGGTGCTGCATGGTGTAAATGACCTCTTCGCCGCGATCGCTCGCGCCGACCGCGCCGGCGATGATGGCGATATCGGCGTAAATGTCGGCGAGAGACTTCGGGGCGAAACCCAGAAAAGGAGTCCCAGACTTGAGTATTTCGATGACCGCTTTTTCCTGGTAAGGCACTGACGCAATGACGAGATCGGGATGGGCGGCAATAATCTGTTCGGCATTCGCCGTCCAGGAGTCGGCCAGGATCGTGCGCGGCTGCGCTGTAACTTCCGGAACCACCTCAGCACAATACTTGGTGCACGCGACCACGCGGTCGAGTTCTCCAATGGCGGCAAGAATGACCGTCGCGCTCGGCTGTAGGCAGGCGATGCGGCGCGGCGTGTGATGTGAAGACATGAATCTCAAACTACTGTCGGATGCGGCTCAGGGCCGCTGCAACAACATCGAGTGCCAACTGGGCCGCGTGAGTTGAAGCTTGGGGCAACTCTCCAACAGCGGCAACAACATCCTCGCGCCGCAAGTTCCGAGCCTCAATCAGCGTCTTCCCCGTAACCAATTCCGTTAATGCCGAACCACAAGCAATCGCCGCTACGCATCCCTTCGCCTTGAACCTCGCCTGGGTAATCCGGCCCGCACTGGTTTTGAGGGTAAGCCGCAAAACGTCTCCGCAGGCGGGATTTTCAATTTCCGCCGCGCCATCCGCGTCGGCAATTTCTCCCGCATTGCGCGGATTCTGAAAATGATCGAGTACCTGCGCGGAATACATCGCAGTCCAATTGTAAACGGCGGGCGCTCGGCGGCAAATTCAACTACGCGGACCAACGCCTTCCGGAAAAAAGATTCGCCATCCCCGTTCTCGCGCCGCGGATTCGAGGTCCGGATTCGGATTGACCGCAACGGCATGTTTTGCCATGGCCAGCATTTCCGTATCCCAGCGCGAGTTTCCGAAGGCAGCGTCAATCTCCTTCTTCACGACTTCGCGCAGCGCGATCGGCTTGCCCGCGCCGGAGGGCACGCGAATCAGACGGTCCGTCGCAATGCCATCGTCAACTGCCACCGTGGCCGCAAGGATGCGGCTTTCGGGTACGCCGAAGTGCTTCATCCCGGCGCGAATCACCCATTCATTCGACGAAGATACGGCCCACACCGCGCAACCGTTTTCCTGCAGGCGCCGAACCAGTTCGCGCATCTCAGGAAAGATCTGGGCAACGAAAAAGCTATCGAAGAACCGCTCGGCGGCAGCCATCAAGCTCAATTCCGAAATGCCCCCGTGCATCGTCACCATTTCGCCGCACATGGTGTCTTCCTCGACCTCGCCGCGCTTGTAGGCGGCGTAGCGCTCCCGCATCGTTCGGCTAAGCTTTCCGCGGCTTAGGCTGTCGGGGAACACATCGTCCTCTCGCAGCTCCCAGTCGAAGAATCGCTCCCCGGCATCGCCGGACCACAGCGTCCCATCGCAATCGAAAGCCGCGACCCGCGGCTCCAGCCGCAGAACTGATTCGAGAAATTCATTGGTGACGGGAAGGAATGCTTCTGCCTCGGCAGCGTTCATCTATCGACAATAACGTGCTTCGCGACGCTCGCGCAAATGATGCGTGCAAACGACGCGCGCGACCTTGCATGCCCGGTCAGGACACACGCCCCGTCAGTCCTGCATAGTCCTCCGGCGTATTGATATTCAGAGCAACCAGAGGATCGTCGACGTGCACATATTGGATATGTTCCTGGTGCGCGTGTTCTACGTCGCGAGCAATCGACGCGGCCGGGACATGCAGAAACGCTGCCATCATTTCGCGGCCTACCAGATAGGGATGCCCGTGTTGACCGGAAAACTCGGGCACGACCGCCCACACATTCGGGTCCGCGACCGAAAACGCATCGCGAAGCGTTTGCAGTGTAGCGAGGCTGACCGGAGGACGGTCAACCAGGGTCACCATGGCGGCATCGCGGCCGTGGTTGAGCACCTCCTGCAAACCCACTTGCAGCGAACTGAACTGGCCTCGGTCAGGGTCTCGATTGACGACGAGAGAAGCTCCTTGAGAATAAATAATAGGCGCCAGCGCCGCTTCGTTTTTTCCCACCACGACCACGACGAAATCAGTGGCCGGTGCCAGCGAACGGATCGCCGCCGAGAGGAACGTCTCACTGGATGGGGCTTGCCCGGTCGCCAGCGGGGGCCACGGCAGTAAGGCCTTGTCCCGACCCATGCGCGAGGATTCTCCGGCGGCAAGGATCACCCCGGCGAAGCTGGCCGCGAAGGTCATGCTGCGAAGATAACAGGGAAAAGCGAAGAATTGTTGATTCTTGATGGGCTGGCTATCGATTGAGAACCGAGCCCAACCACTCGTTTTTCAATCAGCAATCAGAAATCAACAATCAGCAATCAATAATTCATTCCCGCTTAACCGCCGCGGGAGCATCCGAAGCATTGTCCACGTCACTCCGCGTCTCGGCAGACCGGAACCAACTCATGTGGGGCAGGGCTGCATCGGCGTGGCGCCGAATCGCAATCAGCTCCGCCGTGATCGCAACCGCAATCTCCTCGGGCGTAATGGCTCCAATATCGAGTCCGATGGGAGCGTGAACGCGGTCGAACAAACTTGCAGGCACGCCTTCCCCCCGCAATGTCTTAAAGATCTCGATCACCTTGCGCTTGGACCCGATCATGCCGACGTAGCGGGCGCGAGTCTGCACCGCCCAGCGCAGAATGCGCATGTCGTCACGGTGCCCGCGGGTAACGATGACAATATAGGAAGTCTCGTTAGGATCAAGCTTCTGAATCGCCTCATCAAAATCCAGCCCATACACCTCGCGGGCCGCCGGAAAACGTTCCTTCGTGGCGTAGGAGGTGCGGTCGTCGGTAACAATCACATCGAAGCCCGCATTAGCCGCAACCTGGCAAAGATTGATTGCAACGTGACCTGCGCCAAAAACATAAAGTAATGCTGGAGGTAAAACGGGCTCCACAAAAACCTCGAGCGTGCCGCCGCAAACCAGGCCTGTGTCGTACTTCGGATCCTGGTTGAGGTCGAAGCTGAGGGTCCGCGGCTTCTCGGATTCCATGACCTCACGAGCCGCCTGCCACACGTCGGCCTCGACACAACCGCCACCGATGGTGCCAACGATCGAACCATCGTCGCGCACCAGCATCTTGGCAGTCTTAAACGAAGGAATCGAGCCGCGCACGTTGACAATGGTCGCGACGGCGCCGCGGCGTCCTTCTCGCCGAAGCTGCACGATTTGCTCGTAGATGTCCATCGGGCTGGAAGCCGCTGCAGATTCGATTATCAGGCGGTTCACAGAAGGGAGTCAATCGGGCCAAAGCAAAAGCCCCGGGTCATCACTCCGGGGCCTTGCGCGAAACCAGTTAAGTACGGGATCTGGTCCGTCAAACCATTTCTATGGTTACGCGATTCAGGACGGATGTCAATGTCTATTCTCCGAGTGGCCGTGCAGAAGGCGGCAGAGTCGAACTGCAATGGCTGATGAGCCACTCGTTGGTTTGACGGACCAAGTCCAGTACCCACTGGCAACGCCTTCTAAACCCCGCCCGCCATAAGAATCCTACGCTGAAGATCGACTAAGGCGAGAGATCAGAGGAAGAAATTTCAACTGTGATACCGGATTGGGAATTTCCAATTCGGAGAAGTATGCTTATGTTGGCATCAAGAAACAGGAGAATATTCCATGAAAGCAGTCCGCATTCATCAATTTGGTGGTCCGGAAGTTTTGACCTACGAAGATGTCGCCGACCCGCAACCCCGCAAGGATCAGGTTCTGGTGCGTGTACGAGCGTGCGCGCTAAATCATCTGGATGTGTGGGTGCGCACGGGGCTTCCAGGAGTGAAGCTGCCGCACATTCTCGGCAGTGACATTGCTGGCGAAGTGGTTGAAGCAGGCGAATACGTCGGCGGATTCCACGCGGGACAGCGAGTGCTGCTGGCCCCGATGGTTTTCTGTGGACACTGCGCAAAATGTGTTGCGGGACTGCAAAACCAGTGCCGGCAATTTGCCGCGCTCGGCAACGCCGTGGATGGAGGAAATTGTGAGTTGATTGCGGCACCCGCGGCGAATGTGATCCCAATTCCCGATTCCCTCGATTTCAATCAGGCAGCGAGCGTTCCTCTCGTATTTCTGACCGCATGGCACATGCTCGTCGGACGAGCCGGCATTCGTGCAGGCCAGACCGTGCTGGTGCTGGGAGCGAGCTCCGGCGTGGGCATTGCCGCGATTCAAATTGCCAAGCTCTTTCACTGCCGCGTGATTACTACCGCGGGCGACGAATCAAAGCTGGCCAAGGGGCGCGAGTTGGGCGCGGACTATGGCATCAACCACTACCAGCAGAAGATTTCCGAGGAAGTGCGGAAGATCACGAATAAAGAAGGCGTCGACATTGTGATCGAGCACGTGGGAGCGGCCACATGGGATGAGAGCGTGAAGTCGCTCAAGAGCAGCGGCACGCTGGTCACCTGCGGAGCCACGACGGGGCCGAACGTCAACATTGATCTGAGGCATCTGTTTGGGCGGCAACTGACACTCCTCGGCTCCTACATGGGAACCATGGGCGAACTGCACGAAGTGCTGAAACACGTGTTTGCTGGCCGCCTGAAGCCGGTGGTCGACCGCGTGTTCCCTCTCAGCGAAACCCGCGCTGCGCATGAATACTTGGAGAAGAGTCGGATGTTCGGGAAGGTTGTGGTGAACCCGTAGAAACTTCTTCACGCGCCGAGCACGCCGAAGCCGCAGAGAGTTAGAATCATCGAGGTATTCTCGAATTCAATGAAGATTCCTAAGCCCCAATTCGTCGTCTGCGTGAACAACAAGGACTATGCCGCTTCGCTTGATTTGCGGAAGCCCTACCAAGTCGTCGCAGATGACACAGCCGCCAAGCTGCACCAGATTCGCGTGATTGACGAATCCGGCGAAGACTATCTTTATCCCGCAGAATACTTCGTCCCGGCGCGACCGCCGGACGACACACTTGCTAATCATTAAGCAGGAGGCGATCCATGGCGAAGAAGTCATCAGTCAAGTCCATCAAGGTTAAGAAAATTTGGGGGGACACTGAGTGGACAGTACGATTCGGCAGTCTTAACGCCGGTCCCGGTGCGGCTGGGGGCGTCAGGAGGCTGTTTCGTGTCGTTGGGGAGAAAATTCCCTTCGAGGCGATCAATAAGGTGACTGGGCACCTGCGGGGGCTGGGCGTCCGCAGAGAGGGCGTCTACGTCGCCCACGACTCAATGGGATACGCTCGGTATATCGGTCGTGGCAATATCTTCTCAAGGCTCCGGGCTTGCCGGGACAGCCACGAACTCGAGGTCAAGTACTTCTCCTTTTATGTGGTCGCAGAGAAGAAGCACGAACGCGAAATCGAAACGCTTCTCATTCGTGCGGCTGGCCCCTTGCTGCAGTTCAATACCAAGAAAAAGAGGACCACGCTGAGTGCTGGAAGGATCAAGGACTATGAAGCCGGCACGAGATTCTACGAGTGCCAGCGCAAGAAAGGCAAGAAGGTTCCCTTCGTGGTTTAGAATAGAGACCATGTCCCCCGAACTAAATTTCGGCCCCTACATCTCTACAGAGAACGGCAAGAGAGTAGTCAAGGATTTGACCTTCGGCAACCCCACGCCGGAAGGGCTCGTGCTCACCACGCTCGATTCCGCCGTTAACTGGATGCGCAAGAGCTCCATCTGGCCCATGACGTTCGGCCTGGCGTGCTGCGCCATCGAGATGATGTCGATGGGAGCGGCGCGCTTCGATATTGCGCGTTTCGGAGCCGAAGTTTTTCGTCCATCGCCGCGGCAGAGCGATCTGATGATCATTGCCGGACGCGTCTCAAACAAGATGGCTCCTGTAATCCGTCAGCTATGGGAACAAATGCCGGAGCCGAAGTGGGTAATTTCGATGGGCGCCTGTGCCACCTCAGGCGGCGTGTTCCAGAACTACGCGCTGGTGCAGAGCGTCAACCAAGTGATCCCCGTCGACATTTATGTTCCCGGATGTCCACCACGCCCCGAGCAACTCATCTACGCCATCACCCTTCTCCAGGAAAAAATCCAGCAGGAACGCGGCACCATCAAGAAGGCTCTGAACCTCAGCTAATCCTCAAGCTGAAATGACGCTTCCAGCCTCTGCTTTCGGCGTCCCCCTGTGCATCATTGGCATCTTCACCTCGAATGCAGTGTGGAAATCTCCTGCTAGTCTACCCCTAACTGGCTCCCAGATAACCACTTGGTGGGCTGGAAGCTCGTTTGTTCACTTGTCACACTGAGGAATCCGAAACCATTCCGCACCGGGATGAATCTAACTTAACGTGCGAGTGAGTGTTAAGACATAGTAGTCCCCTAGGGGCCGCACACACTGAAAAGAACCCAGGGAAAAACAGCCCAAGTTTGGGGAAGGTGCTCCATGGTAGCAAAATTGATAGACGTGTTTTTTGGTTGCCGGCACTCCCGTTACAGCTTTCCCGTAACGCTGCGCGGGACGGCACGCCGGCCTCAGGCCGGCGCATTGACCGGAACCTATGTGGCTTGCCTGGATTGCGGAAGAGAATTTGCCTACGACTGGCAAGAGATGAAGGTTATTGACTCGCCGTCTGAGAGGCGCCAGTATGTGGCCTCGCTCGCGACAAAACAAGCCGCCTGAGCGAATGCCCGGAGATCGGCGCAAGACATGTTCGACAGTTCTTCCCAGCGCGGGGCGCGCTGGAACCCTCGTTACTCCGCTTTTCCTCAACAGCCTGAACTAACGCGCGGAAACCGGTGTCGCAGAGCGTTTCTCCATCGGTACAAACTCCCGCACTTCGTGTCCGGTGTAGATCTGCCGCGGGCGCGCAATCTTCTGCTCCGGATCCGTAATTAACTCCTGCCACTGCGCCAGCCAGCCCGCCGTGCGCGGAATGGCGAACAGCACCGTAAACATTTCCGGCCGGAAGCCCATCGCCTGGTACATGATCCCGGAATAGAAGTCGACATTCGGATAGAGCTTGCGCTTCACGAAATACTCGTCTTCCAGCGCGATGCGCTCCAACTCCAGAGCGATATCCAGCTTCGCGTTGCGTCCCGTAACCTGAAAGACCTGCTCAGAGCACCATTTGATGATCTTCGCCCGCGGATCATAATTCTTGTAGACGCGATGTCCGAAACCCATCAGTTTGCCGTGCCCATCTTTCACCTTCTTCACGTATGCCGGCACGTTATCTTTCGAGCCGATCTCATCCAGCATCTTCAGGACTTCTTCGTTGGCTCCGCCGTGTAGAGGTCCGGCCAGCGCGGCCGCGGCCGACGCCATGGACAAGTACGGATCGGTTTGCGCGCTGCTCACCGAGCGCATTGCGTTGGTGCCGCAGTTTTGCTCATGGTCTGCGTGCAAAATAAACAGAATGTCGAGCGCCCGCGCAATCGCCGGATTCGCCACATATTTCGGCTCGACCATCTTCCACAACATATTCATAAAGTTTTCGGCGTAGCTCAAATCGTTGTCCGGATACACGTAGGGAAATCCCACATTGTGCCGGTATGACATCGCCGCAATTGACGGCACCTTGCCGATCAATCGCTTGATCTGCAGCAGGCGGTTGCTGGCGTCGTGCACATGCCGGGCTTCGGGGTATACGGTGGAGAGTGCGGCCACCGTGCTCACAAACATGCCCATCGGATGACCGTCGTAGCGGAAGCCCTCCATGAACTTCTTCGTGCTCTCGTGCAGCATCGTGTGGTGCGTGATGTCGTACACCCACTTCTTGAGTTCGCTCTCGGTCGGCAGGTCTCCAAACATCAGCAGGTAAGCGACTTCCAGGAACGTGCTCCGTTCGGCCAGCACTTCAATGGGATACCCGCGATAACGCAGAATTCCCTGGTCACCGTCGATATAAGTGATGCTGCTGCGGCACGATGCCGTGTTCATGAACGCCGGATCGTACGTCATCAGTCCAAAATCCTCGGGACCGGTCTTGATCTGCCGCAGATTCATGGCCCGGATCGTGCCATCCTCGACCGGCACTGTATAGGTTTGACCAGTGCGATTGTCCGTGATGGTAAGTGTGTTCTCTGGCATGGCAGACTTGCTCCTTTGCGAGGCGAGGCTCAACCAGCGTGGTCCAGACTATCTCATCGGTAACAGCACGCTGTGATCTCAGTCACGGCTTTGTGTGATCATTCTCCCAAGTTTGGCCCAATTCCACAATATGATCTGTTCCAAAACACAAAACCGGCGGCCGTGGCCGCCGGTTCGCTGATTCCTCTTGCTTCCAGCGCTAATTCGACGACGTATCATCCCGGCGCTTCAAAGTTGGGCGATCATCGTCGCTCTGGCTGTTACCGTTGCCGTCGGTGCTGCTGGTGGAAGTCCGCCTTAAGCTGGGCTTGTTGGCGTCCTTCTGATCCAGCACCTTGTGGCGATTCTCAATCGACGCCAGCCGTGACTTCACATCGTCGAATTCCGAGGTGGTCACGATGTACTGCTGTTTCGCGGGAAGGATCTTTCGAATTTCCTCCTGCGTCTTCTCGATGCGATCCGGGGTCTGCGGATGCGTATCAAAGGTCTTGGCCAGGGTTCCCGGTTTCTTCTTCTCCATGGCCTGAATCTTTTCGAAGAAAGACACGAACGCCGAGGGATCATAGCCGGCGCGATACATGTATTCCACGCCGAGGTAATCGGCTTCCGCTTCGAATCCGCGCGAGAATTTCAGAATGCCCATCATAGCCGCCGGACCCGCGGCCTCGTACGCTCCGTAGCCAATGCCTCCGCCGACGAATATCAGTGGAATGGTGGCCAACTGCATCAGAGTGTAACGAGTCTGCTCGCGCGCCACATGGCACGCGGCTACGTGCGCAATTTCGTGCGCCATCACGCCCGCCATTTCGGCCTCTTCGTCGGCCGCCAGGATCAACCCCGAGTTCACGTAAAAGAATCCGCCCGGCAGCGCCATGGCATTCACCACGTCCGAGTCGATCACCTTTATGGTGAACGGCACTTGTGCGTCCGAGTTCCGCACCAGGTTCTGGCCAATGCGGTTCACATACTCCGTGACTACGGGATCATTCACCAGCTTGATCTGCGCTTCGATCTGCTGCGCATAAGAGCGGCCCATTGCCACTTGCTTTTCCACGCTGTACCAGTTGCCCACGCCCCGGCCGCACCCCACGTTGCGGTTGCCCACGGCGTCCACATCGGTCTTGGTGCCATCGTGCTTGATCTGGGCGTCGTCCTGGGTCGGCAGCGTAGCCGGCGGCTGTGCTGGCGCGTTTTGTACATCGCCCGCCTTCGGCTGACCCGCGTCGGGATCTGAAGTCGGAACTTGAGTTTGCGTTTGCGTCTGACCGGGGGACTGCGTTTGACCAGGATTTTGACCAGGCTGTTGTGTTTGCGCGAACGTCCAGGGCCCTGCGCTGAACGCCGCCAATCCCGCTGCGATTGCCAACCAACGCAACTTCATAGGAACTCCTTATGCCCGACCTGACTCTTATTGGGGATTATACGCCGGTCCACAAGCCCAGTTCGTACCTATCCTCTCGGTTAGACGCGGCCCTCTGTTCCGGGGTTATCCGCGAAAGTGTCCCGCCAATCTGCTCTTGCCGCATTCCCCGCTCAGTCAAGGGGTCACTCTTTTGAGCGACAACGTCGGTTTCCCCTTGACTGCGCAATCCACCGGTGTAAAATTCCTCCAGTCTTCTTCCCTCGCAGGCTCTTCGTGACGCTGCAGGAGGGTTCCTGTCCTGCCCCTTGAGCCCATAACTCGAAAATGCCGGCCTGAGCCGCCTCTCAAATTCGGGGACGAGCCGCTCAGATCGCGCAATACGCGGCCAACACTGTAGGGCCGCCGACGGGAGAAGAGTTCCATGAGCTACCTCGCCGCTTACGTGCTCGCGGTCTACGCGAGTGTGAATACTCCGACCATCAACATCACGGCCATCTCCGTGGTCAATATCGGAATACTGTTGTGGCTGTCCTCGCGCAGTCCCCAGTCTGAGAATCGACAAGCGGCGGTGTGGTCGCACGGTCTCTGGTCCGGCATGTGGCTGGCATGGCTTCTGGCCTGGGTCGTCGCTCCCAGCAGTTTCACTTTTGCCGTCGTGCTGGAAGACGTCGGCTCATTTCTGCTCATCGGCTCCGCAGTCGCGCGGTTGTGGGGGATGCCAGCACTGCGCCGGTATGCCAACATCTCCTATCCCACATTTGTATTCATTGACCTTGTCTGGGTCTTGCTGATCAGGTTTGAGTGGCATCGCAGGGTCGCCAGTTCCCCCGACCTCGACATTTTCCTCAATACCTTGTTGTACGCCCCGTCGCTGTGTCTGGTTGTTTTTGCCATCGGGCTGTTCGGCTGGGGATTGTTGCGCCTGCAGGTGAGTCCGCTTATCCGTTTCACGGCCGGCTTCGCCGCCGGCGGATATGCCTTGCTCCAGGTACTCATCTACCAGGTAACCCTGTTCGATCCCATTCCGCTCCAGCCCGTGGCGAATACAGTTTTGTGGAAGGCGCTTGGGGTTACCTGGCGTTCCTTCTTCGTCATCGTCTATTGGGCGGAAACGCTGGCCTGGGTTGGCGTACGCTTGCCCGCAGGCCCCACCAAGGAAATCCTCTCGAAACTGGGCTGGCTTCCTCCGGTCATCGCCAGCGTGATCCTCGAGCGCTACCTGAAATAGCCGAAATCGGAGGCTTGGGCGAGGAGTCAGGTAGCTCGTCTAATGGTCATCACGACATGACCATGTATGCTACAATGTGTCCATGAAAACAATCGCGGCTGGAGAATTCAAGGCGCGCTGTCTCACCCTGATGGAAGACGTGCGCTCGACTAGAGAGCCCCTCGTCATTACTAAGCGTGGCAAGCCGGTTGCAAAACTTGTACCTGCGGACGGCCCGAAGCGAGAGTTCATTGGCAGTTTGAAGGGCGTATTCCGGATCGTCGGCGATATAGAATCTCCGGCAGTGCCGCCGGAGGACTGGGAAACTTCGCGTTGATTTTGCTCGACAGTCACGTGCTGATTTGGGCTCGGGACGACTCCAAGCGGCTTTCGCGTGCCGCAGCTTCGGCCATACGACGTGCACGCCATGACGGTGGCCTCGCCATTTCCGCCATTAGCCTTTGGGAAATAGCGATTCTGTTCGCGAAGGGGAAGATACAGGGCTATGGCACGGTCGAGGCTTCCATCCGTGTGTTAATTGAAGACGTCTCCGTGCGGCCCATCACGCCAGAGATCGCCGCTCTCGCCGCGCAGTTCCCCGACGAATATTCCCGCGATCCCTCAGATCGCCTGATTGGAGCAACTGCCCGCGCGGAGGGTCTTACGCTGATCACCCGCGACGAGAAGATTCGTAAAAGCCCGCTGCTGAAGACCGTTTGGTAAATTAATGGATCGCGACAGAAGCTAAGCCCGCCACACTCGCTAATCGTAATACTCCAGCCCCAGATGCGTAATCAGTTCCTCGCCCTTCAAATACCGCAGCGTGTTCTTCAGCTTCATCAACTGAATAAACAGATCGTGCTCGGGATACAGCCCCGGCACCGTCATCGGAGACTTAAAGTAAAAGCTTAACCACTCCTGAATCCCCAGCCCGCGCAGCTCCGAGCAGCGTTTCGCCAGATCGACCAGCAGCACCAGATCCAGCACAATCGGCGCCGCCAGAATCGAGTCGCGGCACAGGAAGTCCACCTTGATCTGCATCGGATAACCCAGCCATCCGAAAATATCGATGTTGTCCCAACCCTCTTTGTTATCGCCGCGCGGCGGATAATAATTGATGCGGACCTTGTGATACATGTCGCCGTAGAGTTCGGGATAAAGCTCCGGCTGCAAAATGTGCTCCAGCACCGAGAGTTTCGACTCTTCCTTGGTCTTGAACGACCCCGGGTCGTCCAGCACCTCCCCGTCACGATTGCCCAGAATATTAGTGGAGAACCATCCGTTCAGCCCCAGCATGCGCGCCTTGAAGCCAGGCGCGAGAATCGTCTTCATCAAAGTCTGTCCGGTTTTGAAATCCTTGCCGCAGATCGGCGCTTCGTTCTTCCGCGAGAGTTCGAGCATCACCGGCAGGTCCACCGTCAGATTCGGCGCGCCATTCGCAAACGGCACACCCTCCATCAACGACGCATAGGCATAGATCATCGAGGGCGCAATCTTCTCGTCGTTCTCGTGCAGCGCCTTCTCAAACGCCTTCACCGACTGGTGCGCCTCGGTCGCCTCGATGTAAGACTCCGTCGATCCGCACCACATCGTGATCAGCCGGCTCGCCCCGCTCGTCTTCCTGAAGTCGCGGATGTCGTCCCGTAACTGCTCGGCCAGATCCATCTTCGTCTTGCCCTTCTTCACGTTCGGCCCGTCGATCTTCTTCACGTAGTTGTGATCGAAAACCGCCGCGCGCGGCGTCACCGACGAAAGAAACGGCTTCAACTGATCGAGCAGCCTCTGGTCCAGCACGCCCGCATTCGAAGCCGCTTCATACATGTTGTCTTCGAAAATGTCCCAGCCGGTGAACACCAGGTCATCGAGCCCGGCCAGCGGCACGAACTCCTTGATCTTTGGCGACCGACCATCCGTGCGCTTGCCCAACCGCACCGTTCCCATCTGCGTGAGCGAGCCAATCGGCTTCGCCAGCCCTTTGCGAATCGCCTCCACGCCCGCGACAAAAGTCGTCGCCACCGCTCCCATGCCCGGAATCATCACCCCCAGTTTCCCTTTCGCGGGCTCGATTGTGCCATTATGTTTGGAACCGCTGTGCGCCTTCCCTTCGGACCTCACGAACTTCTTTACTTCTGCGAGGAGCGCTTTCGACGCTGCCCTCGTTTTTGCAGACTTATTCCGTGTCGCCATATCTTGGCCGCTTCCTCAGTAAGACTTTGTATGGATATGCAAACCTTGTATGTTCTCGTATCGGAGTGGAGTTTGGCAAACGGCAGCGGTCGAACGCGCAGAAAATCAATTCAAAGGTTCTGCCGCAGCATCAAGCGGTAAACGATCCATGTGGGGACCGCCTTCGGCTGTCCCGCAACGGCGAAGCCGAGCGGCCTCAACCAGAGTCCTCGATTCCGACTGATGCAAGTAATAGATATTTTGCGTTGGACTCCAGCGCACTATTCCTGCATAGTGGGATTACTTCGCAAACCAGCTCTGCAGCCGGTCCCGCGAAGCTGATGTTTGCATGCCAGCCGTGCTGCGGCATTGCAATTCTCCTGACCCTGTTGTTCTCCACTCAATCTGAGTCCACGCCATTCGGCCTTGCGCCGGAAGTGTGCCTCTTCAGACTAGGAAAAAAGAACAGGAGATTCCCATGAAAGCGATTCGCAAGTTCGCCTACTCCGCTGTATTAACCCTGAGCGCTTTGAGCTTCACGCCCGCACCGGCTTCCGCGCAGGACGCCGCCGGAACCTTCACCTTAAGCCATGAAGTGCACTGGCAGACTGCCGTCGTGCCCGCGGGAAAGTACCACTTCACCCTCGGATCAAGCGGCCCCGGAGAAATGCTCACGCTGCGCAAATTGACGGGTGACGGAGCCGGCTTCATGTTCCTGGTAATGGATATCGACGACGCCCAGCCGACCGAACCCAGCCAACTGGTCGTAGTACCCAGATCAAAGGGAAGCTTCGTCAGCGCGATGCAGCTACCCGAGTTCGGAGTGACCCTGCATTTTGCAGTACCGGCCGAGACTCGTGAACTGGCGCAAACGGTCGCAACCACGACCACAACCGCCTCTCGCTAGTCCCGTCAATGCCAAAACCCGAGGGCGAATGCGAATTCTCATTCGCTCTCGGGTTTAATTTTGTCAGCGGCGTTTCTTTCGGTCTTGTGTATTGGAGTTAAGAAAAAGCAGCGGCACTCTTACGAAGGACCCGCACTCCGCGAGTTCCCTTTCACTTCCTCGCTCAGCACAATCGCTTCGGCAATCTCCTTCATTGCCTTGCGCTTCTGCCGGCTTTGCCGCTGCAACGTCAGGTAGGCTTGTTCCTCGCTTAGCCCCAGATCACGCTGCAGAATTCCTTTGGCGCGCTCCACCACTTTTCGCGTCTGCAGTTGTTCCCACAGATTGGAATTCGCATCCTCCAGCCGCGCCATCTCGACTTCCGCGCCCACCAGAAAACCGATTGTCGCGAGTGTCTGCACTTGCCGCCGGGTGTAGGTGTGCGGCAGGCGATGCTGCACGTTGATCACTCCCATCACACGCCCCCGGCACATCAAGGGCACCGATAGAAATGCTTCATAGGCATCTTCCGGGAGTTCGTGAAAAAACTGGAAGCGCGGATCCAGCGCCGCCTTTTCGGCAACCGCCACCGGTTCCTGGTGTTCCGCCACCCATCCGGTAATACCCTGTCCCACGCGCAGTTTCAGCCGATCCACCACTTCCGGATGCGGATTCTTCGAAGCCCGCAAAACCAGATCCTCGCCCTCCAGCACATAGATCAGGCAGGAATCGCACTTTACCAGCGCGGAAGCAAAGTCCACTACACGAGTCAGTGCTCCGTGGAAACCGTCCGCCGTTGCCAGCCGAACGCTGATCTCGTGTAGCACTTCTACATGTGAGTCCTCTACTGATATTAAGGTGTCCATGGTTAAGAGTATTGACCACGCATAGGTTGTGTCTAATTCCAAATTTCAATCCTTGCCATAAACGATTTGCCGCGCAATTGTTACCGTCCTTTAACATCCCGTTAGGACGTGCTGCATCGCCTCCGCTTCACGCTAAGCTAGATCATGTAGGGACAGCCGCCTTCGGCTGTCCCGCGAGGCGAAGCCGAGCGGCTCGTCCGGAAAGCGCGAAATCGAATTCGATTGTTCCGAAACTAACTTACGCTCACCGCAATCGCGCTAGCTGTGTTAAAACCCTAGCGTACTCACTCCCATGCCCGACAAAATCGCTCTCATCACCGGTTCTTCCAGCGGCTTCGGACTACTCACCTCCATCGAACTGGCCAAGGCCGGCTTTCGCGTCGTGGCCACCATGCGCGACCTCGGTCGCCGCGAACGCCTCGATCAGGCGGCAACCGCAGCGCATGTGGCCTCCCAACTCGATATCCGTGCGCTCGACGTCACCGACTTCGATGCCCTACCAGCTTTCGTCGACTCGGTAGTCCGCGACTACAGCCGCCTCGACGTGCTGGTCAACAATGCCGGGTTTGCCGTCGCCGGATTCGCCGAAGACATCAAGCTCGAAGAACTTCGCCTTCAGTTCGAAACCAACTTCTTCGGCGCGGTTGCCATGACCAAGGCCGCACTGCCCACCATGCGCCGTCAGCGCTCGGGTCACATCATCATGGTCTCTTCCATCTCAGGACTGCACGGTGCCGCCACCGTCAGCAGCTATTCCGCCTCCAAGCATGCGCTCGAAGGTTGGAGCGAGTCCTTGCGCATGGAAGTCAATTCGCTGGGAATTAAAGTCGTGTTGGTCGAGCCGGGAGCGTTTCAAACCGATATCTGGACCCGCGGCGCGGTCATGGGCGAGAACGCCACCAAGGAGACTTCTCCCAACCTCCAGCGCAGCCTGCGCATGCGCGACGCGGTCGCGGCCCTCCCCAAACGCGATCCCATTGCAGTGGCGCGCCTGATCGCTTCCATCGCGCAAGACCCCAACCCGAAGCTCCGCTATCTGGTCGGCCGCGACGCCAAAATGCAGTTAGCCCTCAAGCGCATCCTGCCCTGGAAGTGGCACGAGAAGCTGATCGCAAATTTCCTGAAGATCGATTGAACAGAACCCAGTACCCAGTACCCAGTACCTGGTACCGAGCAAAGACAGAATCGACGGCAAGGCAGGAGCCTCGGCGCTCGCAACTCGGTACTGGGTACAAGGTACTAGGTACTATTTCTCCAACTCCACCGTCTTCACCGGCAAATCCCAGTGCCCATCCAGAATCTCAAACCGCCGCTGCTCTTCGTGCTGGAACGTCTCCTGATCGGGATACATCTGCTTCTGCAGCGC
>PLIO01000192.1 GCA_003140075.1 Acidobacteriaceae bacterium | reverse complement strand
AGTTTTTCCGCAGCCTGCTAGAATAGAGAACCGTCCCACGCGACTTCCCAAGCAGCCGAGCGACGCGAGAGAAGGGACAAGAAGGAGTACAAAATGCAGCGCATGGTATTCGTTGTGCTGGCTGTAGTGCTGGTATCGGTTCGCGTTCCGGGTCAAGTCTCCGGAGCGGTCAGCGTGGAAAGCTTTGCCATTCGGATGGACGGCGAAAGGGTGACTAGGCTGCAAGACGATGACCAGCCCTGCGAGCCTGAGCGTGTTGTACCTGAAACAAACCAGAATCCAACAATTCATGAGGCGACAAAAGCCGGTGACCTGCAAAGAGTGCGGGACCTACTTGCCCAAGATCCGACCCTGAGAGAGAGTGCGGATCGCGAGGGTCTTACGCCGATTTTCTGGGCGGCAGAAAAAGGGCAAAAAGACATTGTCGAGTTGCTGTTGTCAAAAGGCAGTAACGTTAACGGAAAAAATACAGAGAGTTTTACACCGCTGAGCTCAGCTATCGCTGCGTGCCAAAAGTCCATGGCCGAATTCCTCTTGTCGAAAGGCGCTGCGGTTAATGTGGCTGGTGCTCGTGGACAAACTCCGCTCTTCCTTGCCGTTGCAGCTAATTTTCCAGATGGCGTAACACTGCTTCTAAGCAAAGGCGCAACCGTTAACCAAAGGGCTGATACTGGTCTAACGCCCCTTCAGTTGGCTGCTGTCAAAGGCCATATGGATATCGTGAAACTCTTATTGGCACAAGGGGCTGATGTCAATGCTGCAGATGATGCCGGATACACGCCACTGCTTGAAGCAGTTAAGGAAGGTTATCAAGAGATTGTTGAACTATTGTTACCAAGAGGTGCCAATCTGAACAGCGCCGACATCGGTGGCTTTACTGCTCTTCATCTCGCCGCTCACAACGGACGCGAGGAAATAGCGCGTATTCTGGTATCAAAAGGCGCCAATACCAATGCGAAAGATGAAAATGGATATACTCCTTGCCAAATCGCCAGGAACCAAGGGGAAATCAAGACTGCGGCTGTTCTCTGTTCGCACTAATGAACGTTCGATCTCATTGTTGGATGCTTACTGGGCACACGGAATCAAGGCGTTTACCGAGCGATTCGTCGAAGCCGTTTCGTTAGGTTTCCCCCACGACATTCTTACGTGCAGTCTAGAAAAACCCGCGCCAGCGAGAATGCCGGCGCGGGCATAGCGCTGGTCAATACTCGCTTGGCAAGTGGATGACGTTGTTGGTGAAGTACAGAGTGATTTCATCCAGCGGGAAATCGGTGTGCTCGATCTCCTTGGTGAACACGATGTTGCCGTTGCCATCGTCGCACGTTAGCGTAGCCGTTCGGTCGGGATGAACTGCGAGCTTCCAGACTTGAAATTCCTCGGCGGCAACAGCCTTGTTGTAGGGCTGAATGATCGCGATCTCGTCCAGCAGCCAATATGCTCCACCGTGCTCGGCAACGTGCTGTGCGCCGTCGGTGTAGAGAACGTTGCGGTTGATTCCGTGCCGATACCAGTTTTCGCTGCCGGTGAACTGCGTGAGGTCGCTTTTGCTTAGAGTCTTTGTCGTCATGATGTGCCTCTTTCGTTTTGAGTGACCCCCGTGGCGGGGGCGANNCCCGTAGGGAATCATCGTTTATGTCGCGAAAGTGCCTTGACGCTAGCCTGCGGATGTTAGGTTGACTCCGAACCCGTCCATGAGTGGGGAAACGGAAAGAGGCACATTGGTGACGAAGACGGAGCGGAGAGACGCAGCGAGAACAGCGGACGGATATGGAAACGGGCCGTGCCGTACTTGCACGGAACCTTTCATGTAAGATGTTGAGCTTCCCCGACTTTCAAGCATGGCTGAACTCATCTGGGACGGCAAATACGACGAGCACGGCAACAAGCGCGCGCCAGTTCGTATCGAACTGCCCTTTCAAACCGTCGAGACCGTCAACGAGAGTGTGCAGGAGCGGCAGCGCACGCTGGAGCTGTCCTCTTCCGGTGATGACCCGGAGTGGCGCAACCGCCTCATCTGGGGCGACAAGAAATATGTTCTGCCCTCGCTATTGCCAGAGTTCGCGGGCAAAGTGGATTTGATCTACATTGATCCGCCGTTTGATACGGGCGCGGATTTCTCGTTTACCGCAACCGTCCCGGAGCGTGATGGAGAGCCCGATGGTGATGAAACATTTATCAAGGAGCCGTCAATTCTCGAACAGAAAGCCTATCGGGACACGTGGGGACGCGGGCTTGAATCATATCTATATTGGCTCAACGAAGCCGTTGTATTCCTTCATGAGTTGCTTTCCGATAATGGCAGCATGTATCTACACGTGGAGCCGGATGTCGGGAACTACGTGAGATTGATTCTCGACGAAATATTCGGAGAGTCTGGTTTACGCACTGAAATTGCATGGAAGAGAACCTCTTCGCATGGCAATGTGAGCCGCTCGTTCGGTGAGATTTGGGAATCAATTTTTTTCTATAGCAAGTCTGTGGATGAGTGGACATGGAATCAACAGTATGTCCCGTTTGACGAAGGCTATGTAGAGAAGCACTTTACTGGGCGCGATTCGGACGGGCGCCGCTGGACAACTTCGGACTTGGTGAACCCTGGTCTTCGTCCAAACCTCAGGTACGAGTATCGAGGATACAAGCCTCATAGAAACGGCTGGAAGATATCTCGCGAGAAGATGGAAGAACTCGACACTCAGGGGCGACTCTATTTCCCAAAAGATCCTACCGGTCGGATTCGCCTCAAGAGATATCTTGAAGAAACACCTGGTCAAATCGCTCAAAACCTCTGGACTGATATCGCGCCAATCAATTCACAAGCCCACGAGGCAGTCGGTTACCAAACCCAGAAACCGGAAGCTTTGCTTCGACGCATTATTAGTACGTCATCTAATGAAAACGATCTGGTTTTGGACTGCTTTATTGGAAGCGGCACCACCGCGATGGTTGCCGAACAGATGAGCCGCCGATGGATTGCTTGTGATTTAAGTCGTTTCGCCATTCATACGACGCGAAAGCGTCTACTCGGTATCCCCGATGTGAAACCCTTCATCGTTCAAAATCTAGGCAAGTACGAGCGCCAGCAGTGGCAAGTTGCCGAGTTTCCATCCAACGGCAAAGATAGACTAGCAGAACAGAAAGAACGCGAGACTGCCTACCGCAAGTTTATCCTGGAGCTTTATCACGCTACCCCGGTGAGCGGCCACGTTTGGCTGCATGGCGTCAAGGGTGGGCGCATGGTGCACGTGGCTGCAGTGGATGCGCCGGTGACTCGGGCGGACGTAAACGCTATTGCCGCCGAAGTATGGAAAGCCAGTGGCAGAGGCCCCAACTCCCCGCAGAGGCCCGCCGTGGACGTGCTGGGCTGGGAGTTCGCGCTCGACATGAACGAAACGGCGAAACAAGTTGCCGCCGAAGCTCGGGTAGATGCGGCCTTCAAGAAAATTCCTCGCGAGGTGCTGGAGAAGAAAGCGGTCGAGCAGGGCGACGTTTATTTCTTTGAGCTGGGCGCGCTCTCGGTGGACTCCAAGACCAAGAAGCGCGAGGTCACGCTGACGCTTTCTGACTTTGTGATTCCCTCCGATGACGTACCTGCTGAAGTGCGCAGCGCCATCAAGCACTGGAGCCAGATGGTGGATTACTGGGCGGTGGACTGGGACTTCAAGGAGGATACTTTTCACAACCAGTGGCAGTCTTACCGCACGCGGAAGGTCCCGAAACTGGAGCTTTCGGTGAAGCATGAGTTTCTTGATCCCGGCAAGTACACAGTGGTGGTGAAAGTCATAGATATTCTTGGGAATGACACGACCAAGATGCTATCGGTGGACATTAAATGAAGTTGTGGTAGAGACCGAGCTTGCTCGGTTTGCCCCTGAGACGCGGCACGCCGCGTCCTACAGCCAAAAGTATGCCTCGGCGTAAGAAATCCCTCGACGAAATGCCCAGCCTGCTGGATATCACGGCCAAGCTTCGTTCGGGGCCTTGCGTTCCTGCGCTGCGGGAGGCGGTCAAATCTTGGAAGGCTGGCGGGCGCAAGGGGATCACCGACACGACGGGCGTCCTACTGAGCTATTGGTTCGACACTGATCACAAACTCAAAACCGGAAGGCCTTTCAGATACCACGATTCGCAACGAGAAGCGATCGAGACGCTTATCTATGTCTGGGAAGTGGAAAAAGTCCGCACTCGCAAAGATTTGCTTGAGCGGTATGCCCAGAACGCACCCGATCTCCGACTTGCTCAGTACGACGAATTCGCCCGCTACTGTACCAAGATGGCCACGGGTAGCGGCAAGACGAAGGTCATGTCTCTGGCTATCGCATGGCAATACTTCAATGCGATGCGGGAGCAGGATGAAATTTCCAAAGACTATGCCAAGACTTTCCTGCTCATCGCTCCGAATGTCATCGTGCTGGAGCGCTTAAAGGGAGATTTCGCCAATGGCAGCATTTTCCGCGAAGATCCGATCCGTCCCAAAGAATTGGGTATCTTCTGGGATTTCGACTGCGTAATGCGCGGCGAGAGTGAACGTGCTCACTCTGAAGGCGTGCTCTTCCTTACCAACATCCATCAGTTTCATGACCGATCCGACCGTGGAAAGGATGAAGAGCCGGATGCCATGACCGCGGTGCTGGGCCCTAAACCTCCTACCCAGAAATTGGAGCAATCCGATTTCGCCGAGCGCATTGCTCGCCGCAAGGGGCGGCTGCTCGTGATTAACGACGAGGCCCATCATACTCACGACGAAACCCTCAAGTGGAACGAAATAATTCACCAGTTACATGAGAAAACACCGCTAGCGGCACAGCTCGATTTCTCGGCCACTCCGCGCTTCCAAAAGGGCGGAATTTTCCCGTGGACAATCTCCGATTACCCGCTTAAGCAGGCCATTCTAGACAACATCGTGAAACGCCCGGTGAAGGGTGTGGCGAAAATCCCTGAGCCGAATTCGGATTACGCAAGCGTGCGCTATAGGGGTTACCTGACGGCGGCGGTGGAGCGCTGGAAAGAATACCTTGAGCAGCTTAAGCCGCTGCGCAAGAAGCCGGTTTTGTTCATCATGATGAATAGCACGGAAGATGCGGACGATGTGGCGGATTGGTTGGCGAAGGCTTATCCGTCTGAGTTCGGCGACGGAAAAACCCAAATCATTCACACTGACAGATCAGGTGAGGTGAGCAAAAAAGATTTGGAGGCGGCTCGGAAGGCGGTAAAGGGTGTTGACGATCCGCTCAACCCGATTCACGCCATCGTGAGCGTCATGATGTTGCGTGAAGGTTGGGATGTGCAGAACGTAACGGTCGTCGTTGGCCTGCGGCCGTACACCTCGAAGGCAAACATCCTTCCCGAGCAGGCGATTGGGCGCGGCCTGCGACTGATGTTCCGCGATCTTACAGCCGACTATACCGAGCGCGTCGATATCATTGGCAACCGGAAGTTCCTCGAATTCGTGGATGACCTTGAGAAGTTGGAGGAGTTGCAGCTTGATACGTTCGAGGTGGGCAAAGACAAACTTCGGATCGTCACGATTATGCCGCTCGATGAGCGCAAACAATTCGATATTGGTCTGCCTGTGCTGACGCCCACGCTGGTGCGGAAGAAGAGCCTGGCGGAGGAAATCGCGTCACTAGATGTGATGGCGTTCCAGACCATGCTCCTGCCGCTCGGCGCCGATGACCCCAACAACAAAACCTTCCGCTATGAAGGCCACGACATTATTACTCTCCAGAAAATCGTTGAACGGGATTACAAGGTTCCCCAGCCACAGACAGCGCAGGAGTTGATCGGATACTATGCACGCCGGATTGCCGAAGCGGTTAAGCTGCCCTCGCAATTCGCGGCGCTGGCTCCGAAAGTTCGCCAGTTTTTCGGGGACAAAGCTTTCGGTCGCCGAGTGGATTTGAACGACATGGCTACGGTGAGAGCTATGAGCACGCAGGTAGCGTCCTACGTGTGTATCCAGGAATTCAGCAAGGTGCTGAAGCAGCTAAGTATCGCCGAGCAAGAGCCGCAACTGTTGGAACCGGCCCGTATGCTTTCCGCCTGCCAGCCGTTTCCCTGGTCCCGCAAGGTGTACGAAGCGAATCATTGCGTCTTCAACATGATTCCCTGCGACAACGATTTTGAGAAAAGCTTTGCGCGCTTTTTGGACGACGCGGAAGACATCAGCGCTTTTGCCAAGCTGCCGCAACCGTTTGGCTTCTCGATTGACTACGTAGACTTCGGCATGAACCTGCGTTCGTACTATCCCGATTTCGTTGCGCTGGATTCGGCGGGCCAGCATTGGTTGATCGAGACGAAGGGAATGGAATCGTCAGAGGTATCCCAAAAAGATGCTGCAGCTGAGAACTGGTGTGAGAACGCGTCTGCTCTGACAGGAAAGGTATGGCGATATCGAAAAGTTCCGCAAAAGGGATTTGAAGTTTTGCAGCCCAGGCATTTCGCGGATTTGGCGGCATTGCGATAGAGCTTGCAATCCGGCTCACGAATTGGCGGAGGCCGGCGACGCCAGCCCGTCGGGTGGGACAAAACTAGCCTCCTGCCCTAGCAGGACACTTTGAAGGGTGGGACTCAGGGCTGGGCGCAGATTGGCGACAAGAAGAAGCGATCTCTCCGCTAGCGAGCAAGAAATGAAAGTTCAAATATAAAAAGGCGCTCGGGCAGTTGCCGAGCGCCTGAGTAGTCTCACAGTGGGCTACGCTGCGGTCTTCGTTGTGCCTTTCTTTGCAGCCTTCTTTTGTTTGGCGGCGAGCTTCGCACGCTTCGCGGTGAATTCCTGCTCTACGGCTTTGCGGAGTTTGTCCACGTCCACGCGATGCCGCTTTGCCGTTGCGATCAGCACATCCGGGTCGCTGGTTGGCGCCCGATCTGTGCATTCCAGTAAAACGACTTCGACCAGCAGTTTGGAAAGTGCGCCCTCGTCCGGCTGCCGCAACATCCGGGCGATGGCCTGCTGCACCTGCGGGTGGGTGACTTCGCTGGCCGTGCCTTCGACCAACTTGTGCCGCCGCGCCAGCAGTTCCTTCCGCAACGGATCAAGTTTGTTCAAAAGCGTACTGGCAACCAGCGCAAGGTCGGCGCGTTCAAGCGGTGCGCCGATGCGCTTGAGCACTTCGGCCAATGCGCGGTGCCGCACCGTGGTTTCGAGCTTCTGGCGTTCCAATTCTTTCCGGCGCTGTGCGCGTTCCTTCGCTGTTTGCTCCGGGTTAGGAGCGCGGCGGTCGGCGAAGTGTACCGAGCAGTTCGGCTCGGTACAGACTTTTACAGTCCGTCCACGCTCGGTGCCATCTACCACAAGGGCCTCGCTCATGTTCTTGCATGGTTTTTGATAGGGCGAGAGCGGCTTCTTGGATTTCGCGGACTTGGCGGTGAGATTCAAGGCAACGTATTGGTTTCTTCCCAGCACCGCACTGTTTCCGGGAGTCCTCCATTCGTTCGTAATCTGCACCAATTGCGGTTTCTGAGCGATCTGACGCTCGACATTCTTCGTCAGCTTGTTGTTGTAGCAATCCTTATCGGTGCAGGAATCTTGCAAGGCCGCGTCGAAAAGTAAGGTGTTAAAGCCGGTGCGCTTCGGGCAATTCGCGCAGCTTCCCGCTTCCGGCACAAGCGTCTCGTCATTCTTGTCGAACGGTACGGAATCGAGCGAGAGCAAAATGTTCTGCTCGATCCACGCCGCCAAGTCACGGACAGGGCGCAGAATGCGTGTTTCCTTTCCGCCGTTCCAAGCGACGTGAAACGCGGCATCAAACGCCCGCTGTTGCTCCTGCTGCGGTAGCTTGGCGATTTCGAGCGCATGGCCCACGCCGATTTCGTCTGCCAAAAACGCCTTCGCGATGGATGGATGCAACTCGACCAAGCGAAGGCGTGTAGCCACGAATGCCGGACCCTTCCCGGTCTTCGCCGCGAGGCTGGTGATGTCGTATTGAAGCCCATCCGTATGCAAAAGGCCGTAAAACGCGAATGCCTCTTCCAACGGATGTGCGTTTTCACGTTGAATATTCTCAACCAACTGCGTTTCGACGCAAGCCGCGTCCGAGAGTTCGACGACACGAACGGGCACTTCTTTCAACGCCGCGAGTTTGGCGGCGCGTAGCCGCCGCGCTCCAGCAATTACCTCGTACTTATCATCCTCGATCGTGCGGACAAGCAAGGGCTGTAACACTCCTTGCGCTTGGAAACTGGATGCCAGTTCCGCAAGGTTGTGTTCATCAAAGCGTCGGCGTGGGTTGGTGGTGGATTCCTGCAACTGCGCCACAGGCAAGGTGCGATATTCGTTGCTGCTTTGAACTGCGGTTTCCATAAAATGCTTCTCCTCATTTGATTTGTCTGAATGATGGTGGAAGTCATGCGGACAGACACACCTCGCCTGTCCGCGCCGATTAGCGTTTGCATGGTTTAAGCGGCTGGCTCTGCGGCCTCGGCGAAATCTGCCGGTGCGGGCGAGTAACCCGCGTCTTGGGTTTCGGGTGTGGCGTCCGGCGCGGACTGCGGTTCCTGCGCTTCCGCCGGGGCAGGTTCTTCCATCCTGATTGCCCCCAGAATCACGGCTGAGGTTTGCTGCACGACCTCAAGACTTTCCATCAACAACTCGGCGTTGCCGTGATAGAGCTGAATGTAACTGGCGCTAGACTTCGGATTGAGGCCGATGGCTTTCGAGACTACAAAGGCCACGGCTTCAGCTTCGGTCTCGCGTACAACCTTCGTTGTTGCCGTCCGCCGTTCGGATTTGTGAATCCGCTCGTGGGCGACCTCATGCACAAGGACAGAAAATTCTTCGGCCTTTGTCTGTCCGGGCAGCAAAGCGATTCTGCCGCCGTAAGACATGCCGAATGCGGGGGCAATGCTTTCGTTGTATTCAAGCGCGATGCCCTGCGCCTGCACAAAGTCTCGCAAGCGATCCAGATAGATTCCGGCTTCTCCGGTGACCTCACCAATCGTCGGGAGCGAGGCACCTTCCGTCTGGAATTCGTCCCAAACAAAAACACGGCGAAAGCCGAGTAACGTGGATGTATTCGCTTCTTCCTCCGTCGCTGCCTCCGTGTTCTCCTTCTTGCGGCGCTTGCCGATCATCGGGGCAAGAATGGCAATCCCTTTTTCACCACGTTTCACGCGGCGGCCAAGCTCATTCCACGTCCGAATACCCGCCACATGCGTGGCCTGGGGCCGTTGTCTCGCGATGAGGAGGACATTGCCGAAGGAATAGGTGTGGAAATTCGCCATTGCATTCAGGTAAGCAGTGAGCGTTTCACTATGTCCCGCTTCCAACTGCTCGATGAGATACTTCACGTTTTCGCGGATGAGTTGCTGTGCGGTGGCTGGCTTCCGGTTCTTACTGCCGGAAGCCGTATTGACGGCGGCTGAGCCGTCGCGGTCGGTGTTGTCGTTGCTGTGATATTCCATTGTTTTTTCCTTTGTCTGCCCGGTGGGGCGTTTTTTTCTTTCANNGGGCAGGGCAAGTGCCAAACAGCCTTATCGTTTGGCGCGCAGCCGTGCTGTCCCGAAGGGCCGTCCCGGAGCGAAGCGGAGTGGTCACACTCGCCGATGGGAGTGGAGAAAAGACGCGCGGCCAAGCGCAACCGAGAAGTTGCTTTTGCCTTGCAGAGTCAGGCAACTGGAACGGGGAAAAAACAGGCTGGTCAGGTACGGGTACTAAAACTGATCGGAATCAGCACACAATGGGCACACTGGGCGTGTCTGAAGCGGGTGAAGCATGGGATTGGCGACTTACCGACATCCATGTAAGTCTTCTGTCAAGTAAAAACACGACCGCCCTCGCGCGCTCGGGAGAGCGCGCACTTCTCGCATGCAGAACCGCTCAGCTCGCATTTTGCCTCTCGGCGGTGGTCCCTGCTTTCGCAGAACCAGACATCCATTCACTGTCTCGGGCCCGGAGGCCGTCACAGAAGATTGAGTGTGTGTTCTCTGCCAGTCCCAAAACAGTCAGAAGGAAGCCTCGGGAGTTTCATCTCCGTTGCTCAGTCGGTCAGTGGCGGGACCTGGCAGTCTGCGCGCTGTGTGATCCTGGTGATTTTTCTTTCGTTGGCCTGGTTTTCAGGCCGCGTCACATCTGCAATCGTCTGCAGGCACGAAATCCCGTTGTTTTCGATCCACGGCGAGAAGATATGCGACCATCTTGCGCGCTACCGCAAGCGTCGCTCGATTGGCGTTCCCTTTCTGTTTCTCTTTTTCATAGAGCAACGCCAGATCATGATCCTGTCGGGGCGCCAACTTCGCAGCCTCGATCAGCACAAATTGGATATTCTTGTTGCGCTGTTTGGAAATCGGTGTGCGAATCGACTTCTCGGCTGAGCTTCTTTCGTCACCGCAGAGCCCGCAATAGCTGATCGCTTTTCGGATTGATCGGAAGCGTGAAATCTCGCCCATCTCCAGAGCCCATGTCAGCGCAGTAATGGGCCCAACTCCAGGAACAGTTCTAAGCCGCTTGATTCTCTCGCTCAGCAGGGGATCTCGCTGCAGCGAGCTTACGAGGGCTCGTTCCGTTTTCTGCAGTCGCGCGATCGTATCCCGGCTCAATCGGAGCAGAGGTCGAATACTCTCATTCACTTCTTCGTTGCTCGCGAGCAGTTCGCGAAAATATCCCACCTTGTGAAGCCGCTGCTTGTTGTACGTCACCCCAGTTTCCATGAGCAGACCTGAGATCCGATTTTTCGTCTGCACCATCTGTCGTACCAGCAAACAGCGGTAGCGTAGCGTTCGCCGTCTATCCCGAATCTCAGTCGAAGCCATGTGGCACTCAGGCAGGAAGTCGCAGCGCAAGCAATCGGCGATCTTACTGGCGTCGACTCGGTCGTTCTTTTTCTTGGCAGCCGCGATGGCGCGCAGCATCAGGGGATGCGCCACTTTCACCTGTGTCGCATGCGGACGGAGATGATCGTAGATCCAGCCGGTAAAAATCGTTGCTTCCATCGCAACCGTCCAGGGCTGCGGAAGAGTTCTCATCCAGTCGTCCAGCTCGCAGCGCGTCGCCCCAAGCTTGCCTTCCCGGTGAACTCGACCACTAGCATCCTTAACGCAATAGCTGATTGTCTTCTTGTGAACATCCAGCCCGATGTAATTCATATGTCCTTGAGGAGCCTCCGTGGTTGTTTTCTAAATCAACGTTCCCGTTGAGTTCAGTCTTTTCTACACCACGTGCTCCTCCTAGACTTAGCATTCAAACAGTCAGCCGACTGTTCTATTCCCGTCGCCCATGTTGCCAGGGAATTCCTGCACACAACTGGCACAGTGGGTTATGCCACAATGCAGTTTTCGGGTCGGACAGGGAACGTTCTGTCGCACTTCCCGCAAGCCCGTTTATAGATAACTTCCGGTTAGCCCACCAGCCAGGAATAGTCTCCTCAGCGTTGTGCATCGGGAGTTGCTCTGGCTCTTTTTTCGGCAAACGACTGGATACAGGACAACGGAACCCGCTCAGGGTGAGGGAGGAGTTGGAGTCGTCGTGCGAGTTCCGGCGGACAACATGCTCTTCACGCTTGCTGCGATGTTCAACTTGGGTGGGTCATAGGATAGTCCAGCCGCTACCTTCTTCTCCGTATCAGGTCCGGACATCTCAATACCCTTGACAATCCAGTACGCCGCGAACGCCCAGATGCCGCAGAATTCGACCCAGTAGATAGTGTTGTCCTTGCGGAGGATGTGAGCGTTAAGGATGTATGCGGTGATGGGGGAAGCGATCATCAAGACCGCAAGGGAACGGTAGGCACCCATGTAGAGCTTTCTTTGTGCAGGGTCGTTTATAAGCCCCACTGTGGCGTGAGAACAAAAGGCGGCAACGGAAGCGATGGCCAAAAAGAATATGATTGCCGCTGTCCCATGCACCCAGTAGAGCGGTGCTAATTTGCCGGTCCAGGGCATCGGAAAGAGAGCAATCAGCCATGCTGATACGCCAGCGATGTTAAGGAATATGTCCTCCCGTCGGCTGTAACCCTTGTTTGCAAACAACGCTCTGGGTACAAGTGGCATCGGGCACTGGCACCGCAACTTTGGGTATCGGTCACTGAATGGTTGCAGGTAGGTAGACACAGCAGTTACGAACGGCTGCTAGATTTCGCACACTCGTGGCATACCAAGGCGGTGTAACGATCTTCGTTGGCATTACGAGCTCGGCGGTCTTGGTTTCATCGACCAAGTCCTCGCTTGAACCGTTGGCATCGAAGCGCGGGCAGCGATCCAATTCACTCGACACGAAAATCGGCAAGAATGTAGCTTGCAACGCCGCTACCGAGAGCGACTCCGTGCCCCCAAAAGTACTGCCCGCCGCACGTCACGCCCATCCAGCCAACATTCTTGAACGCAGCATAAAACGATTGTGGATCACTGACGCCGTTCACATTGCTCCACTGACTCGGATCTAATGGCACTATAGTCGTGATCGTTTCGTTGTCGTGCGAACCGAGATTATATGCGCTTGTGTCGGCCCACCAGCGTCCGTCCGGGTTGCTGAGATCGTCGTTCTGCTGTTCGAAGAAAATATGAACCGTCGCGGGGAGTATGTCGTTGGGATCAATCACTTCGTATTGCGGTGCTTCACTGTCGACTCTGAAGGTTATCTGCACCGTGTGCAAGACGGTAGTCGCATTAAATGGTGCCTGTATGTAGTTAACATGGCCTGTAGTTGGGAACGGAAATGACCAAGCGCCTTCCACATTCGGAGAAGGTTGCGCAGCCATTCCGGCGCTATAGAAGATATACCAGTCTTGTAGATCGAGTGAGACTACATTCGGCTGTAGGGGCTGAATGTTGGGGGGTGGACTAATTACATCTGCATAGTTAGCGCACCCCGGCAAGCAAATGAGAATCGCGAGCGTTATTGCAGTGACAGATCCTACAAGCTTTCTTCCCAGTGGGTTCATCGTCCAAACTCCCGCAATGGATTCAAGTCAATAGCGGACAAGGCTTTAGTCAAACCGTACAGGAATGGTCGGGCGCACAGAGCCGTTCCAAAGTTCTCAGCGATTCAGCACTTCGGGTTTTGACCCCCACGTCGAACGAGGATCGAGTTCACCTAGCAAATGCTCCCCACAGAGACATATGCGTGCGGGAATTGCCGGGATACGCTTGCCTGCCACGAAGATGTTTCGAAGCTGGCTTTATGGGACAGAAAATAAGGACCCGGTCGTCGCTCCCTCGAAAGGACTAGGACCGGGCCTTCGCCATTCACTGTGCGCAGGTGGTGTAGGGGACGGGGTTGCTCCACATGCCGCCGGCCTCGACCATGACGGAGGACCCGCAGACGGCATCCACGGCGGTGATCACAATCGTGTTATTGAACTGTTGGGGATCGGTAGTCCAGTTCGGATCCCAACTGACAATGGTGGGGCTGGCACAGTCGCAGGTCGCCACCTGGTCGGCATAGCGGCCAAAGTAGCTGCCGAGGATAGTCACGGTGGTGCCCGGCGTGATCGCGCACTGGCGTTTCGACACGTTGGGGGTGAAGCGGCATTCGCCCACTGCAATGCCGGTGATCACCGGCGGCAGCGCCACGTAGGGAACGGAATTGCTGTACCCGCCGCCATAGGTTTCCACCTGAATGGATGACGGCGTGGTCACTTCGTCCACGGTGACGGCGATCCGCGTGGGCGTCCAGCCCACGATCGTGGTGTCGGGGCAGTTGCACAGGGCGACGCCTCCGCCGGCCTGCCCAAAGTTCTGGCCAAAGATGTGGAGGAGCATTCCAGGGCCGATGCTGCATGGCTGCCCCAGGGATCCGGCGGTGAACTCGCAGCCGGTGCTTTCGACTTGGATGCTGGTGATGGTGGGAGCCTGGCCGTAGGCGAGCGCCGCGGCCAGGCAACAGAGAACGGGAACAACGACACGACTCAGTCTCATGGGTAAATCCTCCGGCGAGAGGCCGTGCAAGCGGGCGGCCAGTTTTGAATTCGAAGGGTCTCACGGGCAAAACGAAAGGCCCGGTCGCGATGGACCGGGCCTTCATTGGAATCCCACCAGTCTGCCGGTGGCGCATCGCTATCGTTTAGAACGCCTCGCGGCAGCTTCACATCCGCCAGTGTGTCGATGACCTCGAAACTGTTCAGCCCAACCGTATACACGAAACGGACACCCAAGGAAATGGCTTTTCCCAAGTTGGGTATCCGATGCCACGGAAACCCGCTAGCGCAGTGAAGTGCGCCTCGACTGAATCTGTGATAGTCAGTCTCGCTCTTCCTAAAAGGGTGCGCGCGGTTTCGTTTTGGAAACGATGACCACACGGATTACCAGCGACCGTAGATCCGTTATGATTGAAATACATGTAAGATTTATGGCGCTGTAGTGATGAATAAGGAGTGGTTATCGAAGTGCAATAGGACATGGGAGAGTTTTTTTGCTTCGAGGAGCGCGAATGGATCAATCAGGTGGCACAACAGCGGTTGAGGTTGAAATATCTGCGTGGTTTGACCGGATGAGAAGAAAAATGCCTCAAGGGGGCGTCAGTTTTCCTCGCGAACAAAACCGTGGTCTTGTTCATAACGAGATCTTTTTGTCTTGCCAATCGCCTGTCGAGAGTAGTGTTCGACGACTGCCGGCCGATCAGTCGAGTGCCCGAAGTCTTCCCGAGAATAGCCCAGCCTAGCTGATTCTGCTCATTCGATGAGCGACTCGACCGAAATCGCGAAGATGTCTCAACCTTATTCCGCCCGTCAGTCGCTCATCGTCTTCTTTCAGCATTGCGACCGCATGAATATGTGAAACATTTCGAATCAAAACGAAGCGAGCAATTTTCTTGTTCGATCCATCACATAAGCACAGGAGTGTGGGAAGGCCACTCGTTTCAGCGTATCTCGATTCGAATCGCCAACGCCTCTGCCCTCGCAGAGTTTTCTCAGCAGGACAGACTGCCACAACGATGGTCACGCCAGTTGAGAAACGTAGCTTCCGAGGACGGGCGATGGGACTCTGATGTGTCGCTCTGAGATCAGAAAATAAACGCCGAAGCCGACGGTACACTGAACGGTACAGACCCAACATGTGGGTATGGGAAAGTCGTCTCAGCATGTACGTATCAGTACGTCGGTAGCCGATGAGTTCGTATACTTTGTCGAGGCTCCCGAATCTCCCTTCATAGGCTGTACTGGAAGGGGCTAATGATGACTCATTGATGATTCTTGCATTGAGCCTCCCCTTCTTCTTCAACAGCGACCGGAGGCGCTCTAGGAATTGCTCATCAGAAAGACGGCGTGTTTTGCGCAACCAAATTGACTGTGCAGCCTGGAACGCCCCCCGATCTACGATGGGCGTAAATGCGTTTGGGACAATAATCCACTTCTCTTTGGGCACGGGCCGGCAGTTCGATCTCAGCTTTTGGGTATAGCGCCCCCAGATCAGCGATCCGGTGTACTTCTCATTGAGGACGATCTGTCTGACTGCTTGATACGTCCACGGGACATTGGAATCGTTGCAAACACGTGGAATCCCGAGAGCATTCAACCTCCCTGCGATATGGAGGAAACTTTTCTTTTCCCCAGCATAAAGACGGAAAATTTCCTTCACGATTGCAATTTCTTCAGGTGGTCCTGGGACGATGAGGGTGCGATCAAACCTGAGGTTCTTTCTCTGGCCAAACCTCATCGGGCACTTCGGCGTTCTGTCATTAGATACCAACAACCGCCGAAGGCCGTATCCCGGCATAGAACCCGGCCAAAGACCCTCCTGGACCATACGCGTCATCGCCAATGTAACCTTCGCGGATAATTCTCGGCTGAACTCTGCGGCCATTACACGCTTCACAGATTTCATGATGGCACTAGGCATTGAGCCGTCGTTCGGGAATGTCTCGGCGCAGTAGTGGACCGGAATTCCTGCCCTCGTGCAAAGAAATTCATAATGAGCCGATTCATCAGCATCTAGAAATCTTCCCCAGCGACTTACGTCATAAACGAGAATGGCCTTGTAAGGCTGCCCCCCGGCAACCACATCACGAAGCAGGTTCACGAGACCTTTTCGGCGTTTCAGGACCAAACCGCTTTTCGAATCGCTGTATGTCTGGACAATCGCGAAATTGTTCTTCTCCGCGTAGGACTTCAGGGTGGAGGACTGGAAAGTCAACGAGTATTGTTGGTGCTCTGTGGACTTTCGCAAGTATTGAGCAACAGGAACTAAGGGCGTTGGCATCTCGCTCTCCTTGTCTGTGGCGAGGGTCGATTTCCCACAAGTCATCAGAATGTCGTAGTGATCTTACCCGTCCATCCCCAGGAATACTCAACAAGATCACGAGGGGCTGATGGGACATGTCTAACGCCGGGCCGTTGAGCGGATTGTGTTTTTGTCATGCTTAGCTGGAAAGACTTGCGGAGCGGGTCGACAAGGGGAACAGAAGAATCGTCAGCGGAAGTTTCAAGGAGATGATCTGCCAACGATTTCGTCAAAGTTCAGAAGATTTTTGGGCACCTCGAATGGCCTCGTTCATCAAAAAGAAGTTTCATTCCCGATTTCTATTTCCCGAAACTGAAACCGGCAATCCATACGCCTAAATCTCGTTCGGTTCACGAGCCCGAACAAACTTGAGTAGTTTGATAGAGTCAAGTGATGATTTTAGAAGTAGTTTAGTGGTCCGGCCAAACGGGCAACCTCGTGTTAGCTGCTTCTTGACCTCGGAAACATCCCGCCACGTTTCACTCCGCTGCATTTCGATGGCCGCACTGTTTTGTAAGACACAGTTGCGCGGATTTGTTCGCGTCGAGCTACACTTGGCAGGCGGCGCCGGGTGTCACGGACAAATCGGTGGAGGTCTCCGATGTCTTTCCGAACAGTTCCCGAGCGAACACCTCGATGGTCTCTATGTCGGGGTCGACCGCACATTCTCGCCATTCGCTTATCTGAATGACATTGGAGAATGAATCGTCGATGCAATGGATCATGTCAGAACGCTCGCACGTAGAAAGTAATCGCCGCCGTATCTCTGTCAGCAGCGCCTCCAACATCTGCATGTCAGCATCGGGATCCAAAGACAGCACCCGGGTCCGCCAGTCGGGTGCACAACTTATACTACACAATCCATTTTCTAGATCCAGTCGATCGATGAAGATAGCGGCAGTATTAACAAACACCTCATTGACCACGTTTGGCACATAACGCAACAGACAATATTCAACGCGCCTCAATTTGGTCATGCCATCCTCCTCCAGCATTAGTATCCACTAATCCTTAATTACTGGTATACGGCCTTTCGTGTATCACTTCTTTTTCGAGTCGGAAACGTTCCGTATTGGGAATCCTGCATTAGATCATGTTTTGCACAGCCTCTGGGTGACATCCCGCACAGACCTCATTTCCAGGTTTGACATACGCTGTTGGTCTCCGGCCGACACTATCTCGAACGAATGGGCCCCCGAGCCTCCCATCGGACCTGCAAAGACCGAAACTTCGCGCCGGAGAAACTAACAGGCAGTCCGGTCTGCCTTTCAGGTCGAGGCGTCGATGGCCATAACCGCAGTGCAACATGTCAGAAGAATGCGTGGGGGCGCGCAAGGGCACCTGATTCGCTGCTCCGATACGCATCTCTACGTAGTGAAGTTTCGTAACAATCCGCAGCATACCCGGGTGCTGGCAAATGAACTGCTGGCTACCCGGCTGGCAGAGCGGTCGGGGTTGCCGGTACCCAAGACCGAAGTGGTCGTCGTCGAAGATTGGTTAATCGAGCACACACCGGAGTTGCACATCCAACAGGCGCACGCCACGATACCGTGCCAGTCTGGATTGCAATTCGGATCCCGATATGTGGTCCATCCTCTAGACGGGCAGGTGTTCGACTACATGCCATCGGAGATGATCGGTCAGGTGCGAAACCTGCGTGCTTTTGCCGGGATGCTAGTCGTCGACAAGTGGACAGGGAACGCCGATGGGCGGCAAGCGGCTTTCTGGAGGAGATCGCGGGAGAGGAAGTACACGGCGGCGTTCATCGATCAGGGAAATTGCTTCAATGCGGGAGAATGGACATTTCCAGATTATCCGCTTCGGGGGGTTTACGCTCGCAACGAAGTGTACGAGAGCGTTCGCGGATGGGAGTCGTTCGAGCCGTGGCTTTCTCGTGTCGAGAGAATGGACGAGGATGTCATCTGGTCCTTGGCGGAAGAGATACCGCCGGAGTGGTATGGCGGAGCGTGGGATGAACTGGAGAAGATGGTTCAGACTTTAATCGCACGTCGGAGTTTGGTACGGAACTTGATTGAGGCGTTTCGATTATCGCCGCGCAGGCCGTTTCCAGAATGGCAGAACCAAAGCGAACAGCATAGTCTTACCTCCAGAGCAGAGTCTGCCTGAAGAAATGGGGCCACCCACCGCAATTCCCCAACAATACGCAGCGCAAGATCATCGCTACTGAGTCCTTATGGTGCCGTGATGTTTGCGGAGAGAGGAGGCACCAAAGTGACGAAACTTTCTACCTGTCTATGCCCAGAGTGGGACGTTTACTATTCCTTATCTCTGTGTTGGTGGTCCCCCTAACTACGACAACACAGGAAATCATCCGCGCACCCGTAGGCCGCTTGTTCTTAGATTGATCGCCCGCCAACTCAACCGCCTTCAATCCCGCCCGTGTAGCGCAACCAATCTAAATAGCTACTATCGTGTAGTACTCTTTCGCTCCATATTTTTCCACAGAATGATCGGGTTCGTTTGTCACTGAACTTCTCAAAACTTCCCTGATACGTTCAGTCATGCTCGAAAGACAAACCAAACAAGAGAGGCTGAGCTAATCCTTTGAGAGAGGGTCTCAGCCTCCCTTGTTCACATCACTCCCAAGGTTGCGAATATGGCTTCTGCCGCTCGAGTTCTGAGAATCAAATGTTCCCAGCATCTCGTACTCATTGCCGCGTGCACGATAGGAGAATATTGCATGCAATGCAGCATGTTAGCGCTAGTGCTTGTCTTTAGTTTCGGTTCTCTGCTTTGTGGGCAAAGCGGATTCGACACCAGTACCGCCACCGTCAGCAAATCTTCTGTCAGTCCGACCCTACCTACGGTCGTAAGTTTCAGCGGTAGTGTACGAGAACTTGACGGGGCGACCCCGCTTGGACCTCGTAATATAACGTTCGCGCTCTATGACCACCAGGCCCTCGGAACTTCCCTCTGGTCGGAAGCGCAAACTGTTTATCCCGACAGCCAGGGACGTTTTACGGTTCTGCTCGGGGCTGGCAGCGTACTTGGAGTTCCGGCGACCGTATTCGCTGCTGGCGAGCCGCACTGGGTCAATCCCCCAAATGTCAACGCCTTCTCTTCTATTGCTGTAGCCGCTCTGGGGTTAGCCCCGGGCATAGCACGTAGCACTTTGCCGGCGATTGAGGACAACGGTACCGATTCAAAGATAAGAGACTTTGCCCCTGCACTCAGCCCTACCTCTGGGACCAGCTTTGGTTCGTTGATTAAGATAGATGACAATATTGCCTGGCCGGTCCCCGCGCAAACGCAGTCGGAATCCGATCAGTTGTCCAGTATCAGGGAATCCGCAGGGGCGCATTATGCCCGCGAGGAGCCAGTCAGCGGACGCCCCATCCCCACGCCGTTCCTTTATCTCGGCCCGTCGGTCATGGGCGGAGGGTACGCTGCATGGGCCTATCGGTTAGAAGGCGGATTGAACATGGAAGCTACACACGTTGTCTTTCGCGCCCTGGGCGCCTACGACGATGGCCGCAAATTAGATGACGACGACCAGCCCAACCCCAGGGGCCACGACCGCTATCTCGATGCCGGGCTGTATTTCCGCCCCGCGCGACCCGGCTGGACGCGCATGCTGTATTTCGGCGGCGGATACACCTGGAGTCAGCTATCCACTACCAACTACACCAAAGGCGGAGGCCGCTACCAACTCGGGGGCGGCTATGACGTGTTGACGCGTGCCTGCGACGCTTGCCGCCGCGATTATTCCATGCGCATTAATGTGGACTGGATCACAGCCGGCGACGACTGGCAGAATGGCAGCCACGGTCCCAATACCACGTTGACCTGGCCCTCGCCGCGCGAGAAACGTCACTGGTTCTATCGCCAAGAATTGGGTATCTACCGTTTTCACGAGTCGGTCACTGAGCCTACAAATCTTTCGCTCACGCAGCTCCAACGTTCCCAGAAAAGCACCGACTGCTTTGCTGACTTCGGGATCTTGTACCGATTCTGAGCGGCAGGGCGACGTCAACGAGTTCTAATCCCAAGAATGGCGGCTTGCATGCTTGCGTGGTATAGCGGCGGCGTTCGACAGTCACGGTCCTGATGACCTGTGTCCTGTCCCACATACCGGTCCCGATGAAGCTGCTGTCGGGATAGTTAAAGAGTTAGATATGCGAAACGCGTTTCTAATAGCGTGGCTCTCCTTGTTCCAGGTTGGAGTGGGTCGATCACAAACGACAGTTGACTCCTTGAACCCTCCTGCGCACATGACCGAAAGCAGAGCCTGTGCAACTTGCTCGGCAAGTGAGGATCCCGTTCCTTCGGTTGTGCAGAGTAACGGAGCGGCAACGGTCGTTGATGCGCTTCAGCCTCCGAAAACGGATCTACCTGATGCTCCGAGCCCACAACCTCCGACCCCGCCGGTCCCTTTTGAATGGCGCTTGGACCATCCAAAAAAGCTTCTGACGGCAGCCCCACGATACCCTCCAATCTGGGACAAGAAAATGTGGGCGGCCCACATCGTGTATGCCGGCGCCATTGTCTTCGATGCGGAAGTAACCCATGCGGGATTAGCCAATCATCGTTGTGCGGAGGGAAACGTCGACTTGGGCACGGACCCGAGTCGAAAGGATCTATACATGGAAAATTTCCTGACGGAGTTCGCGCCTGAGACCCTTTTGGACTGGCTTGGGGCCTTCGCTGCCCGCGGGACGCACACCCCTCGGTGGTTTTGGAAACAGGCGGGCTATGTAGGCGCGACAGGTGGCACGATTGCTCATTTGCACGGAGGTATCGAATGGTTCACGCACGGGTGCATGTAAATTCGCTTAGAGGAACCCAACAGTGCGCTGGCTATTAACCGCAAGCATAATTCTTTCAGTCCTCTCGACGACTCCAAGCCAGGGCACGCGCGAAGACAATATGAGTCGGGCTGATATCGCAAGTTTGACGTACACGGAGATGGCCTCGCGTATCTTCGAAACCGAACGCGGAACCATCACGCTTCTTGCGCATTCGCACCTCCTCACAGAGGTGTACATCCAGAGTCTCGGATACTCGCATCTCAAGGGAATAAACGAAGTCCTAAGCAGCAGTCAGGAGTATGTCCTTGATGACAAGTATTTCCTCGCAGCTGTCGACTTGGCTCACTTATATGAGGGCCCACCAGTTGAGAAGCAATTGTTCGCGCGAAGTAAGGTTAGTAAGTATATCGAGACCAACGCGAACGGAAGGGAGAAGCTGACACCGCTGGGTCAGTTTGCGATGTTCTTCGTTGATTTGACAAGTTTCGATGCGAATACGTACACGCTAACATACAAGGGCAGGGAGCGGGTTGGCGATACCGATTCCATGCTGTTTTCCGTTGCGCCAAACAATCCTCGTGACTCCGGACGTTTCTCGGGTCAGATATGGGTTCAGCCATCCTCTGCGAGCATAATCAGGATCAGAGGAGTGTTCACAGGCCCGTTCGGACGCGCGTTTCACCATTTGTATTACGCGGAAAGACATTTCCATTTTGACAGTTGGCGGGAACAGGTCGGCGACGGCCTGTGGCTGCCAACGATCGCGTATTTCGATGAAAGCGGCACTTTTCCGATCGATGGAGACTTAGCTTTCCATTATAGAGGCTATACGCTTTTGTGGCAGCATCAGCAGCATGCCAACACTCCAGGGGACTCGGCGCAGTATGTTACCTCTCCCGACTTAGCCTTAGCGGCCGCGCGATCGCAGCACCAATTTAGAAACGACGCTCTTGCGCGACTAGACACGGACGGTCTCCTGGCAATCCCGGGACCGGTTGAGCAATCGTTGAACGCGATCACTCAGCGGATCGCGAAGACCAGTGGAGTGCCGCTAGACGGCGTCGAGTGCCGAGTGCTGCTCACAACTCCAGCGGAGATCTTTAGCGTCGGGAATGTCATTATTGTGAGTCGAGGGCTGCTCAACCTTATTCCAGACGACTCCGTTTTCGCTGTGTTAGTCGCACGTCAGATTGCCCATATAATTCTGAGCCAGTCGGACGCTCCACGCCAGTTATTTCAGAAGAGTATATTTGAGCTAGGTGGCAGAAAGGACTTTCCCGGTCTTAGAATTCAGCGAACACGCAAGCAGGAGGCGGCGGCGGATGAAAAGGCTATCCTCCTCTTGAACGGATCTCCTTACCGCGATGCCATTGCACCCGCGAAGATATTCTTGTCACTTCTAAAAACAGAATCTCATCGATTTCCCAATCTCCTCCGTGCGCGGTTCGGATCAGCGATGGTTCCCGCAGGGAGCACTTTTGCACAGCCGACGCCGACCACTCGGTCTGTCGCTTCGAATGACGTGCTCTTTTTCCGAAACCGGTATGGTGTCTCGTGGAACGGCGCGGTGGTCGGACCGGACAAGACGCTTCAACCGGACCAAGGTCGGCATCCAACGGACGAAGGTACGAAATCAGAGGCCCGTAAATCTATCGTGATCGGTGGCCGCGGAATAAGAGCAACACAGTGATAGAACTCACAATGCCAGAAGCGGCTAGTCACTGGGCGACGGAGGCAGCCGTAGCGAGGTTTGGGGGTTATGCAAAATGGGGCGCATCTTAAACGCGCCTCGGCGGTCTCGGCTCATAACGACTCCAAGAAAGCAAGCAAGTATCGTTCGCTTGGAAGCGGTCGATTTCACGTCTCTAGCTACTTTCGTGTAGTGCTCTTTCGTTCTCCTCTTTCCCACATACTGCCAGCTTCTCCACATCGGGCAAGAGTTCACTCGTCATTGAATCCGCCAGAGCTTCCCTGATACGGTCAGACGGCTCGAAAGGGAAACCAAGCAAGAGAGGCCGTGATTGAACTTTCGGAAGGGTCCCCAAGCCGCGACCTCTCTTGTTCCCATCCTTCCACAGCGGGACCGAAACTTTTCCAACAAACTATGTCTCATTCGTCACAGGCCAATCTCTCCAGGCAATGAGATAAAGATGGGGGCTGTTCTTTTCTCTTCCCGGTTCCTTTCTGGGTCGCCTCAAAAAAGGAGCGGGGTTTTCTCCATGTCACAATGAAAAACCCCAAAGACCGCAAACTCCAATCAGAGTTGGAACGTGGACGCCAACTCTTCGCCCGAAACCGCCTCGAAGCCGGGCTGGCGTTCTCTCGCGCTCTGGCAATCTCAGAACTTGCTCGCAAGCGTGCTTTGGCTATCCCAAGTCGGGCCATCCCACCTGTTCGCCGTACCGCTCGTGGAAGCTGACCCCGGTGCACCCTATACCGCTTCGCTCTCTGCCACCGGTGGCGTACCCCCTTACCAGTGGAGTCTCACCAGCGGCTCCCTGCCATCGGGAATGCAACCTGCAAGCCTCAAGTGGCGTCATCTCGGGGATGACCACCCTTATCGGGTCATTTCCCTTCACGACAAAGGTAACCGACTCTTACGGACAGAGTGCCACGCAGGCCCTCGACCTCGTGGTTTCCTCAAGTTCGGCCACCGGAACCTGCGCTGGGGTATACCCCAGCCTACGTTGCGACTTGAGCCCCCAAGCCTACCCTACGGTAATTCCCTGCCCTGGGCCTGTGTGCAGCGGCGGGGGAGCTTTGGTGGGGGCGGGCTACACGCTCACTCCGCCGGATTTCCCGACGACTCCAGTCTGCCGCCTGACCGATAACAGTTTGTTCCCAACGGATGGCTGGACTACCTCGAATGATACCAGTTCGGAGGTTAACGACTTCAGTTTGCTGAAGGATTTTATTACTTTGGGAAAATCTGGCAATGTTCAGTACCTGTTCGCGCTGAATGCTTCGGCCTGCACGGCAACGTTAGCGAGTGCATTTACTCCCCCCGGCACGGGGAGTACCGGAACGGGCAAGAGCGGCGCTTCCTGGTTCAGTTATACACAGCCTCATATTTTGTATCACGGCCATCCTTGTCTAATCTCTACGGAGGGCGCTGGCTGCGTGGCGAATAACGATTTGTCTATCAACCAGTACGACGTAACCTCCTGCGAAGGTGCTGGGATCACTACCTGCAATCCCACGCCTTCCGTTACCGTGGATGTAGCTTCGGCATGTGGTGTCCCAGCTCTGAACGGAAGTGTAAATTCGGGGACTGAGTGGTCCGAGGGAATTTCGGTAGACGGTAGCAGTCAGTGGTACTTCGGCCCAGCTAGTACTACGGCGGACCAAGGCAGCCCTGGGGATGTATGGGCGATAGCTTGGTACTCGCCTACTGACTCCTGCTATGCCTGGAATACTTCTACTGGGGTGTGGTCCCTGAACGGCACAGCGCAGGGTACGGTCACCACATCCGCCAGGCTTAGCCTTCATAACTTGCGCGGCACGAAGGGCAACGGCTGGGTGAGGTTGGTGCCGGAGGGGGGCACCTGTGCCGGGACGGACTGCACGGCTAACGGGGGTATCTCAGAGTTGTTCTGGCAGCCCACCACGGGCACGGTCGTAGTAAATGCCGTAGACTTGGGCGGCGGTAATCAGGGTGGCCATGCGGCAGAAGGCTATAATCTTTGGGTCAGCAAGATTAACGGGTCAGTGGACGTGAACGGTCTGTTTACCCACACTATGGCGATTGCTAACCCCTACAGCTCTCTGCCTGCCGCTTATCCTTCTCCCGAACAACCAAACGGCGCTCACATCTCATGGGCGAACGATAATACTAGCGATACGGCCCCGTATGCAGCTCTGTTTGAAATCGACAGCAGTACCTTCCCGGTGACTTACCCCTGGGACAATGAACTCCTGCTGGTAGCGACGGACGGAAGCGGCATCGTTTGGCGTGCCGCACACACTTACAGCAGCGCGAGCGAGTTCGTTCCCGGCTCAATCGCTCAAGACGGTTCTCTCCTGGCATGGACTACCAGCTGGAACGGCATGGTTGGTTGCACGGATGGTATTACCAATCTCTGTATCAATGGGGCACCGTTCGATCCGGATAGTTATTATTCCTTGCAGGGGATATTTCGTCCAACCCCGGCTCAGGGCAACGCGGGCGGTTATCTCTTCCAGGTCACACGAGCCGGAAAAGCCACAACTGTTTCATCTTGGAATCAGACCGTCGGAGGGACCACGAGCAGCGGCGGGGCCATTTTCACAAACATTGGCTTCCCAAATGGATCGGACAGGACGGACGTGTTTCTGGCGATCCTGTTGAAGTGATTCCCGTCTGCCGTACCAATCCGATGAGAGTTTCCGCCCCGAGTTTTGCGCCGTCAGGGGACGACCACTCTTAATCGGTTCCTCTCCCCTTATTGCAAAGGGGACCCAATTTGTGCGGATGTTGGTCGCGACATTCGAATCTTGGGAATTGCGCATGGGCCAACAATCTGCCGATCTCGGCGATCCGTTCACAATATTTCGGGTCCTGGTGCAAGTCGGCTAGTAGCAATGCAAGATGCTCGTCCAACAATTGCCATGCCGGATCTGTGCCAAGATTCTGAAGAACCGTCTTGCTAGCGGATATGGGTTCCTCGTAACGGAGGGAGAGTTTCCCCAATGTGGGCTCTTTTTCGGTTAGAACGCTGCTGCTGCCCTTGCTTCTATCTCACGGTGTCAGACTTTGTCTGTGATATGTAACCGAAGAAACGCCGTGAAAACGTCCCGGACGGGGCGCAGGACCGATTGTTGCCGCGTAGTTTTATCGTTTCTCGGTTGCAGCGGGCAATGCCCGATCCGGTTCAATGAGAGTAATGGCGATGTGACGCCAATTGATAGACGCCCGTAACATCACCACACAAAGGCTAGGTGAATGCGGGATCGACGGCGAGCAGTCGCAAACTGCAACTATCGGGCAATCGACGAGCCAGTCGTGCTCCGCACCACGACTGCTCCGAGTTGCGAACTAGAACGACATCCCGCTTGGCGGGAACCCGCTCAACGCATCGTCGAGATATTTCACGAAAGCGCCCGCGTTAGGCGTGTACTCCTCATCTCCGTACTAGCCCTTCTGCTTTTTCAAAGCCGTTGCGGACGCTTTGAAACAAGGCTTCAGTTGAGGAAAGCGCAGTACCATCAATCTCGAAGAGGGCGATATTTATGCCCGCGCAATTCTTCAATGATTTCTTCGACCTCCGGTTGGTTCCTCAAAATGGACCCAGGGGTAAGAAGCTTCCGTTGTGAGGTCGAAGAACGATTGCATTTTCATGGCCACCAGTGCCGGAACTTGAAGTGGTATTCAGTTGATTCGGCTGCCTCCCTTCCAAACTTGTTGTCGATTGGATTCTCGTTAGCTTCACTTCGTAGACAGCCTTAACCGTGACAATCCACGGGTTTCAGCGGCAACAAGCAAAACGTTCATGGCTCTTTGGTACTGCGCCTTAACTCAGCGCAAATGTGCCGCAACCCCTCGTGTGTTTTCTGCCAAATCCGGTTTCCACCAACGCGTCAGGCCCAGCAGATAACCGAGTCCGTGCACACCAGGACCTTCGTTCATGAAGTCTCACTAATTTTGGGAAAAGAGGAACAGACCCTGCTGATGCCTCCAGTGAGAGATCGACACAGCCGTGCAAAATTATTTCGTTCTCATCCACCTGTTCGCGAACGCCTTCCCCCGCCCTAGCGAAAGACTCCACGCTCGAAGACTGGGGGTTATACTCCTCCTATTCGCTCTTGCCCTCCCGGTGTACGCTCAGGAATTCGTTCCCGAGCACGTCGTCTTTCCCATCACGGATTTCAAGCCCGACATCGAGTATCTTGCCCCTTTCTCCGTGAAGTTCGGCACGGGGTTTTGCCTAGACCAGGACTGCCGCTTCGTGGGCACCAACTACCATGTCGCCAAGGTCATGGGCAAATACGTCCGCATCAAGGGGGTGTTCTCCGCGCATCGCTACCTCGATTCCGACCCGGACGACGACGGAGCGCGAGAGGTAGACCTTGCTGGGGTCGGTTCGCTGAAGTACACCCCGGCTCACGACCTTGCCATCTACGAGATGCGGCATCCCCTCAAGAACTTCCATGGCGTCGGCTTCGGCGGAGACGATTTGGAGAACAGCTCCGAGGTGGACATCTATGCCTATCCGTTCAACTGGAACCCGAAGCGCGGGCTGGTTCACTGGCACGGCAAGTTCATAGGCGAGACCCAACAAGGCCTGCTTGCTTTTAGCTTGGATGGAGGTCGGGTGCGCGGCGGCGCCAGCGGCGGCATTGTAGTTGACAGCAACACAAAAAAGATCGTCGGCATCCTGAATGGCGTAGGCGAAGGCAATGACCACATCGCGCTCGCGGTGCCTGTCAGGGAGCTTTCGGACTTTGTCAAACGGGCGCAGCCCTACTTGCAAGCGACCCTTTTTCCGAAAACAGTGTTCGTCTCTCCGGTCGCCGCAGACCTGTATCCGCCCTACGTTTGGCCCCGCGCTGAAGATCTTTCGCAGCGGCCCGTCGAGCCGCCCGAGGTAACCAAGTTGCGGCGCACGGCGCAGCATCTCGCCGACTCGATGCGTAACTTCACCGCGACCGAGACATTTGCTTGGGGTCGTGACAACCGAGAGCCGGAGGTGACCGACGCATACGAGACGCTCATCGTGGACGGATGGCAGCGCTGGCGTCGCCAAGGCAACAAGAAGTCTTACGACAATGTCCCTTTTCCGCCGTTGAACGGTTCCATCGTGTCTGGCGCTGAGTGGTCTGAGCTTCCTCGAATGGTCGGGACGGAGCTTAACTTGAAAATCCACCAAGCGCCGGACGCCGTCGTGGGCGGCCGAACCGTCCACGTGTTCCAGTACGCCGCGAACCTCGAGGACGAGGTATGCGTGTTCCGGTCTGTCATGAACTTCGGCTTCTTCCAGCGGAGCACGGCGAAATTTTACGACTGCCGCGGTGAAGTCTGGATGGACGAGTCGGGGATCATCCTGCGGATTTCGGAAGCCATTGACCTTTTGGGACCGTGGTACCGCTGGTGGGGAGTGATGACTTATGGCTGGCTGGAGAAAGACGGGACGCAGTACCTTGTTCCGGTCACCATTACGACGCAAGCCGAGCACACAAAAACGTACTGGTGCCGGGGGCTGTTCACGGACTACGAGATGTT
>PLIO01000186.1:3889-8006 GCA_003140075.1 Acidobacteriaceae bacterium | reverse complement strand
CTGGTACATGGAGCTTTCGCGGATGGCTCTGGCTGGAAGAGGGTTGCCGATATCCTCAAGAATGATGGCTACAAAGTGTCGGTGGCACAACCTCCCGAGACTTCGTACGCCGACGATCAAAAGTACACAAAGGCCGCAATCGACGCCATGGGCGGCCCAGTGGTTCTGGTTGGCCATAGTTATGGCGGGTCCATCATCACCGAGGCCGGCAATCATCCAAACGTAGCGGCGCTTGTCTATATTGCCGCCTTCGCTCTCGATGAAGGTGAGGGTTGTGCGTCGATCGAACAGGCCTTGCCGCAAGCGTCAAAGGCGTTCACGCCGGACAGCAACGGGCTTTGGTGGATAGACCAGGCGCATTTCGTGGCTGACTTCGCAGCGGACATCCCACGGGATGAGGCGGAGTTCATGGCTATAGCGCAGGTGCCGATTTCTACTGACTCGTTCACCCATCAGGTTAAGAATCCCGCCTGGAAGCACAAACCCACATGGTACATGGTGGCCACCGAAGACAGATCGATCAATCCGGATCAGGAGCGCATGATGGCAAAGCGCGCCAAAGCCAAAACGGTCGAAGTGAAGTCGAGCCATGTGGCCTACATGTCTCATCCGAAGGAAACAGCCAAGCTCATCGAAGAGGCTGCTGCTTCGGCGCCAGCCACGGCAGTAGCTTGAAGTGCGTCGGTGCCACCGCCGATTCAAACAAGACCGGCGGAGGCCCGGATGAACGTCGTCCCGTGAGGAGAACACAATGAAAGATCAAATCACGATTGAAGGACGTGACGGAGCGTTTGCCGCCTACATCGCGCGGCCGAAGGCAGTGCCGGCTCCGGCCGTTGTCGTTTTGCAGGAACTGTTCGGGGTGAATGCCGACATTCGCAAGCACTGCGATGAATTGGCGGAACAAGGTTACATCGCGCTCGCTCCAGACCTGTACTGGCGGCAGGAGCCAGGCGTCGACCTGAACGTCACCTCCCAAGCCGACTGGGACCACGGTCTTCGTCTCTATTCGGCTTATGACAGAGATGCCGGCGTAAGGGACATAAAGGACACCATCGACGCGGCACACAGTCTCCCGGAATGCAGCGGTAAGGTTGCCTTGCTCGGCTATTGCCTCGGCGCGCTGATGGTCTTCATGACAGCCGTCCGCAACGACGGCATCGACGCCGCGGTCTGGTATCACGGCGCCGATACTGACAAATATCTGGGAGAGATCGATGGCCTTCATGCGCCCATTCTCATGCATGTCGCCGAGGAGGATGAGTTCATTTCCAAGGCTGCACAAGCGGAGATTAAAGCGGCACTTGCCACGAAACCGAACGCAACGGTCTACAGCTATCCGGGTCAGAGTCACGCCTTCTCTCGTCATAATGGGGCGCATTACAACGCCGCCGCGGCTCACCTGGCCAACGGTCGGACGAGCGAATTTCTACATCAGCAACTACAAAGAGATTCGAGATGATAAAGAAAATCGAGATAGAGCGGTTCAGTCTGACGACTTCCAAGCAGTTGGATGAAGTAATAGCCGGTGTGAACGCCGCCATCGGTCATCCGGATATGGCTGAATTTGGGAGATCAACTCACGAAGCGCGCTCTTTTGCCGAGCTCAAAAGCACAGTTGAGAAAGGCCTGAGCGCAGTAGGACTGATGCTGTTTATGCAGCTGGATCACGGTGCAATTCTGCGCAAAGAAACGGGCCGCGAGACTCCGAAGATGATTCGCTTCGTCATTGGCAATCCCCTCATCNNGAAGGAAATGGTCAAGCATGTTCCGGATGCCGGCTCGTACGCGCCGGTTACCGTGCTTGTGGACGAGCGCGTCGACGGCGTCCATTTGTCATATGACAGGACGGCGAGCTTCTTAGCCCCTTATGGGAATCGCGACGCACTAGAAGTCGCCCGGAATCTGGATAAGAAAATCGAAGACCTCTTACGACAAGCTGCGGCTTGAGCAACAGGATGCCCATCCTCAAAGACCCGTTCACTCCGCGCCCAAGATGCCAGCTTCTCACTCTTTAGAATCCGGCGCCAGCAGGAGGATCTTCCCGATGCCGCCTTTCTCCCCTAGCACATGTGCTTCAGCCGCATCACGCAACGGCATCCGGCGACCAATAGGCAGAACGAACTTGCCATCGCGCACGTCATCGGCAAACTCGCGCACCTTGGATGGATCAGGTTGTGCACGCACACGCGTAATCTTCACTGTCGGATTTCTAGCCGCCGCACTTTCCGGCAACACGGCGGTGTAGCCAAAGGAGCCGCTCTGCTTTACCTTCGCGATCAGCTTCTCTGCAACGTCACCGCCAACGGTGTCCGCAATTGAATCCACTAAGCGGAAGTTCTCAATCGCACTATCGTCATCAATCGCTAGCACGTCAGAGACCCCGAGGGAGCGGGCGTCATCCAGCTCTTTCCCGCGAACACCTGCAATTACCTGCGCGCCTATCTTCTTCGCCGTATGCACTGCCGCGCGCCCAACACTGCCCAGCGCTCCCGTTATCAGAACAACCTGTCCCTTTTTCACGTTTGTCGCAAGGCGCACAAGCTGGTCTCCCGTGAGGGAAATCAACGGGATCGCGGCCGCGTTCGCCAGGTCCACGCCATCCGGCAAATGGGTCACGTCCGAATCGTCCACTGCCACCAATTCGGCATAGGTTGCGTTGGATAGTGCAAGAACGCGGTCGCCGGCCTTGAAGTGCTTCACATTTGCGCCCACCGCCCGTACGATGCCACTCACATCGCGGCCCAGAATCGCCGGAAACGACAGCGGAGAATCCTTCTGGCGCATGCCTGAACGCAGTTTCCAGTCGATCGGATTAACGCTCGCAGCGGCTGCCGCGATCAGTACTGTACTTCCGCTAATCTGCGGTTCGGGAACGTTGTCTTCAAATTTCAGCTTCTCGGGACCGCCATACTCATGCAGCACCACTGCCCTCATCGCGTATCTCCCAGAGCTCCAGGTATATTCTGCCTCAAAATCAGATGCACGGGAGCCGACTCGCGTCTCAACAGGATAAGTTCCGGCTTGCCCGTAATCCGCCCAGAATCCAAGGCCAAGGGACGAGATTGCTTTCTACTACCTGCATCTTCTTGGTATGGGTCTCATCCAAAGCAGGGTGCATTTCGCCGTCTACCCGAAGCGAGGAGTCGAGGGATGTTTGAAAGCATTCTCTGCCAGGTAACAGAATATGATCCTGACGTCCTAGAGTCACTAATTGGGCTCGCGGTCGAAATTGCTCGCGAGGGTCGAGAGGGAAGACGCGTTGGCACGCTATTTACACTGGGGGACGAGATTGCCGTGCTCGCAAGATCTAGACCATTGATTTTGGATCCGTTGTCGGGGCATCCTGAGTCTTCACTCCATCTCACCAATCTCAACCTGCGCGGAACGATCAAGGAATTGGCACAGCTCGACGGTGGGTTCGTGGTCAGTCGCGAAGGAATTGTTCTTTCCGCGTGCCGCTACCTGGATGCTGTGGCCGCACAAGTGGACGTGCCGTTGGGGCTTGGCAGCCGTCACATCGCCGCCGCGAACATGAGTGCAGTTACCAAAGCGGTGGGAATTGTCGTCTCGGAGAGTTCGGTAGTGCGGCTTTTCTGTCATGGCCAGCTGGTCGGCGAAATCATTCCCGAGGTTTGGATGATGGATCACGCCCACCTCCGTGGTACCGCGAAGAGGGAACTCGTCGGCGAACTGACGATTCTGACACCAAATCCGCGACCAACCCCGATCACGAAGTCAGCATGACCGAACAGTGATATACGGATTTGAAACTCATAACCGCGCTGCAGGAATTCAGGCGTGAAGTCTGTTGGGCTGGGGCCAAGAACATGCTCCTCACGCTCACCACATTCGTTCAGAATCTGTACTGATCTGAATCGGCTCTGCTACAATTCATTCTCGGGGCAGGGACAGCTGCTCTGGGTTGGCGTTTGCCTGCAGCACAGTTCTTGGACAGTGGTTTAGCTTGGTGTCCATGGTGTCCATTAACCTCGGAATTTGGTTCTACGGGGTTGAAACAGGCGACGCAGGCGAATCGATTGAACCTGAGGAAAGCCAGTAAAGACGCGGGTTTCCGATAAAGGTAAGAAAACAAAGTGGGGACGTAGTTCAGTTG
>PLIO01000186.1:0-3789 GCA_003140075.1 Acidobacteriaceae bacterium | reverse complement strand
TTCACTTCCTCGTTGTTCTGAGTGAGCAAAGTTGTGTACGTGTGACGGAAGGTGTGGAACCCAACCCGCTTTTGGATCTTCGCCGCCTTCACTGCAGGTCGCCCGTATCGCCGCCACAGGGTTTCTGGCCAGAGCGGTTGTTTGCCTTTCATCGTCGGCGAGGCAAACACCCAGTCTGTTTCGCGATTGTACGGACCAACCAGCCTTAGCTTGAGAAGAGACTCGGCCAATGCAGCGTCGAGCGGTACATCCTTTGCGGAAGCTTCCGTCTTGGGAGCGCCCTGGACCATCATCACAACGGAACGGCGAACATGGATTACGAGGCTCTCGAAATCCACATCCTCCCATTGCAAGCCGATCAATTCTCCACGTCGCAAACCGGTGAAAGCGTCCAGTTCTGCCGCCGTTCGAAGAGGTTCTGGCAGTTCTTTGAGCAGTGCCATAATCTCGTCGGGTGTCAGGACATCGGGCGTTCTCATGCGCTTCGCACTCTGACGTACGCTCTTGATCGGGTTTCGTTCTGTCCACTCCCATCGGATTGCATGAGAAAACAAGGCGCTCATCAGATTCCTGATTTTGGCCCGGCTCCCACGTGCCAACGGCATTGTTTTCAACCACGCTTCGACATCGACCGCCTTCAGCTCGGAAAGACGGTATGACCGCCAGCGTGGAAGAACCCACCTTTTCAAGTAAATGTCGTAGGCATACTGCGTGGAGTAGGACTTGTGATGCTCGTCTGAGCTTCCAGTCGCTGGCTTCTGCTTTGAAAAAATGTCCGGCAGTTCGTGCTCCTGGTAGTGCTTGACGAGGGTCTCGACGCTCACGTTCTTGAGCAGTTGTTGCGGGGTTTGTCGGTTGATCGTTAGACGGATTGCATCGACCGCAGACTGCGCTGCTGATTCGGTTGGAAATTCCCCTAGAGTCCCGACGACGATGTTCTTTCGGCAAACCGAGCCGTCGATTTGGACTTCTCTCCATCGGAACTCCCAAACCTTTCCTTTCCTGCGATCCGCCAGTTTCAGGCTACCGTGCTGATGACTCGTGCGCCTCATTAATCCTCCTTATGTTGAGGCGACACGGATGGCTGCCTCAGCTTAGCGCAAGTGGAGTGGCGGGTCGATGGTGAATATCTTTGGAAGACGCCGGCCTAGCCGGCCTTCTTCGTTCTCAGCCAAATCTCCAGGTCAGAGGCGCGGAACCGCCATAGTTTCCCGACCTGGATTCCGTGAATCTGGCGATTGCGGGCCATTCTCTGCAGCGTCTTTGGGTGAATACGGAGCAACTCTGCCGCTTCATCGCTGTCCAAGAGTGGCTCGAAGACGAATTCATGTCTGGGCCGGGACTGGCTGGGAGACGGAGCGAACCTCGATGGCTGGGATGCGGACATAATGGACTCCTTAGTCAAATCACCAAATTCAAGTCGATTTGGCTATTCCTGGGATGTTCTATAAATGCAGACTCGATTTACGTCAAACGGGCATGATTTTCGAGCAAAACACACTGGTCCGTGCCATTTTGCGGTGTACGCGCTTCTAAGGAAGACGGTTCATCCCCGGTTGACGAACTACTCAAGCAAGGCGTAAATAGCGGCAAGAGGTGCCCTATGCCGACTGAAAAAACAGTCGCCGTTGACGGCAAAGAGTCCAAATCGAACAGAGGGCAACCAGTGGCGTGGTGGGAGCACAAAGTTACCACCCAGAGTGTTCTCAGTTGAAAATTCCTTTGGATGTCTGGCATCGGAATTCATGACCATGAAGGGGCCTGCCACCATAAGCTCCCGATCTGCCATAATCTTTTCGTGTACGGACGGCGCTTTCCGCAGAGAAGAAAAACTCATGAGCAAAGAAGGCGAAAAGGCGACTGATCTCGTACCGTCAACATCCTCTGCGCTTTCGCGCGTTGGGTCGAAATCCCTTGTACAGCGAGGAATGCAGGACTGGCTTGCGACGGAAGACGCTGAGCAATGTTTCAAGAAGGGATGGGATCTGTTACATCAATCGCTACAGGAAGAGGCGGCTCTATGGTTTCGCAAGGCAGCCGAACAGGGTCTCGCATCTGCGCAAAACGAAATCGGCTTTGCCTACGAGTGCGGACGCGGTGTTCCTGAGGATCACGATCAGGCGGCGTTTTGGTATCGCAAGGCTGCCGACCAAGGCAACGCCGAGGCACAGTTCTGTTTGGCCGTGATGCACAAGGAGGGACGGGGTGTCCCCCACGACACAGATCAGGCCGTTTCGTGGTTTCGCAGGTCCGCCGACCAAGGGAACATTGGTGCAAAAGCTGCCTTAGCCAAATTGAAGGAGCAGGTGACTCCAAAAGGCTAGAGAGATCCCACGCTGGCCGTCCTCGGCGACATGGTTCAATGCGTTTTTCCCAATTCGGCCTACTCGTGGTGCTCCAATTTTACGCGACGATGCTCCAAGGCACGACTGACAGCATCCAACAACTGCTCGCGTTCAAATGGCTCGCGTAGATACTGGTATCCGGCGATTACAGGAATACCGAACCGCCCTCATCACCTCGTCCGTAACTGGCAAGATTGATGTGCGAGGAGTCCCCGCATGAAGCACGACTACACCCCGGAGCAGGCTCTTAGAAAGTTGATCGAGAAGCTGACCTCCGCCGACGCCGAATTGTTGGCCCAAGTCTTGGCCGCGGTGAACGCTGGAAAAGACGTGCAAGAGGTTGAACGGACCGGAAGAAAACAATCGCGCTTCTATCGGCATACGGTGCAGTATTCCCCCGAAGAGGCCCTCCAGGTCGCGTTGGAAGTGCTCAGGGCACATTTCATTGAGCAGCCTCTGTTCCGGAACGTCTGTCACGACAACATGAAAAAAACATCACTTGGAACCGGCGGCGACTCCCGTTCTTCCTTCTGGGACTCCAAGAAGGAGCCTGTTGCCCCCGAGGCTGCAGGAGCAGAAAAGGCAATTGAGATTGAACTCCAAACGGAGACCGAGATCATTCCCGGCGGAACTCCGTTGACGCAACGTCGGCAGGAAACGCTGACGCTGGCCCGGGCCTCTGACGCAGAGCTCACGGAACAACAAGGCAACTTCGACCAGTTACAGGCGCTAGTAGATTTCACGGAGAAGTGACGATGGCAACGCTGAGTGATCTCGAAAGTGCGATTGACGCCTTGCTCAACCATCCTCTCGGTCTCGGCCAGTACCAATTGATTCGCCAAGTAGAGCCAAAGGCATACGAGGCATACATTTTCGGTCTGTGTCTCCGCGCCGTCCGGGAACTGAATGTAACGCCAGTGCTTCGCGGGATCACGGGTACACCCACTCCATTCATTTTTCGGGGCGCACCAGGGCAAATTTATTCAACCGCAAGGAACTACGGTTACGCAGAGTTCAGCATTAACGGGCAAAACTTCGAGATTCACGCAGGAGTGGAGTTCCAAGGAGCGAGGATGACACACGAGCTGGATGTCTGCATCATGCGTGCAGAGGATGCGATTCAGTGTCGCCAGCAGCCAGATGACCCTCCTTCGGCTAGCTTGATCGGGGGCTGGGAATGTAAGTTCTGGGCTGGCACACTCGATAAGAGCCTGGGAAGGACCTTTGTCGGGTTGGTGGACGATATGGGAACCAACACCGGTCTGTCATGCTCTCCGAAGCTTGTAGTGAGGCCAAAATGGTCTCCAAGGGTTAGTCGCGAAAATAGCTCACTGGCTCGCTGCAGGACTGGGCCCTGATGCTTCTCGCGATAGGATTCGATGGCTCGCCGCAGCACCTCGGACGCAAGGCTCAGCCGCAGGTACTGCGCCACGGCGGGGCGCAC
>PLIO01000260.1 GCA_003140075.1 Acidobacteriaceae bacterium | reverse complement strand
CGTGGGACAATGTCTCGCCCGCGAAGGAGGCAGCCATGCCACGCTCTCCCCGCTCCCGTAAGAAACAGAATCTCTCCCCGCCGCTCCACCATCGCCTCAACGCCTACACACTCGCCGCCAGTGCGGCAGGAGTGAGCCTGCTTGCCCTGGCACAACCCTCCGAAGCGGAAGTTGTCTACACGCCCGCGCACGTTCTGATCACGCGAGAGGCTCCCTACGGTCTTGATCTGAATCACGACGGAATCGTTGATTTCACCATTTCGGATTTCGCCGACGCCAACTTCCAGTCTCTCGGGGTTAATGTGCCCAAGGGAAATGGGGTTAAATGCAGTCCGGGGTCGTGCGCCTTCACTTTCGCCTACGCTGGCGCGATGCAGGCTGGGAGCCCAATCGGGACAGCCATTCCTTTCTACGGCAGCAATCGCGTGCCGATGGCTATGGAAGGTCTTGCTCTGCCATGGGACAACGTCCGCGACCGTTACTTGGGTCTGGTGTTTGAAATTCAGGGTAAGAATCATTTCGGCTGGGCGCGCCTAAGTGTTCAGTTCTCGTCCCGGCAGAACACGTGGCGCGCCCAACTGACCGGATACGCCTACGAAACTGTCGCCGATAGGCCGATCAAAGCCGGCCAGATCCAGGAGCAGGGTGACGCTGCCGCCGGGCTCAATGTCCCGGCCCCGGATCCAGCTCAGATTGCATCCCTCGGCGGTCTCGCGCTCGGAGCCGACGGCATTGCGCTGTGGCGACGTGAGGAATCCGAGAGCGGCTCTCGGGTCGCGTAGCCGTACTTGATTCGTGATGTTCACCGTGTGTAAATACTCTCCCGCGAAGGAGGCATTCATGCCCCGCACCCGCAAGCGGCAAAACGTGCCCGCGCCGCTCCACCGGCGTCTCAACGCCTACACGCTCGCCGCCAGTGCCGCCGGAGTGAGCCTGCTTGCGCTGGCGCAACCCTCCGCGGCGGAAATTGTCTACACGCCCGCAAATGCGACCATCGGCCGCCAGGGCAGCTACAACCTCGATCTCAATCAGGACGGAATCGCCGACTTCGTGATCGGTGAACTAGCTTCGACGCGTAGGTTCAGCTCCGTTCAGCGATTGCTTGTAGGACCACTTCTGCATAATTCGGTTGAATGCATCGATACGCTTTGTGGCAGCGGCGGAACAGCCGCCGCCGCTCTGACGCGGGGAGCTGAAATTGGCCAGAAACCAAGACCGCACGGCTGGTTGCCAGGGCCCGCCTTAGTGGCGTTTGAAATACGCAACAACGGATCGGTCGGCTACTCCACCGGCTACACCTCTTGGCACAACGTGCGCGACCGCTACCTTGGTCTGAGGTTTCACATCAACGGCGAAGTTCATTTCGGATGGGCACGCCTCAGCGTTCAGTTTCAGCGCGAGTCTGCACAGGGGCCAACCTGGCTCGCCCACCTGACAGGATACGCTTACGAAACGATCCCCAATAAGTCCATCGAAGCTGGGCAAATCGGAAGCGACGATGCCACAGCCCAGCCCAACTCGACACGTCCGGATCGAGCAACGCCCGGTTCCTTCGCACCCGAGCCCTCCACGCGTTCAGCTCAATTCGCATCCCTGGGTGCACTAGCTCTCGGCTCCGACGGCCTTGCCCTCTGGCGCCGCGAAGAATCAACTGGCGAGGATCAGCCAAGACAAAACTAGAAACTCATCCCGCGCATGGCTACCCTGCCTGCAAACTCAAAGCTGAATTTCATTTTCAACTTCCCCGATGCTATCCTGACCTTTCACGCTGCAGAAGCGCATGCTCCAAAAACGTATCGATGATCAGCCTTCCATCTCGCGCGAGATGGTGCGTGAAGCCCAGGCGATCCTGCACCAACACCTCAAACGCGTCGGCCTGAAGCAGACGGCGCAGCGCGACACGATCCTGCGTACGTTCCTCGAAACCCGCGACCACCTCTCCACCGACGAACTCCACCGCTTAGTGCACAAACAAGACGCAGGCATCGGCTACACCACCGTCTACCGCACGCTCAAGCTGTTGGCCGAGTGCGGACTGGCCAGCGAAGTCGCTTTCCACGACGGCATTGCCCGTTACGAGCACCAGTACAACCGCCGCAGCCATCATCACATGGTCTGCACCGGGTGCGGCAGTTCGGTGGAATTTTTCTCCCGCGAGGTCGACCTGCTAGAGCAGGAAATCGGCCGCCGACACAATTACGCCACCACTCGCCACACTTTTCAGATTTACGGAGTGTGTGAGGATTGCCGAAAGAAACCCGCTTGAGCCGGCCCGGCGTGGAGGATGAGCCTGGGACGAACTCGACTCTAGGGCTTGGCAGCGCCAACCGGGGCCGCATCGCCACCGTTGTGCTTCTGGACCATCTTGCGATGAACATCGGGCCAGAATTCCTTGATCACGATCGTGATCGTATCGTACCCAACCTGCGTTCCCCACACGCTGAGCGTGTTCGGCAGAGTACGATCGGAGGCGTTGTGAATGTAGGTCAACATGTTCGTGGTCGGGTCGTAACGAGTCGTGATGAAGGCTCGGGGATGGTAAGTGTTTGTGGAGATTGCGGCCGACAAAGCGCTGCCAAGAATTTCCGAATAGTTGAATTGCGCACGGCCGGAATCGGTGCGGGTGACAACGATTCGGCTGACGGCGTAACCAGCCCTGTGCGCGAATCCGCCTTTGCTGGTCTGAAAAAATCGGGGATCCTGGTGAAGTAGCGACGGAAAAACCGCACCCACCATAATATTTTCGATGGTCCCGTCGGCAAACGCCGAGGCGTAGCGCTTGGCATAGCCTTCCGCGCCTTGACCGTAACCGGGCTCGCTGTTTTCCGCCTGGCTGATCCCTGACAGAACTCCGTACCACGGAAATTCGACCTTATCGAATGAACCACGCGCCACAACTTTGAATTTCTGTCCGGTCGTCAGCGGCGGTACTTTCCCGGCATTCTCCAGGGTCAGGAAATTAGGCAGCGCAAGAAAGAGCCGGTCATTCGATGTTCCGGAGGATGTTCCGGACGATGTTCCCGTGGTTTTTCCCTGGCCGCTCGTACTTTGCGAGCCGTTGTTCTTGTCTGATGGGGCTTGACCCGTAGGAGCCTGCTGCGCGCCTTGCGCCTTGGCGTCAGGGTTGCTCTGCTGCCCGGAGGTGCCGGCGGAGCTAGATTGCGGTTGTGAAGCAGTTCCATCCGGCGGCGCTGTTTGCTGGGCGGTCGAAACCATCGAAAGGGAAGTTGCGAGAACAAATCCAGCGAACCAGCGGGTGATGAACTTTATCGACAAGCATTTCTCCTTAAGAAGAGCGCATTCCGCAGCGCGGAGGCAATCTACCAATTCTACCAGCATGCCTCTTATCCCCGAGACGAACACGCTCTTTTGGAACTGACAAGGTTTGAAAATCGAAACTTTGTCACTACCCCCTCTTTTACATTCCTTTACAACCCGGAGCCTTTCCATGCGAGACTAGGTTTTGATTGCTCCGGGAAAGCTGTCTGGCGCAAGGCAATTGTGGGCAAGTTACTATAGAAGCGAGAAAAAGATTTCAATGCGAGGAAATGCATGTCAGAACCGACTTACGAAGAACTGAAAGCCCGTTTGTCCCAACTGGAAAAAGAAGTCGAGACCAAGAAGCGTAGTGGAGACCTGATATTCAAGGTCGGTGAAAAAGGCGGCGTGAGCGTGTACGGACTGGGCCGTTTCCCAGTCACGCTGTATTACGAGCAATGGAACCGTTTGCTCGGAGCGGCCGAGGATCTGAAGAAATTCATGGAAGAGAACAAGGGCAAACTTAAGCTCAAAGAGCAAGGCTAGCAAGGGAGTTCTCAGTTCTCAGTTGGTTACCCTTAGGGTTTGCTGAGAACTGAGAACTGAGAACTGAGAACTGACAACTGACAACTG
>PLIO01000062.1 GCA_003140075.1 Acidobacteriaceae bacterium | reverse complement strand
TTGTGCACCATCTTCACGAAGTGGCCGGAACCCGAAGGCCCGCAGTGAATGTAGCCCTGTTCGGCTGTGCCGCCAAGCTTTTCCCGGCCGGGTGTGCGCGGGATATCTCCCACACCCGGAGCCAGTGTTTTGAAAATGGGATCGAGACGCTGCACCGCTTCTTTGGGGCCGCCGATCATCATGCAGTAGCCGCGATCGATACCCCATACGCCGCCGCTGGTTCCCACATCCACGTAATGAATGCCTTTGCTCTTGAACTCAGCAGCTCGCCGCACGTCGTCCTTGAAATAGGAATTACCGCCATCGATGATGGTGTCGCCGGCTTGCATGTGCTGCGCCAGCTTCTGCACGGTTTGCTCGGTCGCGCCGCCCGAAGGCACCATGACCCACGCCGCGCGCGGCGTCGTAAGTTTGCTGACCAAATCTTCCAGCGAAGACGAACCGCCCGCCCCGTCGCCCGCGAGCTGCTTTACCGCGTCCGCACTCAAATCCGAAACTACAAGTTGATGTCCGCCGCGCATCAGGCGTCGCGTCATGTTCGCGCCCATGCGTCCCAGACCAACCATCCCTAATTGCATGAATCACTCCTCGCGCGGAGATCGCCGCGCAGCGTGCGTAGCGCCGACGGCCTGCCCTGAGCGAAGTCGAAGGGTCCCGCCGGCATTTTGCAACCGGACTATCCCAATGCTTTCTTAACTGCGTCTGATAGCGTAACCAGACCCGCATCCACATCGTGCAAGTGCACGCGGAGCGCGCGCCGTCCGCGTTCGGCCAGCACCTGGAAATCGCCGCGCGCCTGTGCCGCCTTGACCACGCCGAACGTGTATTTCTGTTCCGGTACCGGCAACTCCAGGGCATCGTCGCAAGTGACCTGCAGGAACACTCCGGAATTCGGACCACCTTTGTATGCCTGTCCCGTGGAATGCAAGAACCGAGGTCCAAAGCCCAGGCAGGTCGCCACGTGCTTCTTGTCCCGCACGGCATGCCGTATTGCCTGCAAGCTTTTCTCGTGCTCGGCGTTCATCTGGATGAATCCCAGCAAAGCAAAGTAATCGCCCGCTCCGATGCGGCCCAGATGTGCCTTCAAATATCCGGCCAGAGATTTGTCTTCGCCCGCGGCTTGCGCCAGGTCCGCCGCGTTCTTCTCGTCGGTGAATAGCTTGATGCCACCATCTTCCAACACAGGTTTTTCCGCCGGCAGGGAACCAGTCTTCTCGTATTCCGAGGTCAAGTTGCGGGTCGCGATCTTGCTGGCTTCAACGTCGGGCTGATTGAAAGCGTTAATCCCGATAATGGAGCCGGCAACCGCGGTGGCAATTTCCCAGCGGAAAAACTCCGCTCCCAGATCGTAGATGTCGGCCATTGAAATTCGCACGACCGGATGCCCCGCTTTTTCGAGCGCCGCAAGCTTCGCCTCTTGCGCCGCATCAGCCCCAGACTCGGTGTGGATGTAGGCAAATACGCGATCCTTGCCGTAAACTTCCGGCGCTGCCAGTTCTTCGCGGCCTACAGGGATGATGCCCTTGCCAACTTTTCCCGTGGACTCGGCGAGCAACTGCTCAAGCCACGCGCCCAGGTCGGAGATTTCCGGGGAAGTGATAATCGTGACTTTATCGCGGCCGCTGCGTGCCGCAGTGCCCAGAATGATCCCAAGCGTTGCACCCGGATTTTCTTCGACCGAAGCGGAAGGACCACACGCTCGCACCATTTCTTGCGCGCGGTCCAGGAATTTCTTTGTGTCCAACCCAATCACCGCCGCCGGCACCATGCCGAAATGTGAAAGCGCCGAATAGCGTCCGCCGATCGACGGCCGGCCAAAAAAGACATGCCGGAAGCGATCTCCCTCCGCCACCTTCTGCATCTTTGAGCCGGGATCGGTGATGGCAATGAAGTGCGTGCCGGCCTTATCCGCGCCCACGGCCTGTGCTGTGAGTTCAAAGAAATACTGTTTGAAAATGTTGGGTTCGAGCGTGGTTCCGGACTTGCTGGAAACAATGAACAGCGTTTTGGCGACATCAATCTTGTTTTCGAATGCCTTTACCTGCGCCGGGTCGGTAGAATCGAGAACGTGCAGATCAGGATAGCCGGCGGTCTTGCCAAACGTCTTCCGCAGAACTTCTGGACACAGGCTTGACCCTCCCATGCCGAGTAGAAGAACGTCCTTGAAACCTGCGCTCCAGACCTCTTTGGCAAGGTTTCGCAGCTCCACCCAGCGCGCGATCTGCTCGTCGGTGATATCCAGCCACCCCAGCCAATTGGCTTCATCGTCACCCGTCCACAGCCCGGCATCGCGATGCCAAAGGCGCTGCATCTTGCCGCCTGATTGCCAATCGCCGATGGTGGTCTTTATCGCTGCAGCCAGGCTCTCCGGCAGCGAAGATTTCAGGCGGCTCACGCGTTCTTTCCTTTTTGCTGGGTGTTTTTCTCGACTGCAGCCAGCAATTTGTGAAACGCGTCGGCAAACAACCGCACGCCGTCCTCGGTCAGCTTGTCGGTTACTTCCTTGATGGAGATGCCCGCTTTGGCCAGATCGTCCATTACTTTCTGCGCGCCCGCTACGTCCTCGGTAAGGCTGTTCCTCACCTTGCCATGATCGCGAAACGCATCGATGGTCGCCGGAGGCATGGTATTCACCGTGTCCGGCCCGATCAGTTCCTCCACATACATGACGTCGCGATAGGCGGGATTCTTCGTGCTCGTGCTCGCCCATAGAACGCGCTGCGTTTGCGCTCCCTTGGCAGCCAAAGCTTCCCATCGCGCACCGCTGAAAATTCGCTGATAGCGCTGATAGGTCAACTTTCCGTTGGCAATTGCGACTTTGCCCAGCAGGCTCTTCAACAGCGCCTGTTGCTGCGTATCGGTTGTGGTTTTCAGTTTCTCGTCGATGAGAGAATCTACCAGCGAATCGATGCGGCTGATGAAGAAGCTGGCCACTCCTCCTATTTTGCCTACGTTGCCGCCGCTCTTTGCAAGATCTTCGAGTCCGGCGATATGCGCTTCCGCGACCTTTTCGTATACTTCCTGCGCGAACAGCAATGTCACGTTTACATTGATGCCTTCGCCAATCGCTTGGCGAACTGCTGGGAGGCCTTCGGCCGTCCCCGGAATCTTGATCATCACGTTCTCGCGATTCACGGCCTTCCAAAGCCGGCGCGCTTCATCGATCGTCTTCTGCGTCTTGCGCGCGAGCAGAGGAGAGACCTCCAGGCTGACATAACCATCTCGGAACTTCGAACTCTCATACACCGGTCTCAATAAATCGGCTGCGCCTTGAATGTCGCGGATCGCAATCTGTTCGTAGCGGGCCTTCGTGTCGAGATCAGCGCGCGAGGCCAGCGACTTCAGTATGTCGTCGTATAACGAACTCTCGCCGATCGCCTTCTCGAAGATCGCCGGATTCGAAGTCATCCCTCGCAGGCCATCGTCGGCAATCATCGTTTTCAGGCTTCCGCCCGTAATCAGGTCGCGCCGGATGTAGTCAAGCCACATCGACTGCCCGTAGGCGAGCAATGCCTGTAGAGGATTTGTAGTTTTTGAGGTTTCCAGAACTCCAGTTGGCTGCATGATGATTTCTCCCTGATAAACCGACGGCGGACGTATGGTTAGGCGTTGTCCGGTTAAATCTGGTTGCCCACTTTCGTCTTCGAGTGGGAGTAAGTTATGTCGCGATTACTTTTCCGCAATCGCCTTGCGTGCTTCCGCAACTACCGCATCGGCGGTGAATCCGAAAAACTTCAACAAGTCCTTCAACGGCGCCGAGGCTCCGAAGCGGTGCATCCCGATCTTTCGCCCCTTCAGCCCAACATACCGCTCCCAACCAAACGTGGCGGCCATTTCCACCGAAACTCGCGCCGTGACCGAAGATGGCAGCACACTCTCCCTGTAAGCCGCATCCTGTTGCTCGAAGATCTCTTGCGAAGGCATGCTCACCACTCGCGCCTGAACGCCTTCCGCCTTGAGTTTCTCGTATGCCTCCACACAAAGCGCAACTTCGCTGCCGGTACCGATCAGAATAACCTCGGGTTTGCCGGAAGCTGCGTCGGCGAGAACATACGCTCCTTTTGCCGTACCGGAAGCCGCCCCGTATTTCGTGCGGTCAAAAGTCGGAACCGACTGCCGAGTCAGTACCAGCGCCGCCGGCTCATGCTGCAACTGCGCAATAATCTTCCACGCCTCCACGACTTCGTTGGCGTCTCCCGGACGCAGCACAATCAAATTCGGCATGGCCCGCAACGACGCCAGTTGCTCGATCGGCTGATGCGTTGGCCCGTCTTCTCCCACTCCGATCGAGTCGTGCGTGAAAACGAAAATGGAAGGAGCTTCCATGAGCGCGGCCAAGCGAATGCTCGCCCGCATGTAGTCGCTGAAATTGAAGAAGGTTGCGCCGAAGGCGCGAATCCCAGAAACCGTAAGACCATTCACACTCGCAGCCATCACATGCTCGCGCACGCCGAAATGGAGATTACGCTCCGCATAATCGCCGGCTTGAAAATCGCCCGCACCTTCAAACTTCAGCGTGGTCTTATTCGAAGTTGCCAAATCGGCCGAGCCACCGATCAGCCACGGAACATTCTGCGCCAGTGCATTCAACACTTTTCCCGAACTCTCGCGCGTTGCGATGCCCTTCGCGTCCGCCGGAAACGTAGGCAGATTCTTATCCCAGCCGTCGGGCAGCTCGCGGCGTTGCATGCGATGCAACCGGTCGGCCAGTTCTGGATACTTCTGTGAGTACGCGGCGAAAGTCTTCTCCCACTGCGCGCGCGCGGCATTGCCGCGCTTTCCAATTCCGTCCTGGAAGTGCTCGCGTACGCCCTCTGGCACCAGAAACTTGGCATCCTCCGGCCAGCCATAAAACTTCTTCGTCAGCCGCACTTCTTCCTCGCCCAGCGGTTCGCCGTGCGCCGCGTTGCTGTCTTGCTTGTGCGGCGATCCATAGCCTATGTGGCTGTCCACGATAATCAACGTCGGACGATCCGTGGTCTTTTGGAACGTTTCAAAGGCGCGGGCCAGCATGTCGAGATCATTGGCGTCGGCGACACGCGTCACATTCCAGCCGTAACCGATGAAGCGCGTGGCCACGTCTTCGCTGAACGACCAATCCGCGGGACCATCCAGCGTAATGTGATTGTTGTCGTACATCCAGCACAGGTTCGAAAGCTTGAGATGCCCCGCCAGCGACGCGGCTTCGCCACCGAGGCCCTCCATCAGATCGCCGTCCGAGCACATCGCGTAAACGTTGAAATCGAAAATCTCAAAACCGGGCCGGTTAAAATTCGCCGCCAGCCATTTGCTGGCGATAGCCATACCCACGCTGTTTCCCACTCCTTGGCCCAGAGGCCCCGTCGTAGTCTCAACCCCAGTAGTAATGTGTGATTCAGGATGCCCGGGAGTTCGGCTTCCCAGTTGCCGGAAGCGCTTGATCTCCTCCATGGGAACGGCCAGCTCTTTTAGAACTTTCCCGTCCTTGCTGACGTCGCGCACGCCCGCAAGATGCAGCATTGCGTAGAGCAGCATGGAGGCGTGGCCGTTCGACAGCACAAACCGGTCGCGGTTCAGCCACTTCGGATCTTCCGGATCGTAGCGCAGGAATTCCTGCCACAAGCAGTACGTCACCGGCGCCAGGCCCATGGGCGCTCCGGGATGTCCGCTGTTGGCCTGTTGCACCGCATCGATCGCCAAAGTGCGGATCGTGTTAATGCACAGGGTATCGAGTTGCTTGCCCGTCACCAACGCCTGTTCACTCGCTACCATGCGGTGCGCGCTCCTTAGCTGGGAACAGCTCTAACCCTGGCCGATCTACTCCGCGAGACAGTCCATTAGAGTTCCCAGGACAGAAAAGAGTTTCAGCTACGCACCGAGTGTACCAATTTCTTGCGGGCCAATGTCGGCGGATATGTGAAAAATGGAGAGAAAATGGAGAAAACAGACGAGCGAGGGAAGGTTTCCCTTATTTCAGCAATTGCAGGTAACTGCTCTCGCTTTTCGACGACCTCGTAGCCTCTTGGACATATTTGAGAAACTGGCGGAGATTCTCTTTTTCGGTGGAATCCATTCCGGCGAAACGAAGACGCACGCCCGCAGCCGGTGCGCTGCGCGTGACCACTCCGCTCAGTGCAAGGCCTTTTACCCAAATTTTGCCGCTTGCCACCCAAAGCCCGATCTCGACTTTGGCGCCGCCACTGATCAGGCCTGCCGTCTCGACCTGACATCCACCCAGGCTGGTATTGGAAAGGTTCCCCCAGATCGGAGCATCCGCGTCGTTGACACGCAGCTCCACTGCCACAAAACACTTGATTCTGGGATGCCGCCGTCGATCCTGCCCCCAGTTGGGACTGAAGATATCAGGCTCAAAAGGAGGAATGGCCGAAGTCGCCGCGGGCAAGGGCTGAGGGGAAGGTTCCGCCGCTGGTTTGGTTGAATGTGCGACGGGTGTATTACTGGAAGCCCCGTGTTTGATCTCGCGCATGGCTGCCAGCAGAGCTTCTTCTCTCTTTTCTGGCGGGGCATCACGATAAGTCTGCAGCAGTTTTCCCAGGTTGCGTGCCAGGTCGGGATCGGCCAGGAGCCGTGTCCAGTCTGTTCCCAATGTTGGGTTGGATTTTGCGTCACTCATTGAAATGCAAGCTCGCGTCTCGGAAACCAGGCCCGGTGTCAGCATGAATCACGGGTACCTATCCCACAAGATGACTGAAGTCATGTCCGGGTGAGAGTTTGTGCCAATTGATCTTCAGTCAAAAGGTTCCAGATTTTTCAAGTAGCTTCCCAGCAAACCTCGCTGTTCGTGCGTCAGAGCCAGGAATTCGAATCCGTACTGGTATCCGCGGCGGTAGCGAACCACTGCGCGAACTTCCCACGCAAGCGCCGATCCCGGAAGGCAAAAGCTCAGCCCGATCACCTCGCCCTGATCTAATTCAGCCGCCAGAAGTATGCCGATCCCAGCTTCCGATAGGTCCCTGCAGTGTCCTTCAATCGTCCGATAATGGCTTCCCAAAAAATGGCTCAACGTGACCGGGAAATCGGAACGATATCTGGGATACCGTCGTCGGCGACGATCGACTTGGCTTGCGGAGGGCTTTGGGCTGGATGCGGACATGAGTCACTGGATTTTCCGGAGGGCTTGCAATTTTCTGCTAGTGCGGCTCGAACGCTACCTGAACCACCTCGACTGTTTCTTCGGATCCAGCTTCAAACTTCCACTTGCGAACTGCATCGGTCGCCGATCCGATCAGCACCGGGCTTCCCCCCAACGCCTTGGTGGACTTGACGTTCCCATCTGCCCGAATCACCACTTCCAGCTTAACCACGCCACTCACGTGCATGCGCTTGGCGAGGTCCGGATAGACGGGTGCAATTCGGTTGATGACTTTTCGCTCCGCGTGGCCCTGTGCCTGAGCCGCGCCGGTCCGCGTCAAGGGACCGGCAGACAGCGCCAGCGCAACCGCAAGGACGAATACTCGACGCATGGGACAGAACCAACCTCTTCACTCTATCGGCACGTGTTGAAAAGAGGAAAGTGTCGAAAGTGCTGAGACCAATATAATCTTCAATAAATCGGTGCTATTGCATCCATCCTGGCCCGGCTTGCGCGGTCGTTTGGCGACCGCATAGGTGGCTGCCGAGACGCTGCGGGTTCCCCGCGGGGGTCCGATCTTTCAAATCGTCCGGCTGCCCGGTTTTTGCATCGCGAGAAGTCTCAAGCGAATCAATAACAAGGCGATATGCTATGAATGATAAAGCTTGTCCCGAAGACGTTCTCTATGCCGGGACTCTTTCAAAACCGGAAATGGCCTGTTCCCGAGCTCAAAGACTTCTTGTTCTCGCAGCGTTACTGCTGTTCGTCGTCACGGGCCTTGTGGCCCAGAATTCCGAACCCGTGCCCTCCATCTCGTTGCCCGGATCGCAGAGTCCGTTCACCGGCAGCGAGCCTGACGGCCAAGCCAGCCCGGAAGTCTTACAGCTGAGTTTTCAGGAGGCAATCGACCGTGGGCTGCGGACCAATCTTGGTCTGCTCCTCTCTGGTGATCAGACCATCATGGCCCGGGGCGAGCGCTGGAAACAACTCAGCGAACTACTGCCCCACATCTCCGGCCAAGTACAGGAAAACGCAGAAACCGAGAGTCTTGCTGCGCTCGGCTTCGGAAAACTCTTTCCCCTCCTTGGGCTGAAGGGCAGCATCCCTGCGGTAACTCCCGCCTTCAACTACTTCGATGCGCGGGCTTCGGTCAGCCAGTCTCTGTTTAACTTCAGCGATATCGAGAAGGAACGCGCCGCCTCCGAGAGCCTCAAATCAGCGCAGTACACCTTCAAAGACGCGCGTGAGTTCGTCGTGCTGGCTGTCGGCAACGCTTACCTGCTGGCCATTGCCACCACCGCCCGCATTGAAACGACGGACGCCCAGGTTAAGAACGCTCAGGCCCTGTACAACAAAGCGGTCGACCAGCAAAAAGCCGGGCTGAGTCCCGCCATCGATACCCTGCGCTCTCAAGTGGAGTTTCAAACCCGCCAGCAACAGCTGATCGCGGCCCGCAACGACTTCGCCAAGCAGAAGCTATCGTTGGCGCGAGTCATCGGTCTGGCGCCGGGTCAGGAGTTCGTTCTGACTGAGAAAGCTCCCTACCAGTCTTTGACTCCTTTGCCTCTCGAGGTTTATCTGCAGCGCGCCTACGCCTCACGATCCGACTACCAGGCAGCTCAGGCACAAGTGCGGGCTGCGGAACTCACACGCCGGGCCGCGACTGCGGGGCACTACCCCTCCCTGGATGTCAACGCGAACTACGGAGATATTGGAGTAACCCCGGCGCATTCCAACGGGACCTGGCAGGTGAACGGAGGTCTCAACATCCCCATCTTTGCCGGAGGAAAAACCCACAGCGACGTTCTCGAGGCTGAAGCCCAGCTGAAGCAGGCGCGTTCTCAATTGAATGATCTACGTGGCCGCATCGATTATGAGGTCCGCGCCTCGCTATTGGACTTGAGTTCTGCCGCCGAGCAGGTCGAAGTGGCCCGCAGTTCCGTCGAATTGGCGGAGCAGGCCTTCACGCAATCGAGTGATCGCTTCGCGGCCGGGATCACCGACAACCTGGAAGTGGTGCAAGCGCAAGAATCCGTGGCCAGCGCTCACGAGAGCTATATTCAGAGTCTCTATGCCCACAACCTGGCCAAGATCGAACTGGCGCGCGCCATCGGCGATGCCGAACAGGGAGTCAAGCGCTATTTGAAAGGCAATCAATAACTCATGGAACCGACGACGCAAGGTCCGCCCGCCGCTCCGCCGGGCCAACCCGAAAACGATCAATCCGAAAGCCGCACCAAGCCCTTGCCGTCCACGGAGCGGGATTTCCACACTCGTCCTTCGCGTACCGCCAGTCCCGGCTTCCGCATCGCCATCGTCATCGCCGCAGTCGTGCTACTGGTGGTGGGGTTTTTCGTCTACCGCTACGTCTCAAGTTACGAATCCACCGACGATGCCCAGGTAGACGGCCACATCAATTCCATCAGCACCCGCGTTTCCGGCCACGTCGTGAAGTTGAATGTTCTGGATAACCAGTATGTTGAAGCCGGTACGGTGTTGGTGGAAATCGATCCCGCGGACTACCAAGTTGCCGCCGATCGCGCCAAGGCCGATTTCGAAAGCGCGCAGGCCTCAGCCGCGGCGGCTGGCGTCAATGTCCCGGTCACTTCCGTCAACACCAGCAGTCAGGTATCTTCATCCGATGCCGACGTAGCCAGCGCCCGTGCCGGAATTGCCGCTGCCCGGCAACAGTTTGAAGCAGCCAAAGCGCAGAGCGACCAGGCTGAGGCCAACAACGTTAAGGCGCAGAACGATCTAGGCCGTTACAAGCAACTCGTGGACAAGCAGGAAATCTCGCAGCAGCAATACGACCAGGCCGTTGCCGCCGCCAAAGCCAATGCCGCAGCTGTGGACGCTGCCCGCGCCAATGCCGATGCACTCCAGTCGCAAGTCACGCAAGCCCAGCAAAAACTGGTGCAGGCCGAAGCCGGTTGGCGCAACGCCCAGACCGCTCCCCGGCAAATGGAAATCATGCGTTCCAGGGCCGCGTCGGCATTGGCGGACGCCCAGCAAAAGAAGGCCGACTTCGATCAGGCGAAATTGAATTTGCAGTACACCAAAGTCGTTGCTCCGGTTGCGGGTGTAGTCAGCGATCGCACGGTCGAGGTCGGACAGAACGTTTCTCCCGGTCAGGAACTGATGAAAATCATTCCTCTCAACGATGTCTGGATCACCGCCAATTACAAGGAGACCCAGCTGCGTGACATGAAAGTCGGGCAGCGCGTCACCATCGAAGTCGATGCCAACGGAAAAAGCTACAAAGGCAAGGTCGATAGCATCGCCGGAGCTAGTGGCGCTCGCTTCAGCCTGCTGCCTCCGGAGAATGCAACCGGTAACTACGTGAAAGTCGTGCAGCGGCTTCCGGTGAAGATTGTGCTCGATCCGGGAGAAAACAAAGATCACTACCTGCGGCCCGGCATGTCGGTCGATCCCAAGGTCTGGATCCGGCAATGAGCGCAGCTGCGCCCCCGCTTGAGAATGCCGACCTCTGGCGTCCAGCCGTAAATCCGTGGATCATCGCCATCACGGTCACGCTCGCAACTTTCATGGAGGTGCTCGACACCTCTATCGCCAACGTCGCTCTGCCGCACATCGCCGGCAGTCTCTCCGCCGGGCAGGATGAGAGCACCTGGGTCCTCACTTCCTATCTCGTCTCCAATGCCATCGTGCTTCCGTTGAGCGGCTGGCTCTCTTCCATCGTCGGCCGCAAGAACTTCTACATGGGCTGCGTGGCCCTGTTTACGATCAGCTCTTTCCTTTGCGGACTGGCGCCGAACCTGACCACGCTCATCATTTGCCGCGTGCTGCAGGGCGCAGGCGGCGGCGGCTTGCAGCCCAGCGAGCAAGCCATCCTCGCTGACACTTTTGAACCCAAGAAGCGCGGCATGGCTTTCGCGGTTTACGGCATCGCCGTGGTGAGCGCTCCCGCGATCGGCCCCACGCTTGGCGGGTGGATTACCGACAACTTCACTTGGCGCTGGATTTTCTTCATCAACATTCCGGTCGGCATCATTTCTCTGCTGCTGACGTCGCGGCTCATTCAAGACCCGCCGTATCTGAAGCGCCGCAAGCTCAGCGAAACCAAGATCGACTACGTCGGCCTCGGTTTTGTAGCGCTGGGCCTGGGAGCTTTGCAGATTGTCCTCGACAAAGGCCAGCGTGACGATTGGTTTGAATCGCACTTCATCGTGATCCTTTCCCTCATCGCCGCGACCTCCTTGATCTTCGTGATCTTCTGGGAGTGGAGGCACAAGGATCCCATCATCGATCTGCACCTGTTCCGCGATCGCACGTTCGCCGTTTCTAATTTGCTGATGTTTATGCTGGGCTTTGCGCTGCTGGGCAGCACGCTCTTGCTGCCCCTGTTCATGCAGACTTTGCTCGGCTACACCGCGGAGCGAGCGGGCCTGGCGCTGATGCCCGGCGGATTTACCATCATGCTCTTGCTGCCTCTGGTGGGATTTCTGCTCTCGCGCTACAGCCCGCGCTGGTTGCTGGTTTTCGGATTGGTCATGCTTTCCGCGTCCCTGTTTCACATGGCTGGTTTCGATCTGGACATGGACTTCCGCAGCGCGGCCATGGCTCGCGTCTTCCAGGCTGCGGGCATGGCGTTCCTGTTTGTTCCCATCAACACGGCTGCCTATGCATTTCTGCCGCGGAACAAGAACAACGCCGCATCGGGCTTGATGAACCTGGCCCGCAATATCGGCGGCAGCGTGGGAATTTCTCTCGTCACCACCATGCTCGATCGCCGCACCCAGGTTCACCTCAGCTACCTGTCCCGCAATCTCAGCACAAGCAACCCCGCGTTCCGCTCGATGATGCAAGGCACCACGCAGGCCATGCGGGCTCACGGCGCGAGCGCGGCATTTGCCACGCAGCAGGCCTATGCCTTGATTGAAGGTACAATCCAACGGCAAGCCACCATGCTGGCTTACATCGACGACTTCCGGTTTCTCGGTCTGTCGATCCTGGCGATGGTTCCCTTGGTGTTCCTCATGAAAAAAGGCAAGCCCGGCGGTGGGATGGCGGTACACTAGTACGCGGCTGGCTGGAGGGAACCCATGTTTCGTCTCATTACGATTGAGCGAGAGTACGGCTGCGGCGGCGGCGCCATTGCCGCGGAACTGGCCCATCGTCTGGACTGGAAGCTCTGGGACCAACTGCTCACCGAGGAAATTGCCCGCCTCGCCAACGTCGATTGTTCCGCCGTCATGCAATGCGATGAGCGTGTCGATAGCCGTCTTCACCGCCTGGCCAAGGCCTTCTGGCGCGGCAGCTACGAGCGCGGCTCCCGGCTGGAGAATCAGGTGTTCGATGCCGACTGCATGGTCTCCATGATGGAGCAGATCGCTCCCAGAATTGCTAGAGAGGGAAACGCTGTCGTGGTCGGCCGCGGTGCGCCATATTTCCTGCGCGAGCAGCCCGATGCTTTTCACGTCTTTCTGTATGCTCCGCGCACCGAGAAGATTCGACGGTTGGTGGAGGACGGATCGAACGAAACGGAAGCCGAGGAACTCGTCGATACGATCGACCGCGAACGCATCGCCTTCGTCAAACATTATTTCGACGCCGACTGGCCCACGCGGTCTCTCTACCACGTGATGATCAACACCGCCGTGGGGAATGAATCGGTCATCGAGACGATCCTCAACACCATGCACCTGGTCGAAGGCCGCCCCAAAGCGACGGACTACGAACGCCCTAAAGTGCCGAGTTCGGTCTAATGACCGGTTCACGGAGGCGGGCCGAAAATAAAATTGGGAACTTCGTTACGGCGAGGGTTGATAACTCGCTCCTGTGCTGAAAAATTGGGATACCCCCC
>PLIO01000263.1:1998-4741 GCA_003140075.1 Acidobacteriaceae bacterium | reverse complement strand
GGAAGAGCACGCGACCGTGTCATAGCCGAAGGCGACTGCCTGCGCCAGAGCCACACCCACCACGCGGTCCTTGAAGCTCAGCGTAGGCAGGCACACGGCATCATTCTTGAGGTACAGATTCTGCGCGGCAGCCTTCGCATCGCTCCTTGTGCCGACCAATCGCGATGCCAGACGCGGCGACTGAAAGAGCGGCGTGAACCCGACCGGGAGCCGGGGCTCGAACCCAGCCGGCAGCGGAAGCAATTCGGCATAACGCCACATGTTGGGCGGCCGCTGCGCGATGCGCTCGCGGCTAAATGCTCCCCCTGCGATCGAACCTTGGATTGCGTCGTAATCGTAAGTGATTTCGAGAGGAGAGAAACACTCGTCGCAGATGGAGCGGGGCTGGTTTCCCCAGCTTCGACCGCATTCCCGGCAGCGCAGTTCGTAGTTAGCGTCGTAATTCGACATCGGGCTACTCGCTTTCTAGTCGCAGCGAATAGCTGGGGACGAGCCGGGAAAAAGCGCCCTAAAATACAAAGGCCTCTTTTTCCAGGAAATAGGGAAAAGAGGTCGGAATGCAAATAAAAATGAAGCTCGCATCCGAATCTCATGTTCCCCGTTTCCGGGCGGGAGTTGGCACCTGGCGGTCGAGATATATGATCCCGATCCGGTTGCCGTGGCGTCACAGGGCTCGTCCCTCAGCCACTCTGCATGAAATTCCGGTTTGCCCCGAAGGGCAAACTTGTCCCTACCATCCTACACGGCAGGGAGGGGTTCGTCAACAGGGAGTTGCGTCACCCGCGTTTCGAGCGGCGGATGACCCCCGACCCGTTGTCATTCCGACGCGCGAGCGAAGCGAGACAGGAGGAATCCGCTGTTCGTCGGGAAGCACCGCTAACCGTGAGTCCCGTCCCGAACACGGAAGCTAAGCCCCGCAGGGCCGACGGTACTGCACGCGCCAAGTGTGTGGGAACCCTTGGCAAGCTCAGGATAAATTCCGGTCGTTGCCGGCATAAATAAAGGTCACGTTGTGAAGCAGCGTGGCCTTTTCCGTTTTGGAATGGATGTCTGCGATAGGCGATCCTAAATTCGGATTTGGAGAACTTAGAAGGAGGTCACCGGGCTATATTAGGCCCTGCGGGAAAATACACGGCGAATTGCTCGACCGGACCTATGAGTCGCGCCGGCCAAAGGGGATGAAAATGTGCATCGTCTGCGAACGCGAGCTATGGGGCGAACACCGGTCCCTCGAGATTGAGTTCTTCACGCCCTGCAAGACATGCAATAAGTTCCCTGGGGCCAGCTCCGAGGGAACCTGCTATCACTGTTTCGCTGTGGGCAACATGATTGACGAGTGCCCCGGGTGCGCAGGCAAGCCATGGAGTGAAGAATTCCTCGATGCCAAGGACGAAATCGAAGGCCCAGACAAGCGGCTGGCCCCGTTTTAGCGTCGGAAGCATAGATGGTTCTTGGTCTACAGCAACGGCCAAGTCTGCGGCCTCATGTTCGGCTCGTCGTGGAAGCGGTCAATGCTGCCCTACCCGGCAGCTACACAGAAATCGACCCACCTCTGGAGCCTGGAAGCGGCCGTCCGGAACACGGAAGCTAAGCATCGCGGCGGGATTCCACACCGACGATTTCCACACCACCCGCATGTTCACCTAACCTTTACTAGCTTCTAGAAATATTAAATACTGGCTTCATAGCTCACAACAAAGTGACACATTCCAGTCTGCCAACCCGTTGCGGCTCAAGATTTTGCCCGTAACTGATTGCAACGTGGAGATTAACTCGCAAAATCCCGCTAAACTGCTGATTCCAACAGACCGAGGGAGGGAGGGGTATACCATCACTATGGCCCGTTTGCCCAACCAATGTATGCACTTCATGGTGGATGGGGCCCACTGCGGATCGCCCGCCATGCGCCACCACCGCTACTGCTATCACCACAAACGCCAGCGCGAACAGCTCCTCGCAGTCAACGCCGAACGGGCGCGCGACAGCCGCAACCCCCCGTTCACTCTGCCTCTTCTCGAGGATGCCAGCTCCATTCAGTTCTCTCTCACCCAAGTCATGCGCCTGCTGGCCGCCGGACAGATCGAGCGCGAAACCGCCAGCCTGATGCTCTACTCCCTGCAAATCGCCACCACCAACCTTCACAACACCACCCTGGACAGCTTGCCTTGAGTGCAACTGCGGCAACCAGGTGGCACCCTGCATCCAGATGTGATCGCGAACCAAGGACGCGCCAGTTGTTCCGATCGCCGTTCATCGGTACACTCTTCATTCGCGAGGTGAGCATGGAGAAACTGGGATCACGTTTTGGCGTTCGGACAAAAAGCTCATGGTCAGGAATTTTCTGGGTTCGTAACGAAGTTGTTCTCGCCCTTATTTTCGGCGCTCTATTATTCATCAACCGCTCCTCCGCGCAGACCGCCGCATCCCCCGGCCTGCCCAGCGAAACTCCCTCTACATTCAACCTCGTCACCTCCAGTTTCGACTACGTCAAGCGCGATGTGATGATTCCCATGCGCGACGGGGTGAAGCTGCACACCGTCATCATTCTCCCGCAAGGCGTAAAGGGCGCGCCAATCCTCCTCACTCGAACGCCGTACAGCGCCTCGGCGCTAACCAGCCACGCCGAAAGCTCTCACCTTGGCCCCATCCTGAACGGCTATGACAATGCGACCGAAGTCATCGTCGAAGGCGGCTACATTCGCGTGGTGCAGGACGTGCGCGGCAAATACGGCTCCGAAGGCGA
>PLIO01000263.1:0-1978 GCA_003140075.1 Acidobacteriaceae bacterium | reverse complement strand
GGATGGGCGACGACTGGTTTCACAACGGTGCATTCCGCCAACAGAATATGGGCTACATCTATGACCAGGAAGCGACGCGCGCGAACGACATTACCTGGTGGACCAATCACTTTGACGACTATGACGTTTTCATGGAAGCGGGCTCGGCGGGCGAGCTGGGACGCCGCCACGGGCTGGAACAAGTCGGCTTCTGGAGAAAGATGCTGGAGCACCCCAGCTACGACGAATGGTGGCAGGACCAGGCGATGGATCGCATTCTCGCGGCGCAACCGCTGACGGTGCCAACCATGCTCGTGGCCAGCCTGTGGGATCAGGAAGATATCTACGGCGCTCCGGCGGTCTACAAGGCGCTGAAAGCAAAAGACACCAGCAACGACAAATTGTTTCTCGTACTCGGCCCCTGGCACCACGGGCAGGAGATCGGAGATGCCAGCTCACTCGGCCCAATAAAATTTAACAGCGACACCGGACTCTACTTCCGCCAGGAGATCCTGCGCCCGTTCCTGGATCAATACCTGAGAGATGGCGCGCCGAAGGCCGTTGTACCGCCGGTTTCCGCGTTTGAGACCGGCACGAACGCATGGCGGCGATTGCCCGCATGGCCGGCGGGTTGCGCGAGCGGCTGCACCATCCGGCCGGCGCCGCTATATCTTACGGCGGGACTGAAGCTGAGCTTCACGGCGCCGGATCAGGGCAGTACGGAATTCGAGGAATATGTTTCCGATCCCGCCAAGCCGGTGCCGTTCCGCACGCGGCCCATCGGCGAAGATAAGCGCAAGACCTGGTCCCAATGGCTGGTGGACGACCAGCGGGAGCCGTCCGGGCGGACGGACGTTTTGGCGTTCGTCTCGGATGTGTTGCGCGCGCCGGTGAAGATTAGCGGAGAGCCGGTTGCCAACTTGATGGCGTCCACCAGCGGGACGGACTCCGACTGGGTGGTGAAGGTGATCGACGTGTATCCCGATGAGGTGGCCGGCGACGCGGCCCTGGGCGGTTATCAACTGATGGTGTCGGCCGATATTTTTCGCGGCCGGTATCGCGAGAGACTGGCGACGGCCAAGCCGATCGCGGCGGGCGCGGCGCTGCGGTACCGTTTCAACCTGCCGACGGCCAACCATGTTTTCCTGGCGGGACATCGCATGATGGTGCAGGTGCAGTCCAGTTGGTTTCCGCTCTACGACCGCAACCCGCAGACGTTTGTGCCGAACATCTTTGAGGCGAAGCCCGCGGACTACCAGAAAGCAACACAAAGTATTTGGCACACACCGGGCAATGCCAGCTTCATCGGTTTGCCGGTTGTGCCCTAGGCCGCACATCACAGCGCTGCTTACTGGGCGTTTTTGGCGCCCGCCGCCACTTCGATGAGGAGCGCGGCCAGCCTACTCGGATCCGAAACTGGCGGATAGCAGGTCGTCTCGACGCAAACGAATGCTTGCGCCAAAGTCGCGTCGAGGTGCGGCAGAGTTTCGCGCAACGCGGCGGGAAGTGCTGCTGTTGACAACTGTTCGGACGTCACACGCAGGATCGCCTTTCCGTATCGATAAATCCCATTCGCCGCTTTTTCAAGGGCGGCGGCCTTCGGATCGCCTGCCGCGCCGGTAACCACCACCTGCATCGCATGGCGCGCGTGAAGCAGCGCCGCGAGACCGTAGGTCGCGGCGAAGAGTCCGTATTGCGGGACAAGCCCCACGAACGCTTCCAAGGTTTTCTCCGCCCACTCGTGGTAGAGGCGCTCGCCGGTAAATCCGTGGAGCCGATCGAGCACAATCGCCGCCACGGAATTCGCTCCTGGCGTGGGCGAATCCTGCAGCGGTTTGCGGCGGACGTCGAGCCCGCCCATCGGCGCGGCGTCTTTCGCGCGGTCGAAGAACCCACCGCCATCGGGATCGCCGTAGCGCTCAACGGCAAGATGCATCGCGCGTTCGGCGATATCGAAATAACGGCGGTCGAGCGTCGATTCGTAGGCATCGAGCAGCGC
>PLIO01000233.1 GCA_003140075.1 Acidobacteriaceae bacterium | reverse complement strand
TGCTCCGCCGAGCCAACCTTCGTCTGGTCACGGGCAGCGGAAAATCCGAAGCGGCCTTTGGCAATCCCAAGCCCAAGTACTCGACACACTCGTTCGGCTGCCACTTCGTCGAGGTTACCTGGCAGCCTGAGATCGCACGGCTGCGCGTCAGCCGGGTTGTGTCGGTCATGGATGGGGGCCGCATTATTAATCCACTAGCTGGCCGGAACCAGATCCAAGGCGCGGTGGTGATGGGAATCGGCATGGCGCTGCTGGAGCACACCTCTTACGATCCGCAGAGCGGCGCGCCGATCAACAGTAATCTGGCCGACTACGTGGTGGCGGTAAACGCTGACTCCCCGCCGATCGAAGTGCATTTCCTCGACTACCCAGACAAGGAGATCAATGAAGTTGGCGCACGCGGGATCGGCGAGATCGGCTTGACGGGCATAGCCGCGGCGATCACGGCGGCGGTCCACCATGCAACGGGCAATCGTGTGCGAGAACTCCCGGTGAAGATCGAGAATCTGTTGGCATGACACGTTCCCGCGCGGACGTTCAGCAAGGAAGGGAAAAGGCACTCGCAAATGAAAGATACCAACAAGGCAGTAGAAGTCTATGAGCCGGGCAAGCTTCGAGTAGTGAAACGGCCAATCGCTGAACCTGGAGCAGGTCAAGTCCGGATTCGGGTGGAGGCATGTGGAATCTGTCACACCGAAGGATATGCAGAACTGATGATCGCGGAAGCGCGTAGACGAGAACTTCGATGAAGAAGTTTACTTTCCTAGTATTGTTCACAGCTGCCGTCGCTTCCGCTCAAGTGCCAGCATCACCCAAGTCGAAATCCGATGCGGAGAAAATCGCGTCTGCTCTGGGGGCGGGTCCGAAGTTTGTTACGCATAACGCAACCGTGCTCGACTGGCCAAGCTCGCCCAGTGGCGAGTTCCGGGTCCTCCGGGCCGGCAGCAATGGGTGGACATGTCTTCCGGGTTTTCCTGGAGCCAGCCATGATGAGCCCGGCTGCTATGACCAGGTTTTCCTGCAGTTCGTCAAGGACAGCATGGCCGGTCGCACTCCCAACCTGCAGAATCTCGGAATTTCTTACATGTATGGTGGCAAATGGGTGCCCAACACATCACGTGCGATGGGACACGACAGCGAATTTCACGTTGGGCCACACATCATGATCATTGGAACGGATCAGAAGGTGATGCAGACGCTGAACCCGGACGGATCGAACGGTGAACCTTACGTCAATCATCTTCCAGGTCGCACCGAGCTCTATCTGGTGATCCCAATTCGCGAATGGGATGATCTCCAAGCGGTCCCTACTACTGGCGCCGTAATGCGATGAACATTGCATGGAAGAAAAAATCGCCATGAACCGCAGATCGCCAAAACGCGGTTTCCCAGTTCCGCGGGAATTGGATGACCGCATGATTCCGCTCTTGCAGAAGATCGCCGGCTAAAGGGCGGCGGATGCGGTCACTGCCAAGGTTTCGCCCGATATTGATCGAAAAATTGCAGGAGGCGCAAAATGGACCTGGGTTCGTTTCCGCCGCCGCTGCATCGCATTACTCCGGCGGAGAAGAGCAGTACGACACATCGGCAGGGAGAGAGAAAATGCCAGTTTCCTTTGAAAGAGACATTAGACCGCTGTTTAGGCAGATCGATATCGAACACATGAACAAACATAAGGTTCTGCTCGATAACTTCGCGTATATGGCCGATCCTTCAAACGATCACGGCAATGCTCAAGCTGTCGAGGACAGTCTGACAAACCAATCCATGCCTCCCGGTGGCCCTTACTGGAGCAGTGAGGAGTTGACCCTTTACAGGCAGTGGAAAAGCGACGGATATCTACCTTAATGCATAAATGAGTTCCCTCTCGATCAACGGTTGACGATGAAGAGCTTGGCTGCTACGAGAAGAGTCGATTCCGAACCTTGATGAGTTCCACGGTCGCAGAGCATTCTTCGTCGTTGGCCACGTTTGTCAGCAGGGTTAAATGGGAAGCTCAGCGCTTGACTGGAGAAATCACCATCAATGAAAACCCGAAGAGAGTTTCTCGCGACTACGGTCGCTGTTGCCGCTTTACTGACCAACGGCTCCGGCCAAACTGCGGCGTCTCTGTCCAGATTTCCAATTGCGGATGATACCGGATGGAGAGATACAGAATCGAATGACTTAGCTTTAGGAGGTCAAGACATGACTGATAGGGCGGAAGATCCAAGAGTTAGGAGAGCGCGCCTCTCCGGACCTGAACATGTGACCAAAGACGCGACGGTCGCCGAAATAGCTGCCGACGGCAATATGACCGTTCTAGTCCAAGGAACGAATGAGTGGGTTTGTACACCGGGAAACGAAAACAAAATCGGCGACCCGCCCATGTGCATGAACCCCATGGGTATGCGATGGATGATGGATGCCATGCAAGGAAAGCCGAAGCCAACGAACACAGCGCCCGGAATGATTTATATGCTCTGCGGCGCGACACAGAGAAGCAACACCAATCCTGCGGATAAAACCAGTCCCGCTATTCCGATAGGACCGCACTGGATGATCACATGGCCTTTCAATGCAGCGGCAAATGGCCTGCCCACCACAGTACGCGACAAAGGCGCTTGGGTGATGTTTGCAGGGACCCCTTACGAGTATTTGCACGTCTGCGGTGACCCCTGGGAAGGCAAGGAATACCACGAGGGAGACAAGGCAGTCTGGACCATGGCTTACGCTCGCCCTTAAAGGATGGCGAATGCACGGCGCGTGGCAGCCTAGGACAACCTGTGCCGTCCTCCGACTTCATCGTGTAGACGTCTTACTACCGCGCCAGAATTATGGGAGTATTTCTTCGTCGAATACGCTGACGAGCAATGAGAAACGACGTTGTGCTGGTCGACGGACCGAATCCCAACTCTTTCCGCCAAACGGGAACCGTAAAGAGTATTGCAGAAGCGATTACCGCGGACACCAGGTTGGCGCAGAAACTCGCGAAGTCGAATAACGGCTGCCGCGATGCCCCCGCATTCGATGAGCGGGCTGTTGTTCCGCTGCCCGCACTTTTCACCCGCAGTTGCTGCTTCCACCACTAGCTATCAACAACTTCTAGCGCCACCCGTGCCACGAAGTCGTTGCAATGATTGATTCTCTTAGCCCTGAAACGGCTGGCGTCGGCGGTTCGAGCTCTCCCGATGTCACCGTCTCCCCAACGGACAGGGATTGCCGTTTTTCAACCCAATAACTTAGAAGCTTCAACGGCCAGATTTGGGCCGGTGACACCGCTTCGGCGGCATCCGTCGCAAAAAAAGGACGGAGTGCAAACTCGCACTCCGCCCGGAGACTTGGGTTGGTCGCTTATGCTGCCGTCGTGCGGCCCTCCAACTTTGTTTTAACCTTAGTCTTTTTATTTCGTGTCGCAGCAATTTCCACTGCGACAGCCTTCTGGAGCTTTTCAGCATCTACGCGGTAGCGTTTAGCGGCGTCCATGAGAACGTCGTTGCTGCTCGCGGTGGATCGCTGATAAGCCGAATCCAGCAGACTGATTTCCAGAAGCAGCTTGCACAGTTCGGACTCGTCATACGCGCCGACTTGCTTGGCGAGAAGTTCCTGCGCGGACGCAGAGTCTTTCTTCGCCTCTACCTTGTGCCGCTTCGCCAGAGTCGGAACCTGGCTGTAGGAAAGGTGGCCGATCAGGTAATGGGCGACCGCTAGCAAGTCAGCCTTTTTCAACGGAGCCGACACGCGTTGGAGGATCGTAGCCAAGATTCGATGGCGAGTCGTGATCGCCAGTTTCTCTTTTTCGATCCTCTTCCGTTCCTCAGCCCGCTCCCGCTCGACTTGCTGCGGAGAAGGCGTGTTGGGGTGGTGGACGCGGCAAGCTGGATCGGCACAAACCTTGACAAGCTGTCCGCGCTTACCGCCATCCATGACGATTGCCTCAGCCATCTTCTCGCATGGCTTCTGGTTAGCTGGCAACTTGGTGCTTGTGCCGTTTGCCTTCGGTTTCTTGATCTCCAACTCCACATATTGATTGCGTCCCAAGGGAGCGCCCACGCGGGAATTCCACGCCGCCGAAATCTGGACTAGCTGCGGCTTCGTTTCCAGAGTCCTTTTCACGGAAGCGTCGATCTTGGCACGAAAGCAATCGGGCGAAGTGCATTATGTGGAATCAAAGGTCAACTGAAAGGTTTTCTTCTCGGGAGAGTACTGACACCCGATCCTTCTGATATCTGAGCTAAGTCAGTTGTCGACGAACATCGGCTGAGGTTGACAGAAGATAGATTTCTCATAAAAAAGTTCGGTTTCCTCTTGACACGATCCGCGAACCTATTTAGTTTCGTGGACACTCACCATGAGGAGATTCCGGGGACTCGGGATGACGCGCTTCTCATGATAGGTTTTCCCCAATTATGAATTGTCGTCGGCGCAAATGCGGATTGCGCCGAGTAGCGGTGCTAGAGCACCGCGGGCCAAGGGACCGAGTTGTCAAATCCTTTTGGAGGCCGGGGAAATGTTTCTCCGCTCTGCGCGTTTGTCGAGTTTTTTCGCGTGCACCTTTCCGATTCTTCTAATCACCGGTGTCGCCGCCCAGCAGCCCAAAGTACTCGCTCCCCACAAGCCAGTTCCGCCGGCCCTGCACTACACCGGCAAGTGGCACAGCCCTGCTGTCCCGCGCTCGATGGTAGGCGGGCTATGGATGGTCGATGCCAATTTCAAGTCCTCCATCTATATCAAGAACGGCGTCAAAGTCGCTCCCATCACGGTTACGCCCGTCCTCTACCTCAGCAATGGACGCAAGTACCAGCTAGCGGATGTGAACTTGGAACCCTCGGGCACCGCGGTCGTGAACATCAATCAAGCGCTTGCCGATAACGGTATCGCGCCGTGGGCCACGCTGAAAGGCTATGTCGAAATAGACTACAACTGGCCGTGGGACGCCCTATGTGTAACCGTGCGTTCTGTTGACGTTCTCCATAGCGTAATCTTTAGCTACAACCTTCAGCCGGCCATGGCATCGGACGCGCAGACACAAAGTGATGCCTTCCAACCTCGCGCGCTCGAAGGCATCTGGTGGAAGCACGAGCCCAATGTAACCGGCTTCGTGACGCTCTCGAACCCCTCCCCGCAGCCAATTTCCGCGAATCTCCAGGTGCTCGACAACCAGTCAAATATCCTCGGAACCCATACGGTCACAGTCTCTCCGCATTGCACTAAGGTCGTCGACCTGTCCGAAATGCAGTCGGCTCCCGCAAACGAAGGAGGCATCCGCGTCACCTATAACGGACCTAAACACGGATTGTTGGCGCGTGGCGGACTCGAAGATCTGGCGACGGGCTTTTCCGCCAATTTGCCTTTGCACAGCCCTCCAAAACCGTCGGAAAAATCCGCGACACTCACCTACGCGGCCGTCGGCTTCATGACCGGCGAGGCCGATCCCATGATGCGCTTTCCCGCCGGGACAAGATTTACTCCGTACTTCGTCTTGCGCAACCTCACCGGCGAGGCATACTCAATTCAGCCCAAACTCTACTGGGTACAAAATGCCGCTTCGCGCTCCGTACAGCTTCCTCAGGTTTCCATCCCTCCCTATGCCGCAATGGACCTGAATCTTGCATCCCTAATCTCGGCCAGCAGCCTCAGGGATTTCAACGGCAGCGTAAACCTCGTCTTCGATTTTCAAGGCTCGGATGGCGCTCTGCTAATGGCGGGCGGCAGCGTGGATCAGAAAAACACCTACGTGTTTGAGGCGCGGCCGCAGGTTGTTTCAGAGAGCGCCGCCAGAGGCCTATCCTACTGGAGCACGGCCAACGGCGACGACACCATGATCAACCTCTGGAACCCGGCCGACGAGGCCCAGGATCTGGTGCTTACTTTGTTCTTCTCCGGCGGCCATTACAAGTATCCGCTGCATCTCGAGCCGAAAGCCGCCCAAATGCTAAACGTGTCGGAAATCATTCAGAACCAAATCCCGGACGACGAAGGCAACCTGATTCCGCCCTCGGTAAGGGACGGCAGCGCCGAGATCGCGGGGTCGCAGGGCGAATACCAACGGATCCTGATGGCCATCGATGCTGGCATCTATAACGTACAGAAGGCAACCTGCACGCCGATATGTATCACCTGCTCAGGGGCGGTGGAAGGTTTTATCGATGCCAATCCATTCGCGGTTGGTGTAGGGGGAACAACCCAGGAAACCTTCACCGTACAGTACAAGAGCGGAACACAATACAACCTGACCGCCTCGGCGAGTTGGGGCAGTTTCAATGGCAGCGTCGCGACAGTAGCGGCTGGGCTGGTCACCGGAGTAAACGCGGGTACCGCGAACTTAACAGCTACCTCTACCCAGGAGATCAATGGCGAAGAGTGCAGCGACGATTACCACGATCTGCCCACTTGTCCGGACACGCTGGTGTCGGCGCCTCCTGCGCCCGGCACGTCGACGCCGAAGGTAACCTTTTCGGGCATTCCTTCTGTTACGGTCGGACAAACGGCCACGATGACCGCCACGGTTTCACCCTCATCGAACACACTTCCTATTTCACTCTCCATCACGAGCCCAGCTGCTATAGTCAGCCCAACGGGGACCTTCACGCAGACCACTGCTGTCGTAGTCAAGGGAATGTCCGTCGGCACGGCCACACTTACGGCTACGGTTTCAAATTCCGACGGCGGAAATATTACCGTGGGTTCAACATCGTTTTCGGTCATCACGCCGCCACCCGTTCCGGTCAATTTTCACCTTACGAGCGCCGAAAACGCTGGCACCGGAGTATTGGGGATATTTAGATTTTATGCGTGGACGTCGAGCGATGGGAACCTTAACGACTTGTCAAACTGCTCAATGCGGGAAAATGTGACCTATCCCGGTAGCAGCAACCCCTACGTTCCTTCGAGCCCCCCCGTGGGCCGGGGGCGGAGGAGGATCCACGTACCCAAACCCCTCGATTACAGCGCCTTCGTCAGCTACGGGCGGTACATCTGAAGACACCAATTACGTAAGCAATCTAAGTTTTGTTAAACCTTATGTAGCAAACTCCTTCACCGCCACGCAGCTCATTCAATACTCTTGTAGCGGAGGCTCGTGGACCACTATATACACAGATACGATTACGAGGTCCGTAGCACAATCAGGCGGGAACTGGGTTGCAACGGTTTCAGCCAGCGACACGAGTGTAACATCTACATACACGCTGCCCTGAGCCGCGGGGCCAAAGTGAGTTATCGGAGGGACTGTGTTACAAGCGAAACGCCAACTTTCTCAAATCGTCGCTGTTGTCTCCCTGTTTCTCGGAGTTGGTGCCATTGCGCAGAGCTCCCCCCCACCAGACGAGGCGAACATCGCACTCGAGAAAAGCATTGTCACCGAGCATGAACCGGTCATCCTGGATATCAGATTTCAGAGTCCACCGTCGACAAGCCTGGACTTCGACCCAGGTTACGATTGGAGGAACGTCTGGGTAAAGGTTGTGGATCCAAGTGGCCACGCTTGGGAACGGTCTCCCGAGGTGCCGCAAGAAGGAATGAAGTTTAGCAACGCGGTTCACGTTGATGCGGGCACAGAAAGGACCATATCTGTCGTCGCGGACGAATGGTTTAGCTTTGGGGAGCAGGGTCTGTATCAAATAGACGTCGTTTTGCGGGGTTTCCCGTCGAGGGTCAGCGCCAAGCTCTCGCTGCGGGTTGAGCCGAGAGATAACGACGCGCTTAAGGCCGCGTGCTCGGGGCTGCTGGCCCGCGTCAATGGCTCGGAGTCGTTCGCAGCATCCCTGGTTGCGGCGAAGGCACTCTCAATCGTTAAAGATCCCGTGGCCATTCCCTACTTGGCTGAGGCAATGAAGAGGCGGGAATTTGTATCACTGATGATCGGCGCTCTTGCGCAATTGAAGACGAACGATGCTGTAGATGCATTGATCGAAGCCTCAAAATCAAGCGATCCGGAAACGAGGGGAATGGCACTATCGGCCCTTGCGAGTCTCCACCGAGTCAATGAACGCTAAGGCGCGTCTTGACCCGTCGCCCTTTCGCGAAGAGGGAGGCCAAAATCGCATGCGCATCTGGAATTTCGCAGTGTTGGGCGTGGTTTTGTTAGCGTGTGGCAGGTCCAACGCGCTGCGCGATCCGGCGTTGGATCTGCAGTGGAACTCCGCCACCCTGCAAGGAATCCGCGACGCCAAACTGGGCGCGCCGGTCGTAGCGCGGGCCTTAGCCATCGTCCACACCTGCATGTACGACGCCTGGGCAGCCTACGATGACCGTGCCATTGGCACTCAGCTAGGCAGCGCGCTGCGCCGTCCCGCATCCGAACGAACGTTAGCCAACAAAGAGCAAGCCATAAGCTACGCCGCCTATCGCGCGCTGGTGGACGTGCTGCCCGTCGACACCAATTCGGTTTACATCCCGCTGATGAAGCAGCTCGGCTACGATCCGAACGACAACTCCACCGACATCGAAACGCCCACCGGCATTGGCAACGTGGCCTGCGCCGCCGTCCTCGAATTCCGCCATCACGACAAATCCAACCAACTCGGTGATCTCGCGCAAGGCCCATATTCCGATTGGACTGGCTACACTCCGGTAAACACTCCCAGCCCCGTCCCGGCACGCGCAGCGCCGTCCGATCCCAACCACTGGCAGCCGCTCACCTACGTCAACTCCACCGGCGACCTGATCACGCAACGCTTCGTCGGCGCACAGTGGCCGCAAGTGACTCCGTTCGCCCTGACCAGCGGAGACGAATTTCGTCAGCTGATCGGCGGCTTCGGCCCCGCAACCTACGGATCGAAGGAATATCAGGAACAAGCCGAAGAACTCGTCACCATCAGCGCCGGGCTCACCGACAAACAAAAAATGATCGCCGATTACTGGAACGACGGCCCCTACACCGTGCAGCCTCCCGGACATTGGGCACTCTTCGCGCAATGGGTCTCTGAGCGCGATCGTCACACGCTCGACGACGATGTCAAAATGTTTTTCGCTCTTAGTAACGCCATCTTCGACGCAGGCATCGCCGCCTGGGACGCAAAACGCGCCTATGACTCCGTCCGCCCCATCACCGCAATCTCATTTCTATTTCGCGGCAAAACCATTCGCGCCTGGGGCGGTCCCGGCAAAGGCACCGTAGAGATGGATGGCTCACAGTGGATTCCGTATCAGGCAGCAACTTTTCCAACGCCGCCATTTCCGGATTACGTTTCCGGCCATAGCACCTACAGCTCCGCCGCCGCCGAAATCCTCGAACTCTGGACCGGCAGCGATCATTTCGGCGAGTCGGTAACTCTTCCGGCAGGCAGCTCGAAGATCGAACCAGGCGTCACGCCCGCCCAGCCCGTCACCTTGCATTGGGAGACATTCGCCGACGCCGCCAACGAAGCCGCCATCTCGCGCCGTTACGGTGGAATTCACTTCCGCGGGGCCGACCTCTCCGGTCGCCTGCTCGGTCGCATTGTCGCTTCAGCGGCTTGGCAAAAGGCGCAAAGCTACTTCGACGGTTCTGCCGGATGCTTGACGACCGACAATGCATTGCCAACAGCACTCACGGACACAATCCCCTTAGCAATGTGCCGTGGCGTTTGTCCCGAAGGAGTTGGCACGTCCACAAGCTTGGCAAGCAATCGCGCGTGTGCGCCAATGCCTTCCTCAACTGCCGCCCGTTCGGCCTCACCAAGCGGGATCTCTTGCAAAAGGCGCACTAAGTTTTTCTTTCCCTCCAGCCGGAGGCCGGCGCTCGATTCCTTCGGCATGTAGAAGTCACACTTGGCACATGCCATGCGGTGTGGGCACTGTTCGAAGAAATCATATGTGCAATAGCCGTGTCCAAGATCGTAGAACTTCCACGGCTCGCTCGCAGCCCGTCCGCTGCGGACAGTCTCTTGGTCAACGAGTACCTCAATCGCTCGGAGGTTCCTCCCAAAGTAGCCAGCGTCAGCGTACGATTTCGCCAACTTAGTCGGTGTGATCTTGGCGTAGTGCTGTGTTGCCGCCGGCGTGCTGTGGCCGAGCCACTCCTGTAATTCGAACAGCGTCATCGGCTCTTTGGCGTTGAAGAGTTGAGAGGCAATCGTCGAACGCCCGCGATGGCTCGTGATGTTGCCGCGAACATCTGCCGTCGGTACTCCGGCCTTGCGGCAGAGTGTAGGAATCAGCACGTTGTTCAAGTAGCTCTGACCGACGACCGTGAGGCGATACAGGAAAAGAAAATCGACCATCTCACCGGTTTTGTGATCTGGCAGCTTGACGCCGTTCGGGCGAACCTTCTCCCACACGGAAATCATCTCGCCGACGATTGGATCGACGGGCTTGGTGAAGGCTGCGCTCGTTTTGTTCACGGGGACATCGAGCATGCAAACCGCGCCGCCGCTTAGAATCTCACCACTGTTTTGGACCGAGGCATCCTCCTTCTGCCAGCGAATGCATCCTAGACGCAGACGCAATATTTCGTTGTTTCGCAGTCCTGCGAACAACCATGTCACGGCGAGTGCTTTGCAGAGTTCCACCGGGTAACCCTCCAAGGCCCTTTCTTACGTGATTGACAGGGCGTCGCTCTGGATTGTCTCGAAAGAAGGTGTTCGCTTTGATCGTGGGCTAGATGCCATTGTCTCCCTAGCAGGCTGCGGAAAAA
>PLIO01000203.1 GCA_003140075.1 Acidobacteriaceae bacterium | reverse complement strand
TCGAACCCGCGAAAGTGATCGAGCCGGATGTAGTCGCAGTTGCGCGTGGCCCAGCGCAAGCGCTGCACCCACCAATCGTAGCCCTCCTCCTTCATCACGTCCCAGCGGTAAAGAGGATTGCCCCAGCGCTGTCCGGTCTTGCTGAAGAAATCAGGAGGAACACCCGAAACCACTTCGGGTTCCAGATTGTCATTCAGACGGAAGAGGTCGCGGTGCATCCAGACATCGGCGCTGTCGTAGTTGACGAAGATGGCGACATCGCCCACGATGCGAATCGATCGCTCCGAACAATACCGCCGTAGGGCTTGCCATTGTTCGTAAAACGCAAACTGCAACGCGCTCCGGATCTTCAAATCAACCGCCAACTCCTTCCGCGCGCGCTCGATTGCCGCCGGCTCGCGGTGCGCCAGCTCTCGCGGCCATTCGTTCCAGCTGGCCAGCTTTTGTTGGGCGCGCAAGGCATCGAAGAGGACGAAATCGTCGAGCCACCACGCGTTCTCCGAGCAGAAACGCTCAAAGCGTTCGCGCGCGTTGGCCGGCGCTGAAGCCACAAAGCTCCGCCCAGCCTCAAACAGCAGCGGCATCTTGGTGGCAAACACTTGATCGTACTCGACCGGATGCGAGTTAGAAGAGAGTTGCAAAGGAAGAGCGGAGAGTTTCGCGGGATCGATCCAACCGTGGGTGGCTAGGCGTTCCAGGCTGATCAGCAGCGGGTTGCCGGCAAATGCCGACGTGGAAGAGTAAGGCGAATTGCCGTAACCGACTGGACCGAGCGGCAACACTTGCCACAAACCCTGGCGAGCCCCGGCTAGGGAGTCAACAAACCGATAAGCGGCCGGACCAAAATCGCCGATGCCGCCGCGCGATGGCAGCGACGTGGGATGCAACAAAATGCCTGCGGCACGCGGAAACGACATGCAACTTGGTCACTCGCTCCGGGGATTACCACTTTCACCGTCCCCAGCCTGCTGAAGCCTGCCTCAAGCTCCAGGTTCGCTTCCCGCCCGGGTTAGCGTCTTTAACTCTTCCTGGTTAATCTTGATTTTGCCCGACTTCTCCATCTGGTCGCGCAGGTTGGTTACGAACAGGCCGAAAAGCTCCTGCTCCTTACCCTGCAGAAGCGTGTCCCGAATCTGGTCGCGCTTGGCGGCGAAGTCAGCCTCCGTCGGCGCCTGTACTTCAATCACTGAGATCACCACCCCGTTGGCGCCCGAATTGATCGGCCCGCTGATGTCTCCCGGCTTCATGGTGAAGGCAACCGCCGCCTCTCCCGTTAGCGACCCAATATCGGGGACCTGTCCATCCGGCAAAACGAAATCGCTCGTCTTCACCGTCGCGCCCAGCTCTTTGGCCGCTTTCTTCAGATCATGTTCGGACTTGGCGCGGTCGGAAAGTTCCTGGGTCTTTTGCGACAGGAGAATGTTCGAGCGCTCGCTCTTGAACTGCTCCTCGACCTTCGCACGAATCTCTTCGAACGTGGGCGTCGAGGGCGGCTGCACAGCCAGCAATTGAAATACTGCGAAGCCCTGTGAGGTCGAAGCCACATCTGGGGGCGATTTTTCCTTTGTGGTGAAAACCGCGTCCATCAACTGTTGCGCTGGGCCTAATCCCGGCACCACGTCCCTGCGGCTAAAGAAGTCCGAAGTTACGACCGGCACGCCCTTGGAGGCTGCGGCAGCGTCCAAGCCCTGCGTCTTGGCCTGCTGCAGCAAATCCGCCGCTTCCTTTTGCGCGACTTCCTGCGCCTTCTGCTGCTTCAGAATTGGCTCGATCTCGCCCTGGACTTCCTCGATCGTCTTCAGGTGGGCATCGCGCCGGTCGTCCACGCGAATAATGTGAAACCCATAAGTGCTCTTCACCAGGTCGCTGATCTGCCCCTTGGGAAGCGAGAACGCGGCTTTCTCAAACTCCGGAACCGTCCGCCCTTTGTCGATCCAGCCCAGAGATCCGCCTTCCTTGGCGCTACCCGGATCTTCCGAATACTTCCTGGCCAGGTCCTCGAATTTCGTTCCGGCCTTGATTTGCTTCAGCAGATCCTCGGCCCGCCGCTGCGCCTCAGCCACGCCCTTCTCATCCACTTTTCCGTTAGCGTCAGGAAGTGGCGTTTTGATTAGAATGTGGCTGACCTTCGCCTGCTCCGCAACCCGGTACTGATCGCGATGCTGATTGTAGTAAGCCTGCAATTCGTCCCGCGTCACTTGCACTGCGCCCTGAACCTTCGCCAGGTCGATCATGGCGTACTTGATCTTGCGTTTCTCAGGGATGGAGTTTGCGTAGCTTTTCTGGTGGCTGTCGTAGAAGGCCTTCAGTTCTTCATTCGTGGGATGAAGGCCCTTCTTGATGTCGTCCTGCTTCAGGACGGCATAATCGAACTTCACTTTTGTATTCTGCTTATCGAACTCCTGGCGGATGGCGGCATCGCTCACCGAGGCACTGCCGGTGATCAACGCTTGCAACTTGCCGATCAGAATTTCCTTGCCCACGGAATCTTCGAAAACGGTTGGCGTCAGGTTGTGCTGCTGCAGCATGCCTTCATATTCGGCTTGCCCGACGAAGTTGCCTCCCGGAAAAAAATATGCGGCATAGCGGCCATGCTGAAGTTCATCCTTCACTTCCTGCGGGGTAGCCTTCAACCCGAGGTGCTGCGCCTCGGCTACCAGGGCCTGGCGATCTACTAACTGGTCGGCCGCTCGCTGCGTGGCCTGTTGCATCAGAAAAGGCATCAGCATAGAAGCATTCTTGCCGTATTGCTGCGCCTGCTGTTCCGCCATCTGGCGCGCCGCCTCGCGAACCTCTTCAACCGTAATATCTTCACCACTCACCTTGGCAAGAACGCCTTTGCCGGGCGTACCCATCAGGTCGGTGCCCAGATTGCCAGGAATAAATGCGATGACCATGGCCGCGCAGATGAGCAGGAGCAGGCCGCTCAGCACGATTTTCTTGAACGGTCCTTCAGTTTGCAGAAATCGAATCATCTTCTTATCACTCCGGAAGTGTGCCGCAGAATTAGTAATTATAAACCAATCACTGCCCTCCATCCTGCGCCCTAATCGATTGTCATCCTGAACAACGCGAAAGCCTGCACTGAGCGAAGCTGAAGGGGATCCGTGCAACTTGCCCGCGCCGCTCTGCCCCGTCATTTCCTCCATCGACGTCCGCGCCGTTTGGGTTGCTCTCCGGCCGGATCTCCCGCCTTCCCACACAGTCTCAAAATCATCTATTGAAACGTATCAATAGACGTGTTATCCATCTTGTTCCCGGACCCAGATCCGCGGAAACGCATTGGCACGCGCGTTCCAGCATTGGCGCGCAAGGGAGCAACATGAAATTCGCAAGAGAATCACGGCCAGCTTTCCCCAGCCGCCTTCTGGCGCACTTGTTCGTGATGTCATTTCTCGCTTCGCACCTTGTCCTGGGCGCAGACCACATCGCCTCCAAACCTGCCGGCTCGAATCCACAAGCCGATAAGTTGGTCCTCCGCGACCATTGGACACTGCAATCCTCCACCAAAATTGAGGCCAAGGGTGAGACCATCTCTACCTCCGCCTTTGTTCCGCAGGGATGGCACGACGCCACGGTTCCGACCACGGTGGTCGCAGCGCTCGTGAAAGACAAAACTCTGCCCGATCCGTTCTTTGCCATGAATCTCCGCCAGTTTGCCGGTGTCACGTATCCGGTCGGGGGCAATTTCTCCCTCATCGCCATGCAGCCGGATAGTCCCTATGCGGTCTCCTGGTGGTATCGCAAACAATTCGCCGCGCCCCCATCCTACGCGGGGAAAACCGTCTGGCTGAATTTCAAAGGCATTAACTATCGCGCCAACCTGTGGCTCAACGGAAAGCAGATTGCCGACTCGAAAGACATCGCCGGAGCGTGGCGCACCTACGAATTCAATATCACCGCTGCGCTGAAGCCTGGCGCTGAAAATGTTCTCGCCGTGCAGGTTTTCGCGCCCACGGAGAACGATCTCGCCATCACCTTCGTCGACTGGAATCCCGCGCCTCCTGACAAAAACATGGGCTTGTGGCGAGAGGTCTACCTCACCACCAGCGGCCCCGTGGCGTTGCGCTACCCCACCGTGCTGTCGAAGCTGGACCTACGCACCAACGATTCGGCGGCGCTCACCGTCACCGCTCAACTGAAGAATGCCACCAGCCAGCCTGTGAAGGGCAAATTGAAAGGCCAGATCGAGAACGTCGCCTTCGAGCAGGAAGTCGAACTCGCAGCAAACCAAAGCAAAGATGTGACGTTCACCGCCGATCAGTTTCCTCAACTCGTCTTCTCCAATCCGCGCCTCTGGTGGCCGGCGCAGATGGGCAAGCCGAACCTTTATCCGCTAACCATGGTATTCGAGGCCAATGGCGCGGTCAGCGACCGCTCGCGAACCGAGTTTGGCATTCGTGAAGTAACTTCGGAAATCAACGCCACCGGCGGACGCGCCTTTCACATTAACGGCAAGAACATCCTCATCCGCGGCGGCGGCTGGACCCCCGAAATGATGCTTCGCGAGAACTCCCAGCGCCTGCACGACGAATTCCGCTACGTGCGCGATATTGGCCTCAATACGGTCCGTCTCGAAGGCAAGCTTGAAACCCAGGAGTTTTTCGATCTCGCCGACCACGAGGGAATTCTGGTCATGGCCGGCTGGTGCTGTTGCGATTTCTGGGAACGCTGGACACGCTGGAAGCCGCAGGATTTTGAAATCGCGCAGCAATCCCTTCGCGATCAGATCTACCGGCTGCGCAGCCATCCCAGCATGGTCATGTGGCTGAACGGCAGCGACAACCCACCACCGCCCGATGTCGAGCAAATGTATCTCGACATCGAAAAGCAGCTCCTGTGGCCGAATCCAGTGGTTTCTTCGGCCACCGGCAAGGCCACCACGGTCACCGGAGAAAGCGGCGTTAAGATGTCAGGCCCCTATGAGTACATTGCTCCAAGCTATTGGGAACAGGACACGCCGCAAGGTCAGCCCAACCGCAAGCTCTGCAACCCCGGGGGTTGCGGCGGCGCCTACGGCTTCAACACCGAGACCAGCATGGGGCCGGCCGTCCCGCCCATCGAAAGCATTCGGGCCATGGTGGGCAAAGATCATTTGTGGCCAATCGACGACACCTGGAACTACCACGCCGGCGGCGGAGAATTCAAAACCATTCAGGTCTTCAGCACTGCGCTTGCGAATCGCTACGGCAAGTCCGACAACGTGGAAGACTTCGCCTCCAAATCCCAACTGCAGACCTACGAAGGCGTGCGCGCCATGTACGAAGCCTACAGCCGCAACAAATATCAATCGACCGGAGTGATCCAATGGATGCTGAACAATGCCTGGCCTTCGATGATCTGGCATCTCTACGACTACTACCTGCGCCCCGGGGGCGGCTATTTCGGCGCCAAGCGCGCCATGGAAGCGCTGCACCCCGTCTATGGCTACGACGACCATTCCATCTGGGTAGTCAGCAGCCAGTATGAAGACGTGAAAGGCCTGAAGCTCACGACCAAAATCTACAACCTTGATATGACCGAGAGATTTTCCCGCGAGGATTCTCTCGACGCGTCCGCTGACAGCACGGCCAAGATATTCACGTTGCCCGTAGTCGATGGCCTCAGTCCCGTCTACTTCGTAGCGTTGCGCCTCGCGGATTCGACCGGCAAATTGGTCGGCTCCAACTTCTACTGGCTCTCCGCCAAGCCCGAAACCCTCGACTGGGCAAAAAGCAACTGGTGGATGACCCCAACCGATTCCTTCGCCGACTTCACCGCCCTGGCGCAGCTTCCCAAGGTAAAGCTTAAAGTTATCGACAGCACCGATCGCAAAGGCGAAGAATCCATCACCCACGTGACCATAGAAAATCCCTCCCAGAGTCTAGCGTTTTTCGTCCGCCTGAAAGTCGACAAAGGCGCCAAGGGCGAAGAGATTCTGCCGGTGGTCTGGGAAGACAACTACATCTCTCTGCTGCCCGGCGAGAAGCGCGAGGTAACCGCCAGCTACCGCACCAGCGAATTAGGAACGACCGAACCGGCGGTAGAAGTCAGCGGGTGGAATGTGGAGTGAGGCAATCGGGTGATTGTGTGATCGGGTGATTCGGGTGATCGGGCGATTTGAAAGGCAACTCTCTAATCGCCCAATTACCTTTTGCTCGATTGCTCAATTTTCTCACCCGTGTTGTGACACCGACAAAATATTGCCATCGGGATCCTTGAACCACGCCACTTTGTCCCCACCCGGCGCGGTCCATATTCCAAGCGGGTCCTGCTCGAAGAATCCGAAGCGCTCGAAGCGCACGCCTTTGCCTTGCAGTCCCGCCACAATCTTTTCGATCTCGGTCACCTGCCATCCCAGAATAGTGAATGGCGCGGGCGTGAATGGCGGTGGAACTTTCGCCACCCGCACCTTGATTCCGTTCGCATCCAGCACGAGCGCAAAGCCATCGTCCTTCACAAAACGCAATCCCAACACGCCTTCATAAAAAGCTCGCGCCTTCTCCGGGTCTTTGGTAGGCACAAAAGCCACAATATCGATCGAACCAAGCATTCGCTCCCCCCCGCAAGCCGCCTTGTATATCCGGGCCTTCAAATCACCCAATGACCCGATCACCAAATCACCCGATGCTCTGCCTACTCTTCCGGCGGCAATTCAAAGTCAATCAGATTACCGCGGAAGCCTTTCGTCCGTATCGCGCCGAAAAGAATTCCCGCCGCCATCCAAATCGAGCCTACGATCATCGCCGGTTTGCTGAGGTTGAGCCACAATCCAAGGCAGATCAGGAAGCCAAGAATTGGCGGCAGGAAATTCCCGATTTTCTTTTCCTTCGCGCGCACAAAATAGCGGAGGAACGCGGCCAGGTTGACGCCCATAAACGCGATCAGAGCGCCGAAATTCAACATCTCCGCGCCCAGTCCGTACGCCTCGCCACCATTCATTATTCGCTTGAACGTCTCCCAGGTTAGAGACGTAGTATTCAGCGAATAGGTCTTGAAGCCGGCGACGATCTCCAAGAGAAAAGCTCCAAGAATGGCAACTACGCCAACGAAAATGACGCTGTTCCGCGGTACGCGACTCTTCGAGTCAATCACACCAAAAAAAGATTTGGGCAATGCGTTGCTTCGCCCCATTCCGTACAGGAGCCGAGCTGCCCCAATCTGGGAGCCGAAACCAGAACCAAAATTGGCCAGCAAAAGAGTGAAGCCAACGATCGGAAACAGCGGCTTCCAGGCACGTCCAGCAACGTAAGAGTACGCGGTATTGACGTCGGGAAACGCTTCTCGTGCCGGCCAGATCAATTGCGCGACGTATACCTCCACTGCCGAAAGGACTCCAATCACCACGCAGGTGAACACGGTCGCCAATAGGATATTCCGGCGCGGGTTCTCGGCTTCTTCCGAGAGCGTGGAGATTCCGTCGAAGCCTATATAGGTTAGGACCGCAATTGAGGTACAACCCATCAGGTTGCCCCAACTAAAGGTATGCGGATCGTAGAATGGCGTGAGGTAGGAGATCGTTCCCTGCGGCGCTCCGAAAATGTACCGCGCGGCCGCCACAAAAATGGCGACCACTACCATCCCCATCAGCAGAGCCATGGCGGTGTTGATTCGCGCTGAGGTCTTGATGCCGCGGATATTCAGGAGGGTGAAGACAACTGCAAAGAAGATTTTCCAAATCCAGGAGGGCACGCCTGGCGCAAATTGGTTCGCCTGCCCCGCGCACCACACTGTGCAAATGAGCGGATTGAGCATGTAGTCCATCACCATGCTCCAACCGGTGACAAAGCCGACGCCAGGGTTAATCTCCTGTGCAACATAGGTAAAGGCAGAGCCCGCGCTGGGATAGGCCCGCGCCATCCGTCCGTAGCTGATGCCGGTAAACAGCATTGCCACCATGGCAATGAGAATGGCAGTGACCACGTGTCCGCGCCCACGATCACTGAGCACTCCGAATACTGACATGGGCGCGACCGGCTGAATCACGATGATGCCGTAAAGAATCAAGTCCCAAAGCGTGAGCGTACGACGCAGCCGCGGGGCGGACGATGTAGAGACAGCCGGGGAAGTTTCCATGGGTCCGCCTATTGGATTATGGAGAGTGGAGAATGTCAATATTAAAACGATTCAGTGGCTCATAATTAGAGGACGGTTGCGCCCTGCGTCAACCGAGAGGACCAAGTCACTTCGGACCGTAGTCGAACCAATACCCGCGCTGCTCGTTCCCCGATATCTGCCGCGTGTTGTATTCGAGAAGATAGTTCACGTGGGCATCGTCGAGCGGGAATGACTTGCCCGCCGGATAAGGGTAGTCGCCCATCCTGAGGAATGGCAGCGGCGCGACGAAGTTGCCTTCGGCGGCGTAAAAATCCATATCTTTCTCGTAGCCGTTCGCCGCGAAAAAGTAATCTCGCACCCAGCCTTGGGGCAGTCCAGGAAGTTTCGACGGATCGAAGTCGAGACGTACTTCGTCGCCCGATCCAAACACGACCAACTTGTCGTCGAGCGCCGTCAGCAGCGGCAACACATCGCCATAGCGCGTGTAGTTTCCCGCCGGACGCGTGTACGGCCCGGTCGCGCTGACTTTTTCGTAGATGTAATCTACATTCCCCGGCGGCGCGCCTTCGATCTTCAGCGGAAATCCGTGGAAGCCGAGATCGGCACGGACGAGCGGAACTGGCGTGAGGCAGACGCTAGCGTTGCGCCGGCACTTTGCCTGCTGTCCCGAGCGCCTGCCCTGAGCTNNGCGCTACATCTTGCGACGTCCGGCTCACCAGAATGCTGTCCCAATAAATCTGCAGATTCGTGGTGATGCGAATCTTCCGCGTACCCTTTGGCAACCTGCCGGTAAGATCGGCGGTCATGGTGCGCGGGCCACCAGCGGGGAAGCCCATGTCATCGATCACGCGCACCCACTTGCCGCTTGCGTCTTTCTCATTTCCAACCAGCGCTTCCACATAAGGAGAGATCGCCTGCACGCCGGCCTGCGACGCGGCATACATGCTGTTCGCCGAAAAATATTCTACTTCGCCGTGCAGCAGCAGCCACAGCGGGCCGCCGTGGTAAGGTTCACCCAGATCGAGCGTGAGGCTGTGCGGCTGGGCAAAGCCCTGGAACTGGGTCAAGACAAAATCGCCGAAATAACGATGCGCGAGCAGATTCGGTAACACATCGTGGCCGTGCTCATCCCACGCGCCCGCGGGAGGGAGCGCTTCTTCGCTCTTGCTCACCACCACCTTGAATTCGGGATACGGCGGGTTCGAGGCGAAGTACTCGTTGGGATAAACGTCCAGATCCGCCGGATGATCGACCGCGAGCAGGCGCGCCTGATCGAGATAGACGGCTTCCTCCAGCGGCTCCATGAAGCGGAAGCTCAGAGTTCCAGGATCCCCAGTTTCGTTCGACTTCTCACGAATCATGCTTCGAACGATCTTGATGTATTCGACCGGGCGCGGAACATCTCGCTGGCCGGGGCCAACCCAGTGCCCCACGACGCCCGCACCTAGCATGTCGGCGACCAGTTCGTAGCGCTCGCCATTCCACACAAACAGCGTAGGGCAGGAGCTGCCGCGGCGGTCGATCTCGGTGATGTTCTGCTGCCGGTCGCGCGCGACGTTGATTTCATCCTGCAGCACGCCGGTAGGCCACGTCAGGCGCACAATGTCGGCTTCTTTGGAGTCGCCCAGGCCGACCACGATGTCGGTGGAATTCTGCCCCAGATATCCGTTCGATCCTGCGATCTCAAATTTCTGCCGGTTGCCGCCGGCGAACACTTCGACCTTGGTGCCGATGGCGCTCTTGTTGTCGGCCAATCCCTTGAGCGAAAGGCGCAGCCAGTGATTCTGATTGCCTCCGACATTGCGCAGAAGCACGGCGGGACCGTGATTCTGCGTGATCAGCAGATCGGTCGCACCATCGTTGTCGTAATCACCGGTGATGATGGCGCGGGGATCTTTGAGCTGAATCTTGTCGAGACCAACATCGGCGGTGACGTCTTTGAAACCATCCGCTCCGAGATTGCGAAACAGCCGCACTTCGCCTTTGCCTTCTTTCGTTTCGCCGACGGCGACCAGATCGACCCAGCCGTCGTTGTCGTAGTCGATGGCGGCGACGCCAAAGGCGCGGACCCAATTAGTGGCGGGAAGTTCGATGCGATCAAAAGTCTTGCCGTGGTTGTTCCGCCACAGTATCAAACCAGGTTCGCCAGACTGCGTAAACGCAATGTCCATCCAGCCGTCGTGGTCAAAGTCCAGCACCGTTACGCCGTGCGCCCCGCCGGTTTTGGCGCTACTCAGATTTCTGTGAGTAATAAACTTCCCTTCACGCGGATTTTCGTAAATGATGGGATTTAGCAGAGCTTGCGTGGTGACCAGGTCCACTGCGCGGTCGTTATTGATGTCGCTGCCGACTGCGTTAAGACCCGCAGAGTCGCCGGTCAGCCCTGTCTCCGCCTCTACTCTGGTGAATGTCCCGTTTCCGTTGTTACGCCACATCATGCTGCCCGGACCAGCGAGGGAAAGCGGGAGGTCCTCCTTGAGCGGTTCGGCATTTACCTTCTTCTCTTTCTCTTCCACGTCGGTCTGAACCCCAAGAACCGCCTGGTGTCCAACCACGGAATTGGCGGCGCCGACGTACAGATCCAGGTCGCCATCGTGGTCGTAGTCCAGGAATGTGAGGCCATATAGGCGACCGCCGAATCCATCCGGAAATCCGGCGGCGCGGCTCACATCCTTAAAGGTCCCGTCCTTTTGATTGCGATACAGCGCCACGCGATCCTCAAAACCCACCGCCAAGTCTTCGAATCCATCGTTGTCGTAATCTCCCGCTGTGCAACTGATTGCGTGGGCAGCAGGATCGAATCCAGCCTTCGTGGTTACGTCTACAAATTTTCCATGTCCGACGTTGTGGTACAGCGTCATCCCGCTTTGAGCGCCGTTGCCAGGTAGAAAGAGGTCAATCAGCCCGTCATTGTCGTAGTCGAGAAAACACGCGCCAAGGGCGAGATAGGAGGAGCCTTTGGTCAGCGGCGAAAAGGGCCAACCCTGAGTGGCGATTCCCGATTCCGCCGTAACATCCACAAACCGCACCTTGATCTGCGACGGCGCTTTCAGCACTGCCGAGGGCGATTCGACTGCGCGCGAGTATTGGCCCTGCTCGCCGTAAGCGAGGCTCATGGGCGCGCCGATTTTGTTTTGCGTGATGTATTGGAATTTCTTCAGGTGCTCGCGGGCGTGGTCGATGTCGGTCGATTGCTGATAGGCGCGCGAGAGTCCGAACTCAGCGGAAGCGTGCAGCGGGTTGAGTTGCAGGGCGTGCTGGAAGGCGTCGATGGCCTGGGGAAACTGTTTCGCCTGCACGTAGACCGAGCCCAGGAAATACCAAGTGTCGGCATCATTCGCATCCAGATCGACGACGTGGTGAAACGCATCAATCGCGGCTTGAGCGTCGCCCGTATTCTTTGCGAGCAGGCCGAGGTTGTACCACGCGTGCGGATTTTTCGGGTCCTGCTTTAGAGCAGCCTCGAGCGCGGCTTTGGCTTCATCGATCTTCTGCAGGTTCAGGAGGGCGATGCCTTCATTCAGCCGCGCCATGGTCAGCTTCGGATCGAGCTCCGCGGCTTGCTGGAAGGACTTGAGTCCCTTCTCAAAGAGCTGCTGATTCATATAGGCGGCGCCGAGATTGTTCAGGCGTGCCGCCTCCGCCGGATTCGCTTTGGGTTGAGTTGGCGGGGCGGTTGCGAATAGACCAAACGCTGCCAGGAGTATGCCGGCTAAGGCTACTGAAATTCGGGGAGTCATCTGATCAAAGATTTAAACACAGAGGCACAGGAGGACACAGGGTAAATCGCTACTTCGCAGATTTCGGTGGAGGACTGTACGCGCGTGTGCCGAGGATTCCCTTCCCTTCACCGACCGTGATTGTCTGTCCGGTGCTGACGCTTGAGATCTTGTCAACCTGGCCGCTGGGCCATTGAATCTCAACGGCGTCAGCCTTCGTTTGCGCGCCGAGGCCAAAGGTGAGCACCAGTTCGCTCTGCGAGAGATAACTCGAACCGGAGCGCAGCATTTTCGATTGTTTGTCTTTGTTGTTACCTTCTCCCGAGGTGACCTGCACAACCGCGCCGATGCCGTCGCGGTTCGATTTTGTTCCCACAAGCTTCACGCGCAAGCTGTGATTCGTTCCGCCCTCGTTGTGAAATAAATAGGCTGGACCGGCGTTGGTTGTGAGCAAAATATCCAGAAAACCGTCGTTGTCGAAATCGGCATAAGCCGCGCCCCGCGCCACTCTGGGCGCGGCAAAGGCCGGGCCCATCTGCGCCGTCACTTCCTGGAACTTGCCTCCACCCAGGTTGCGGAACAGGTGCGAGGGCTCGGCGTAGGTTACGCGCTTTTGCACGCGCTCAATGGCGTCTTCGATGTGGCCGTCGGCGACGAAGATGTCGGGCCAGCCGTCGTTGTCGTAGTCGAAAAAGAAACAGCCAAAGCCAAGCGTGACCAGTGTGGCGCGGCCTACTTCCGATTGTGGGGCCTCGTCCACGAACAGGCCGTTGCCCTCGTTGTGGTAGAGCGAGGCCATCTGGTTGGCGAAGTTGGTGATGAGGACGCTGGGATGACCACTACGGTCGTAGTCGGCGGCATCCACGCCCATGCCGGCGCGCGCCACTCCATCTTCGCTGAAGCCAATTCCAGCGGCCACGCCGCGCTCTTCGAACGTGCCGTCTTTCTTGTTCAAATAGAGCTTGTTGGGCTGCGTGTCATTAGCGATCAAAATATCGGGCCAGCCGTCGGCGTTGGAATCGAGGATGGCAATGCCCAGGCTCTTTGAAGTGGGATCGCCGAGACCAGCCTTCTGCGTGGCATCTTCAAACTTACCGCCGCCAAGGTTATGCCACAGCCGCACCGAGGTTCCCTTGTACGACTCCGGCGTGCAATAGGATTTGTGCGCGCCGTCGAGTGTGCAGTAGAGGTCGGTCTGCTCGGTCCACTGCACGTAGTTTGCAACTACGAGATCGAGTTTGCCGTCGCGGTCGTAATCCACCCACGCGGCGCTGGTGGAGAACTCGTTTGGACCGAGCAAGCCGGAGGCCCTGGTGACATCGGTGAAAGTGCCGTTGCCATTGTTGTGGAAGAGATGGCTTTGTCCAAGAGTGGTGATGAAGATGTCATCGAAACCGTCGTTGTCATAGTCGCCGACTGCCACTCCCATGCCGAACATGGGCACGGCCAGTCCGGCCTGGCGGGTTACATCGGTAAAAGTTCCATTGCGATTGTTGTGGTACAGCTTTGGGGTTGTCGCCCCACCGTGAGCGTGTCCGGGGAAGTCATCGCCGTTAACGAATAGAATGTCGGGATAGCCATCGTTGTCGTAGTCGATAAAGGCGCAGCCCGGGCCCATGGTTTCGGGCAGCCACTTTTTCCCGAACGCGCCGTTGTTGTGCGTGAAATGAATTCCAGCTTGCGCCGTGACGTCGCGGAAACGGATTTGCTGGGCCTGGGCGGTGTACCCCAGAAACAAAATCCACCACAGAGACACAGATACACAGAGAACCCCCGAACAATACGCGTGCGTCTTTTCTCTTTGACTCTGTGACTCTGTGGTGGAATGTACTTTTGTGGTCTTCACTATTTTGAGCCCCCGGTAGAGGCGTTGGCGGGGGTCACGACTGTACGTTCAGGATGCAGCGCCACGAGCGGCACGGAGACGTGTTCGTGCACGGCCTGCCGCTCGTTGTTGTCTTCCGGATGCGACTGGCGATAGGGTCCGGTAATCGCTTGCGACGATTCGTCCGCTTTGAATCGCAGGTAGCGTGCCTCGTGCTCCTTGGCGAGCTTTTCGTTTCCCAGACCGTTGTAACATAGCATCAAGTTATAGTGAGCCTGCAAATCCTCGGGATCGATGGCCAGAACGGACTCCAGGGTCTTGATTGCCTCGGTGTATTTGCGCTGCAGGAATAGAATTCGTCCGAGATCGTTGATCGCAACACGGTCGCGTGGATACTGAGCCAGAACGATGCGCAAGCGTTCCGCAGCGCCGTCATAGTTTCCGTCAGCGCGCAGCACTCGCGCGTAGAAGTAGTTCGCTCGGGCGAGATTCGGAGACAGGGCCAGTGCCTTCTGGAGCACGGTGCGAGCGCGATCCATGTCGCCTTCCTGCACGGCGCAGCGGCCAATGTTGACCCAGCCATCGGGATTGTCAGGGTCGGCTTCGGTCACTTTCTGGAACGCGGCGGCTGCGGCTTTCAGATCGCCTTGCAGGAACAGGCCGATGCCGTAATCGTTCCAGCGCTGCCATTCGTCTTTGCGCGCGATGGTCTTTGGATCAGCCACGGGAGCGTTGTGCGCAACCACCGGCAGCGTCACTTCGTTTTCCGCGACCGTGACGATAGGCAGGTCTGGTATCTTTTCCTGCTTCGCCGAAACGCCGCTCAGCGATGCGGTGAACACCGTCGGACGATCGTCGTAGTCGGGGGACACCGAGTCCGGCGATGCCGGATCGGGCCGCCCGGCGAAGGCTTCATGCGTGCCATACCACGAAAACTTTCTGTAGCACAGGCGGGCGTGCAGCGTGATCTTGTTGCCGGTGCTGTCCGGAATCGACATGCGGTAATGCACCGTGTCGGCCGCGCCGGGAGGAATCAGCCGGACATATACCACCGCTCTAGTGGCCCAGGCGTTGCGCTTGTTGATGGGATTGCCGTGCGCGTCGATCTGCAGCGAGCGGTAAAAGTGCGCGCTCTTTTCCACCGGACCCTTGCCATTGTCTTCAACCATGCCGCTCCAGAAAATGGTCTGGCCTTTGTCGTCGGTGGCCTTGAGTTCGAGCCAGGTGTCGTAGGCATCGACCGTACCGCCGGGGAAAAAGTGTCCAAGTTTCTTGGTGCGTACGACGACATCGACGCGCACGGTGTCGCCGCGGCGTAGCGCAGGCTGCACGCGGTTCAGCGGAGCGGTGACCGGCGCAACTTCTCGTCCCGTCTCTGGAGTGATTTTGGTTTCGGCTTCTTCGCCCACGGCGAAAGTTGTAGCCAGTTCCGATTGAGTCGTTGCCCCTGACTTCAGCGGCGCCTGCGCGGGAGATACAGCAAAGATATCGACAGTGAGAGCACCGCTCTTCAGGAAACCTTCGGTAAGTTTTAGTTGGGCAGCATCTTCATTTGCTGTGGGCACGGCAGTGTTCGCGCCCGGAAAACGATGCGAGTGTACGAGGCCGTTGATGTTGCCCGCGTCCTTCGACGACTCCATGGGCATGTGGCAATCGGCGCATTGCTGCGGTTTCGGTGGATAGTAGAAAGAGCGCGCACCCTGCCCGGAGACTCCACTGGCCTGCCAGTTGTCATACTCGTTGAATCCGCGGAACCAGCGGTAGTGATTTACCGGGACGTCGAGATGCACCTTGTGACAGGTGGAGCAGAATTCCGCGGTCTGCGTTTTCATAAACGGCTTGAGGAACACGCGTCGATGCGGTTCGGGGTTCAGGCGGATGACGAAATCATGCAGGGCTCTCGCCACGGGATTCTGCGTGGCCGCCAACTCGTGCAGCTTGGGATACTCGAGATAAAAGTCGGCCTGACCCATCGTGCTCTTCACGTCGGCGATGGAGTGGCACATCATGCAGCCCAGCCCGGCCTGCGATTCGGGGCGATGCACAATCTGTTTGATGGGAGTATCCATCAGCCCGCTGTAGAGCACGGCCGGATCGTGGCATCCGCCGCACCATTTTGAAGGCTTGGTACCGACCGTATCCTGCATGTACTCGATCGATTTGCGGTACCACTGATTGTTGAACGAGGAGAAATGGTGCATCGAGCTGAACCACTGGTTGTAAATATCTTCGTGACAGCGCTTGCAGGAATCGGACTCCATGAAGAACTTGCTGGGAATTTTCTGCTGGCCGTAAACCTGCGCGGAACTGGGGAAGAACGATCCCTCAGGCCCGTCGCCCTCACCGTTCATGTTGGCGGGCGGCATGGTCGGATTCTGAATTCGCGATCGGGTTTGCCAGCCTTCGCGAGCGTAGCGCGCGCCATAGCCGACTCCGGCCAGCACCATCAGGCAGATTGCTGCACGAAGAACGGAGGCACCGACGTTCGACGCGAGCCATCCCCGTCGCCCAAGTTTGTCAGCAATGAGAAGGCCAACGCCAAGGAGCGAGATGACGATGTGAAGGTAAAGCCAGTTCCATTCCGTGCGCGGGGTGCCAGTCTTGATCAGAACGATTCCGAGCACAGCACCAGCCCCCACCAGAAGCCAGCCAGCACGTGACACAAAGCTCCCATTTCGCAGCAAACGAAAGAGGGCGGGAATCAGCAGAAGCGCGGCAATGACTCCGCTCAGCGCGTGCAGGAGCACCATGCTGGCAAAAAAAATGTTCGGCTGCGGGAACGTATACAGATACGCGGCTGAAACCACCAGAAATGGCAACAGCCAAGACAGTGCCCGGCCGGCGAACCTCATGGATCGTAAGTTATTTGTCATTGGAATCGGTGGACACTTACAGCTGAGGACTTCAGTCCCACAGTGACTGAAATCGCGTGCCACTCAACTTACTCAGATGGGAGAACGGAAGAAATAATACAAAAATACTAGAGAAAAAATCGCCCTATGCGTTGGGAGGGATCTTCCAGGCGCCGCATTGCTTTTCAAGCGCCGAGGCGACGGACAACACCTGCTCCTCTTCCCACGGCCTGCCGACGATCTGCACGCCGATCGGAAATCCCTGGGACGAACTGCCCACGGGAACAACCGCAGCGGGATTGCCCAAGAGGTTGAAAAATTCCGTATAGCTCCAGGCATCGAGATAGTCGACGGTTTTGCCTTCGATCAGCCAACTGCGCTCGCCGTGCCGGAAGGCGGGGATTGCGGCCGCCGGGCACAACAGGATCGGATGATGCTCCATCTGGGAGAAGAATTGGGCCCGTGCGGCATCGCGGCGAATCCAGGCATCGAGCAGGGTCCGACCCGTATGCGGAGGTTGAACCGAAGACCAATCCAGAAACTGTTTCAGGATCGGACTGAGATCGGCTTCCCTTCCCTTAAACATGGGTTGAAGGAGCATCCCACCGGCGACAACAAAAAACTTCCACCACAGTTGCCGCGCTTCTTCGAGTCCCTCAGGCCGGAACCGTTCCACTTGAAATCCCGTATCGCGTAAGGCGCTCGCCGCGGTGTGAACAGCCGCGCGGGTTTCCCCCGTAACTGGCGTGCGGCCGTCGTCTTCGAAGTAACCGACTCTCAAATTTCTAACTTCCTTTGCATTCGGCCAACGCACGGGCACCGGAGCAGAGCAGGTGTCGCCAACGTCCGGGCCTTGCATCACTTCGAACAGAACTTTCAGGTCGGCAACGGTGCGCGCCATCGGGCCGAGGACGCCAAGCAATGCAAACGGCCCGGCGGATACGGGAAAGTGCCCGGTGGCCGGAATTCGTCCTGGCGTAGGCTTCAGACCACAGATGCCGCTGAAGTGAGCGGGCACGCGAATCGATCCTCCGCCGTCGCTGCCCACGCCTCCCGCAGACATGCCCGCGGCAATCGCTGCCGCTTCACCGCCGCTGGAGCCGCCGGGTGTGCGCTCCAGGTCCCATGGGCTGTTGGTGCGGCCATAAAGCAGGTTATCGGTTTCCCACGCCATGAGAAGTTCGGGAGTGTTGGTTACTCCCAGAATGATTGCTCCTGCATTTTTCAACCGCGCCACCAGCGGCGCATCTTGCCGCGCGATAAATCCTGCGCGCAGCCGGGTTCCGGCCTCGCAACGCAGCCCCGCGACGCTAATGGAACTCTTGATGCTGATGGGAACGCCGTGCAGCGGGCCGAGCGTTTTTACCCGCGTCTTCTTGCGCATGATTGCGTTCTCCGCGTCACGAGCGGATCGCAGGGCCCGTTCCGCGTCTACTTGCACAAACGCGTTTAATCTTGGATTCAGCTTTTCGATCTGCGCCAAATGCGCTTCTACGAGTTCTACCGGGGAGATTTTCCTCTTCCGGACTTGTTCGGCCATGGAAACCGCAGGAAGAAATGTCAGGTCGTTCATGAGGTTCCTCGAAAGGCGCGACCGAGCATTCGCTTTTCGTCTGGGGTGAGAAAACGGTGTTCGCCCTTCGCCAAGTCACCCAGTTGCAACGGTCCAATGGCCACGCGGAGCAATCGCAACACCTCGACGCCCATGCTCTCTATCATGCGCCGGATCTGGCGATTCTTTCCCTCGTCGAGAACGATTTCAAGCCAGCAATTCTTCTGACCTGCTCGCAGGCGGCGAGCCTGCTTCGCTCGCAGCACTTCGCCGTCTTTCGCTTTCACTCCACGAACCAATGCCTGGACAAACTCCTCATCTGCAACGATTCCAACCTGCACATGATAAGTTTTGTCTATATGCGTTTCGGGTACGGTGATGCGCGCGGCCCATTCGGAATCGTTGGTGAGCAAGAGCAAGCCCTCGCTGGCTTTATCGAGTCGACCGACGGGGGCGACCCAGGGCGTGGCTCCTTCGAACAGGTTCGTTCTGCCCTGGGAATCGGCGATCAGTATTGTGTACACCGTGGCGCGGCCTTTTTCATCCGACGCCGTCGTCACTACGCCCCGCGGCTTATTCATCATGAGGTATATTTTTTCCCGCGCCTCAGCCAGTTTTCCATCGACCGCAATCTGATCCTTCCCGGACACCGGCGTCTCCGGATCGCGACGGATTTTTCCGTTCAGGCTGACGCGCCCGGCACGAATCAACTCGGCCGCGCTCGATCGTGAACAGTAACCGAGCTTCGACAAGGCACGCGCCAGGCCAATCTTGCGGCGGACTTCGTTCTCTCTCACCGGTTCATGCTAACCGAGAATTCGATCAACCACGATGCACAATCCGGCGGCACTTGGTACGATGTCTATCGTCGGCGAACAGGTAAGGAGATTTCACATGGCTCCCCAACATCCTCCGCGTTTTCTGAAGATTGTGGACGACGCCAAGACGCGCGTGCGCGAAACCAACGTCGAGGCAGTTAAGAAGAAGATGGATCGCGGCGAAAAATTCACGCTCGTGGACGTGAGAGAAGAGAGCGAATTCGCAAAAGATCATTTGCCCAGCGCGATTCATCTTGGCAAAGGCATCATCGAGCGCGACATCGAGGCCCGCGTGCCCGACCTCAAATCGGAGATTGTGCTTTACTGCGGCGGAGGATTCCGCTCGGCGCTGGCGGCCGACAATCTGCAGAAGATGGGTTATGCCAATGTGATCTCGATGGACGGCGGCATTCGCGACTGGCGAGAAAAAGGATTTCCGCTGACGAAAGGCAGTACCTAGTACCCAGTACCGAGTGCTCCGCTTAGGTTCGTAACACGCTTCTCAGTTCTGGGTACTGGGTACTGGGCACTTCTTCAACTATGAATGGACGCATCTTCTTCTGGTCGCTCACCTCGGCGCTCGCGGGATTTCTTTTTGGGTTCGACACCGTCGTTATTTCCGGAGCCGAAAAAACGATTCAGACGCTTTGGGGCCTGAGTCCCGGGCTGCACGGCATTGCCATGGCGTCGGCTCTCTACGGCACCGTGGTAGGCTCACTGATAGGCGGTTGGCCAGCTGACCGCTTTGGTCGCAAGGCAACGCTGCTTTGGATCGGCGTGCTTTACTTTGCCGGCGCGGTGGGCTCGGCGCTGGCGCCGAACGTTGTGACTTTCATCATTGCTCGCGTGATTGGCGGGCTGGGCATCGGCATCTCGACCGTGGTTGCGCCGATGTACATTTCGGAAATCGCACCGCCCAAGTATCGCGGGCGCCTCGCGGGAATGTTCCAGTTCAATATCGTCTTCGGCATCCTCATTGCCTTCGTCTCGAACGCGCTGCTCGCAGGCATCGGCGCCAACGCCTGGCGTTGGATGCTCGGCGTGGCCGCGTTCCCGTCATTGATCTATGCTGCGTTCTGCTTCGGCCTTCCCGAAAGCCCACGCTGGCTGCTGAGCCGAAAGGGCGACCGCGAGGCTGGACTCGAAGTGCTGCGGCGAATCGAGCCGGACGCTTCAAAGGTTCAAATCGCAGCCGATGCGGACGTGATTATCGCTGCGTCCTCGGAGCAGGCATCGTCGGGACGTTTCTGGACGAAGCGTCTGCGCAAGCCGATCATGCTTGCCATCCTGATTGCCTTTTTTAATCAACTCTCCGGCATCAATGCGATTTTGTATTTCGCGCCGCGCATCTTTGAACTCACCGGCCTGGGCGCGAAGGCGGCGCTGTTGCAGTCGATCGGCATTGGCATCACCAACCTGGTTTTCACCTTCGTTGGCCTCTGGCTGATTGATCGGTTAGGCCGGCGCACTCTCCTTTATATAGGATCGTTCGGCTACATTATTTCGCTCGGCCTTGTAGCCTGGGCCTTCTTCACAAATCATCTCGCGATGGTACCGATTTGCATCTTCGCGTTCATCGCGGCGCACTCGATCGGGCAGGGAGCGGTCATCTGGGTTCTCATTTCCGAGATATTTCCCAATCGCCATCGTGCGGAAGGGCAGACGCTCGGCAGCTTTACGCACTGGATCTTTGCTGCCTTGCTCACAACCTTCTTCCCGGCGATGGTCACCAAGTTCCCGACCGGTTACGTCTTCTTGTTTTTTGCCGGCATGATGGTTCTGCAACTCATTTGGGTAAAGACCATGGTCCCGGAGACGAAGGGTGTACCGCTGGAGGAGATCCAGAAACAATTGGGGATCGTGTAGGGCTGTTAAGTTTATCTTTTAGTTACCCTACCCCCCCTCCCCCTCGATTTGTCAAAATATCTAGAATCAGCAACTTACAGACTTCGAACCGCGAAATTCCTTGCAAAATCTTCATAACAAAGATCTTATAGGTCAAAATCTTGAAGGCATGGGACTTACGGGCCGATTTCTGACCGCGAGCGCCCTTGCCGATGTTGCTGCGCCTACTTCCTCTGGTGGGACAATCATGGAACGAAATGGAGGCTGGGCGCAAGGGCAGATGTCACAAGGTTGGGCTGTGGAAATCCTTTCGTTCGCTCGGAAACAAAAATGGGGACCGAATTTTCCCCTCAGATTTTAGTAAGGGCGGCGAGGCGTATTTGGCCGCGGGAAATCACAGGGTGTATTCGGGAACTCCTTTTCCCACCTGTCAACTTGCGCGTGCTTCGCGTCGGCAATCAACTCTAGGGCTGTCTTGTAGTCATCGCTACCGATAAACTCCAGGGATGCGTAAGTGTCTTTCCAGAGACGAAGAATCTTATTGAGAATTATGCTCGTCTCTTCAAACACTTTTCTTAGGTCAGCAATCGTCAGCTTGGCGCGATTTGCAAGACCCACCGAATCGATCACGGTTCTTGGATCTAAGTGGGCAAGGGCCTCGTTCCTCCGCTTCTCTATCGATTTGAGAATTCCCTGAAGACCGTCAATGCGATTTTGCGATTCCTTTACAGCTAGCTCCACCTGTTGGGCCGTTCCGTGTGTGAACGTCGATGCCTCAATTTTCGCCCGATCAAGTAGCGATTTCACCGTAATCGCGCCCTTCGTTTTGTCGTAGAGTTTTGCTACGTACATCTGTGACATCTGAAGAGACGCTTCTACTGACAATCCGAAGAAGGTCGGAGAGCACTTAAGAACGATAGGGTCCCAATCTTTCAATCCGTCGGCGATGGTGAGATATGCACGACCCAGCAGTACTTCATTCGTCAGGCTGTTGAGAATCTGGTCAATTGTCGGCTTGCCCACTGCTGCCTCCCGTTTTCGAGATTCTATCGCCGGTTGGTGAGGGCCATCATTGCTCAACGCTTCAGTGCTCCGGTAAGGCGGGCAGCGCCACCTTCTGCTGAATCCCCGCGCCCTCGACGACCGTGTAAATAAAATCCGCGGCCACGTCGCGCAGAACTTCCGTTTCTCCATTCGGCCAGCGAATGCTGACTTCACTCATCTTGTCGTTTTCGGCTAGCCCAAAATGCAGGCGCAAATCGTTCTGCGAAAGGTAGCTGGCGCCGCCGCGCACTTCATCGAACTGCACCAGCTTGCCGGCCTTCACCGTGACGCGCGCGCCGATGGCGGCCTTATTGCTTTTCATTCCCACCAGTTTGAACAGCACGCGGTGATTCGGGCTGTCGTTATGATTCAACAGCAGCGATGGCGGCTCACCCACGTTGAGCACGACGATATCGACATTGCCATCGTTATTGATATCTCCAAAAGCCGCGCCCCGCCTGGATTCCAGGGGCATGTCCGCGAACACGGAAGAAACATCCTCAAAAGTCCCGTCGCGATGATTGCGGAAGAGCAGCATCGGCTGGCGGTAGGTCATACTGCCGGAAGTCGCATCGGCCTGGGGATAGACGTGGCCATTGGCGACGAATAAGTCCAGCCAGCCGTCGTTATCCATATCGAAGAACGACGTGCCCCAACTTACGAAAGGATAAGTCGGCTTCAGCAACTTGGCGCGCACGCTGACATCGGCGAAGTTATCGTTGCCGAGGTTGTGATACAGCGTGGAACCTTGCTCGACAAAGTTGGTCACGATCATCGACAAGCGGCCTTCGTGAAGATAGTCGCCCCAAGCCACGCCCATCGAGCCCTGTTCCATGCCGTCGCCACTGAGCGCGACTCCAGACAGCAAGCTGACATCCTCGAACGTGCCATCGTGCTTGTTGCGATACAAGTAATTGGGGCCGGCGTCGTTCGCCACATAAAGATCGGGCCAGCCGTCATTATCGTAGTCACCCCAGGTGGCGCCCAACCCGTAATAGTGATGAGGGTCGTCGACACCCGCCTTCCTGGAAACTTCTTCGAACGTGCCATCGCCTTTGTTGTGAAACAGCAAATCCGATTCGCCGGGCATGCCCCACGGACCGCATTGCACCAGCACGCCTTTGAAGCGGCAAAATCGCGGATCGTTGCCGAATTGCGGCAGATTGTCGATATCGACATGCACATAGCGCGAGACAAAAAGATCCACCTTGCCGTCGCGATCATAATCGGCCCAGGCCGCTCCCGTGCTGAATCCGCCGGCGCCCACGCCAGCCTTATCAGTAACATCTTCGAACTTGCAGTTGCCCAGGTTGTGATAGAGAGCGTTGCCGCCGAAGCCGGTAACGTAGATATCCTGCAGGCCGTCGTTGTCGTAATCGGCCACGGCCACTCCCATGCCCCAGCCTTTGCGCGTGAGGCCCGCGGACTTGGTGATGTCGGTAAACTTCAGGTCCCCGTTCTTAGAGTCGGTATCCTGATGATAGAGCGTGATCATTAAGTCGCCGCCCTGGCGGTAGCGCTGCACCGTGGAACCATTGACGGTGATGATGTCGAGCTTGCCGTCGTTGTCGCAGTCGATCAGCCCTACGCCTCCGCTCATCGATTCGACGATGTACTTCTTGTCGGGGGAAGAAATATGCGCGACCGTAAGTCCGGCCTTCTGCGCCACATCTTCGAACCGCGGAATGGATTGCTGGGAACCTGTTTCTTGCGCCTCTTTGACCGAAACTGATGGAGTCGCCGATGGTCTGGCAGGAGCGGCCTGCGCCAGCAGCATAGGGGTTATCAACAATTCCGTACATAGAAAAAGCGTCCACACGGAAAGCAAGCATCGCATAGGCAGGCACCGATTATACCGCGTGGGTTTCAGTAGGCTGAGAGTCATCATTCCGGCAGCAGCGAGATCCCTGCCGTTGTGTTCCCGTCCGTCCCTGAAGAAGATAGCCGCCTAGCGGTAATCGCTTGAGCCGCCGATGGAGCGAGGAGTGGGAATTGACTGTTCCCCACAACATGAGATCGTACTCACCCAAGGAAAACGCAATTCAGGAGCGGCAGCCATGCAGGAAGGGAGTGGAGTCGTCGACGATGAGAGCTTTTATAGGCATACGGCTGTACTCATCTCCAATCGGGGAAAACGCATTCGCGCGTTCCTCCGCTTACGTTCGCTTTTCATACATAAGCAAAGGACTGTGCAGGACTTTAGGACCACCAGACAGTCCGAGCCAAACGGGACTCCGGGCACATCTTTGCAATCATCCTGTTCAGCCAATTCTATTGCTCTTACTCTACACTGGCGCGGCTGCGCGTTCCCCCAGCTAGAGCGCTCCCGCTTTGCGCAGTGCTTCCTTCATACCGGCCCAACTCTGCGCACTGGAAGCTTCGGCAGTTCCGGCTCCGCGCCAGTGAGTTTCCAGGCTAACCGCGTGGCGATATCCATCCCGTTTGAGGGCGGCAAACTGTCCTGTCCAGTCGATGACGCCCTGGCCTACGGCTGCCCAGTCGTAGTCTTTTCCCTTCTTGATTACATCTTTGCAGTGGCAGTGCCCGATTCGATCTTTGGGCAGCAGGTTGTATGCGTCGGGATACGGTATTTCCCCGCGACTGGCGGCGTTGCCCGGATCCCAATTAAGCATAAGGAAACGCGAAGTCACGCCGGCCAAAACTCTGGCCGCTTCCGCTCCGGTTGCGGTGTTGCAGGAAGGTTCGTTCTCCAAAAGCAGGATGATGCCACTCTTGCCGGCTTTTTCCGCAACCTTTTGCAGAGCGTCGTTCATTGCGTGCCGGTAGGGACCTTGGTCTTCCAGTCGCCAGAAATCGAAACAGCGCACACGATCGGTACCAAAACTCTTGGCCAGCGCGATGCTGCGTTCCAGAACTTCATCTTGCTGAGCGTAGGTGAAGCTGGCTTTAAACTGATCCCGCTTTTCGCTGTACTTTGACTCCGGCGCTCCCGGCCAGTCCACTTTGAACAGCGGACTGGCAATATCCGTAACCTGCAAGTTATTCTGCTTCACGATTCGCACCGCTTCTGCAATCTCGCCCGGATCCAGGGCAACGGCGTTCTTGTTCCACATGCTGCGCACTTCGATGAATCCCATTCCAAACTCCTTGGACGCCACTTCGCAGGCGTGACCAAAGTCTTGCGAAATTTCGTCATTGATAACGGAGATATGAAACGGCGATTTGCTCAGGAGCGAGGCCCCCGGCTTCGGGGAGGACGGGAAAGGAAATGCCGAAAGCTGAGTACTGACCGCGAACGCTCCAACTCCGGCAATGAATCCTCTTCGTGAGATCTCGTATGACATTGTTCTTTCTCCTGATGACGAAAGTTGGTTGCTCGGCGGATTCACGAGCTGATCGGTACAGGCTCCAGACGTGGCGCGAGAATTTGAATGATCGCCAGCGCCAGCAAATACGCGGAACCTGCCATGAAAAACGGGATCATATAGCTGCCGGTCCACTGTAGTACGTAGCCCACGATTTTCGCCATCAACATTCCTCCGATCGCACCGGCCATCCCGCCGATACCCACGACCGAACCGACCGCCTGTGCGGGAAAAAGATCCGAGGCCAAGGTGAGAAGGTTGGCCGAGAAGCCCTGATGCGCGCCGGTGGCGAGCCCGATCAGCAGCACCGCGCCCCACAAGCTTTCCATCCGGTACGCGAATACGATAGGAACCACACAGACGGAGCAGATCAGCAGCGTAAACTTGCGCGCGAAATTAACACTCCGGCCGCGATGAATCAGCCAGGAGGAGAGCCAGCCTCCGGCCACACTACCCACATCGGCGAGCACATAGATCACCATGATGGGCAACCCCAGCTGCATCAAGCGGAGTCCGTGGTTCCTTTGCAGGAAGTCAGGAATCCAGAACAAGAGGAACCACCAGATCGGGTCGACAGTGAATTTTCCCAGCGCGAACGCCCACGTCTGCCGATACGGTATTAGACTGGCCCATTTGACTTTGAACGCTGGCGGCTGGGAATCGCTCCCAATGTAATCCAGTTCTGCCCGGGAGATTAGCGGATGATCCTCGGGCCTGCGATAGAGCAATAGCCAAAACCCCACCCAAATAAATCCCAAGGAGCCCGTCGCAATGAAAGCCCAGCGCCAGCCCCAGTGAATCGTAATCCACGGCACAATCAAGGGAGTGAGGATAGCGCCAATGTTAGACCCAGCGTTGAAGATTCCAGTGGCCAAAGCCCGCTCCTTTCTGGGAAACCATTCGGCGACAGTCTTGATGCTGGCCGGAAAAACTCCTGCCTCGCTAAATCCCAGCGCGGAGCGCGCAACTGCAAAGCTGCCGAGGGAATTGCACCCCGCATGCGCCATGGAGGCCAGGCTCCAGAAGATCATAGCCAGCGCATAACCAAGGCGACTACCGAGGCGATCCATCAGCCGGCCCATCAAGACGATTCCTACCGCGTAGGCGGCCTGAAAAGCAGAAACAAGATTGCTGTAATCGATCTCGTTCCACCCTAAGTCGTGCTGCAGCGTAGTCTTCAAAACGCCCAGGACCTGGCGGTCCATGTAATTCTTGGTGACGCCGAACAAAAGGAGTGTACAAATCACCCAGCGAAAATGGCCCACACCCCTCGCCGTGGCGTTGACCGCGGGGAGATACGGCGGGGTCGCTGTAGATTTGTTCGAGGAACTCAACATGCCGGCCAGCCGGTGTTATCCATACGTCGACACTCTGCTCTTAAGTATTGCTTGTCTTTTGCCTTCTCTGCCCAGTCTCCAGTGCGCAGCTTCTCTGGCCAAATCGTCGCTGCACATTGTCCAGGTTGCACGTGCGATCTTCTAATCGGGGACAGTGTGACTTACTGTTGCAGCCGGGTTAAACTGGCACGCGGAAAAACTTCCGGCGCAAGGTAAGGCATGGAATCGACATCCCCCAAGAAATCCGACCCCGGCAGAACATCTGGTAGTCCCGATGATCCGATCGCCGCAGATCGGATCCAGTCTACCGTTGAAGAAGTATTGGCGGCTGCGCAATTCATCGACATGCACACGCACCTGTTTCCTCCCGCGTTCGGCAGACTCGGATTGTGGGGTATCGACGAACTGCTGACTTAAAACTATCTGGAAGCGGAGTTCTTCCGCTCATCGGACTTCACTCCCGATCATACTGGTCTCTTTCCAAGAAGGAGCGCGCCGACGCCATCTGGCAGGCTTTGTTCGTCGAGAACAGCCCGGTTTCCGAAGCTACACGGGGCGTAATTGCGGTCCTTCACGCGTTCGGCCTGCCTACCGACAGCCCGGATTTGTCCGAGGCGCGCTCCTTCTTTTCTGCTCGACCGGTTGAGGCGCATGTTCGCCGCGTCATTGAACTAGCCGGGGTGAGCCGGGTGGCAATTACCAACGATCCTTTGGATCCTGAGGAGGCTCCGGTTTGGAAAAGTGGCATCAAGTCTGATCCGCGGTTTCAGGCGGTACTGCATTTAGATCGCATCTTGCGCGGCTGGCCGGAGGATTGCCAAGCGTTGGCGAGTCAAGGTTATCGCGTAGAAGAGCGCGTGTCGGGACCGTCGATTTCGGAGGTTCGCAGGTTTCTCACTTCCTGGTGCGAACAGATGCGCCCGGCATACACGGCGGTGTCGCCGCCGTACACATTTCAATTCCCGGACGACACACCAGGAAACAAGATCTTGAGCGAGGCCATCTTGCCATCGTGCCGGGAATTAGAATTGCCCTTGTCGTTGATGATAGGCGTGCGCCGTCAGGTCAATCCCAGGCTTCGATTGGCCGGCGACGGTGTGGGCAGAGCAGACCTTGGATCTCTCGAATATTTGTGCCGCAGTTATCCGGAAAATCGTTTTCTGGTGAGCGTTCTCAGCCGTGAGAATCAGCATGAACTCTGCGTCTATGCGCGAAAGTTCAACAATCTCATGCCCTTCGGCTGCTGGTGGCTCCTCAATAACCCTCCACCGTGGAAGAGATTACTCGCGAGAGGCTGGAACTGCTGGGGACGAGCTTCATCCCTCAGCATTCCGAACGCCAGGGTACTCGAGCAGCTCATCTACAAGTGGCGAAACACACGGGTGACTCTGGCGCCGATTTTGGCAAGTGCTTACCGGAAAATCTCCACGGACGGAAGGAAGGTGACCAGAAGGGAAATTGAACGCGATGTGAATCGCCTTTTTTGCGGAAATTTCGAACAATGGACCAGCCGAAGAATCGTCAAGAATTAACTGCGCAGAGATTACAGCGGCGGCATCAAAGCTTGTAACCTTCGGTGGTGTCCGAATTTGACCTCTGGACAACTGATCAATTGGGTTGAGCAGGACTAGCGCGCACCATTTGTCGATAGAGCGGAAATTCTCCCCGCGGCAACTCAGCCATCACTTTTTGCATGCTCTAACTAAAGCAACTCCGGCTAGTGCAAAGGAAGGACACGCCGTTGTTTCGTCTAAATCGACTTGCTTTATTGACTACGCTGGTGGTACAGAAGGAGCCTTGCAACTGCATAGCTCTCTGCTCTAGGTAGTTCTGCACGATTGAGCGGTCCCACGATTTGACGGCAGATCTGACGTTGATCCGTCGCTCTTTCTTTCTGAGTCATCCGAAACCCGGACGAAATTTCTCTGGACACCTTCATTCCCTGTTCATTCCTTTTGTTCCGACTGGCAGATCGTCGAAGTAACAAGCCGCGCCGTCCGTCGCACAACTCGCTCTCTGCTCAATGTAGTTCTGCACGATTAAGCGCTTCCACGTATGCGGTCGTCAGATGTCGCGCACCGTTCGCGCTCACTGGATCCCATTCAATGGGCAACACATGACGGACACGCGCCGGTTCGGTTGGCCCGTTCTGCCGATGCCCGCACGACAGGCAAATCGCTCCCACCTGCCTGATGTCAGTCTCTTTTGATATTTCGTTCTCACGGATCGCAATAGCTCCGGCAATGACTGGACTGGCACACCGGTCACAAGCATAAGCGGACAGGTGAAGATATTGTTTTCGCATGGATTTCCTCCCGCCCTAGAAGACGTCTCTCAAATCTTAAGCCCGTTGATGATAGGACGTCTGGTCAGTTTCGCTCGTTTTCCCAGCCCTCAAACAGGCAGCCTCGCCATGCCCGTTTCGCCGACTCGTGAGCAATTTTGAACAGACTTGTGGGAAGCCGTTCTTATATAAGTGGCAGCATGGCAACCAACCCAACTCTCCTGTGCATAAACCGGGACCCGGCGCAATTGCGCTCCTTGCAGGAGAATGGATACCAACTGTTAACCGCAACCACTGGCCACGATGGTCTACGACTGTTTGCCTCCCAGCCCGTGGATGCGATTGTGCTCGATTACCACCTCGGACTGTTGGATGGCGCAGTGGTTGCAAATGAAATCAAGCGGCTCCGGCCGACGATTCCCATCGTCATGGTCGCTGACGATCTGGAATTGCCTTATGACGCTTTGAGATCAATCGACGCGCTAGTCACCAAGTCCGACGGGGCTCACTTCCTGTGGGCGACCGTTCACTTTGTATTGAATGTGAAGCCAGCCCAGAGTCGCGAAGCAAAGCTCCAGTCGGGGACCAGACTGTCACCGGTCCCCAAGAACGAACCGTTTTCCGCAAGAGAGTGGAAAGATATTCGCGCAGGAACAATCCGATTCTGAGGATGCTCCATAGCGGCATTGAAATGTCCGCTAACCTCGATACTCGATCAACTTGAGATCGCAGACGCGATCGATTCCCGATTCAGTCCCCTTTGGCACTGAGAACTACCAACAGAGCACAATTGACCATCTATCGACCGGGCGCTGTCGAATAATGGGAATGTGAAAACTTCGAAGTTCACGCTGCGACAGATCTTATCGGTCCGTTGCCCGACGTGCCGAGCTCGACCGAAAGAACAGTGCACCCTCAGCACGGGACACCCGTGCGTCAAGACACATCTCGCCAGAACGTTGGCCGCCGCCAAGGTCCCGCCCCCTGAGAACCTGGGGCAGCGAACTTTGCGAATCCTAAAGCGGGGCACAAGCCGCAGCCTTCGCGTCCTGTTCCATAAGTAGGGACGTATGCGGAGCGACATTCAGCTCCGCTCACTTTTCCAGGAAATACGTCTTCAGATTGCGCTTCGACGCCCGCTCAGAAGGTTGATGACGAGGACTACAAGCGCCACGACAAGCAGCAAGTGGATCAGACCGCCGGCTATGTGGAGACTGAAGCCGAGCAGCCATAGAACCAGAAGCACTACAAAAATTGTCCAAAGCATATCGATTCTCCTTGACTCATCTCTTAAATCTTGAAGTCTTTTTTCGGTCAACTAAGCGTTTCCGAACGACTTTCCGCACTCCAGGCAAGAGCGCCGGGATCGCGGTGTAATCAGGCTGCAGAAGGGACACATCCTTTGTGGTCCGACGTTCCGAGTTGCTGGCTTAGTTTCCATCAGCCGCGAACAAGAATTTCTGATGTTCGTAAGCCTTTTGCGAAAACGATCACGGAGCCGACCAAACGTCATTTATTCACCCGCGATCCTTCCATCATCTGGGAAGATTGTCCCGGTCGGAAAGCCAAAAGGCCCGAGCAGTCTCTCATTTCGTACCTTCTGCAAGTCCAACATGACAGGCGACGGGCTGAGATGCTGTGCAGGATTGCTCACAATCGGCGATAACTTTTACGTTGCATAGTGAAACTCGGAGGAACGCGCCTTTGACAGCAAACTGGAAGTGAGCAATTCAGACCAGCTATTGTTTGCGGCATGAACGATCATGGTGCCAGAGACGAGCACTTCCTTTCTCTCTTTCAGGTTCTCTGAACTAAGTCAGCCCATCTGAAGTTGTTTCTCCTTAGTTCCACAGCCCCGAAAGGAACAATTCATGAAAAAAACAATTTCACTCTTGCTAATGGGTTTGATCGGCATGGTTGGCACCTATGCATTTGCCGGCTCGGATCGGGAAGACACGGTCGAGCGCATGCAAAAATCCGTGGACGTTCTGCAATCGATCATGTCAACCCCCGACAAAGGCATCCCGGAAGAAGTGTTGAGCGGTGCAAAATGCATCGTCGTAGTGCCAAACTTGCTCAAAGGTGGATTCATCTTTGGTGGCAAGCATGGACGCGGCGTGGCTTCTTGCCGCACGGCTGATGGCTGGAGCGCTCCCGCATTCGTCTCAGTTGGCGGTGGCAGCTGGGGATTGCAGATTGGCGTCGAAGGCGTCGACCTAGTCATGCTGGTCATGAACGATCGTGGTTTACAGCATTTGCTTTCGACCAAGTTCGAGCTTACCGGTGAAGGATCAGTGGCAGCGGGCCCAGTAGGTCGTCACACATCGGCCGGGACGGACGTATTGCTGAACACTGAAGTGCTCACGTACTCGCGCTCGAAGGGTGTATTCGCCGGCCTGACGTTGGAGGGTGCGGTAATCGAGCAGGATAACGACTCGACTCGCGCCATTTACGGTCACCACATGATGTTCCGCAACATTCTTTCCGGCAAGGCGTCAACTCCCGCAAGCGGAGACGCGTTTGTGAAGGCTGTGTCCGAAGCCGGCCACCAGGCCCACGTCGCAGAAGCACGGGAAGACAACCAACAGTAGTTTCATCAGAATGCCAGCGGCGAGGTGATTTGCGGTTGGCCGGAACCCCGATGGTTCCGGCCAGCATTGCAAAACCACCGAGAACGTCTGTAAGTCTGTTGAACAAAGCTGATGTGGCGCGCGATTTCCGAATTGCCACGTCAACTTGGACCGATTGTCTGTCTATGCTCGAAGCCTCCGGTCAGAACGGTGTTGCTCGAGCCCTGGTTTCCAAATCGGACCAAGTCCATCGCAAAGAGCCCGAAACTCTACCTCGCTGACACTGTGCCTGCTATGTACTCTGCTGGACATTCAATGCGAGAAAACGCTTCGGCCGTCACCCGTGCTCGCGGCTCCAAAGATCGGCATGACCGAACGTCTTCCAGGGGAGACAAGTAACCGATTGTCCGGCGTGACGCGGAGAGTTACAACGCATCTTCCCGCTTAGTCAAAGATGAGTATGGAGTCCAGATCTTGCCTAGCGGGTCAGCCCAGGCTATCTGGCTTCGTCCGGCGAGACATACCATCCATCGCGCCCGACTTTTAAGCCCGACACTTACCTTTCGAACGCCACTCTCACCTGCTAAAATGATCCTCTCTTACACAGCAATACGTCATTAATAGTCGCGTGAGGAGGCATGTGCATCTCTGGATTGACCGGGTCGGCAAGCGCTATAAGAATGGACTTTGGGGGCTGAAGAACTTCAGTTTGGAGGTACAACCAGGCGTCCTCGGACTTCTCGGCCCAAATGGCGCCGGGAAAAGTACTTTGATGAATATCTTGTCCACTATAACGAAGCCTACTGAAGGGACGATCAAATGGAACGGTATCGACATTGTGCGCGCGCCGGATACTTTGCGCGCCGTTCTCGGATACCTTCCCCAGAACTTCGGAGTATATCCCAATCTCAACGCCGTCGAATTCCTGCAGTATCTCGCCTCAGTAAAAGGACTGGACAAACAATCTGCGCGCAAGCGCATCGATGAACTCTTGACCGTTGTAAATTTGACTGAGGCAAGAATACAGCCACTCGGAACGTTCTCAGGAGGGATGCGCCAACGCGTGGGAATCGCGCAAGCGCTACTCAATGATCCTCAGATACTGATCGTTGACGAACCCACGGCGGGTCTGGATCCCGAGGAACGCATTCGCTTTCGCAATCTGCTAACGGATCTTTCCAGCAAGCGGATCGTCATTCTTTCAAGCCACATCGTCTCTGACGTTGAATCCGTCGCTATCGCCATTGCGGTCATTTCCAATGGTAGTTTGGTGAGACATGCGAGTCCCGAACAACTACTTAGAGAAGTCGAGGGAAACGTATGGCGTTGCGTAGTAAGTAGCGCCGAATTGGCCGGCCTGAAGTCGGCCTATCGTGTCACTGCGACCATGCAGCGCACAGATGGCGTCCACGTCCGGCTGGTATCGGACTCCCCACCCCCCGGCGCGACTCCGTTGCCGCCAACTCTTGAAGACGCATATCTGTACCTGCTCTCTCTGCACAAGAAGAGTAACGCCGCATGAGTATGCGCGTCATTTCGGCTATTGCGAGAGCTGACTTTCTTGAAAGAGTCCGGCGGCATAGTTTTTATTTCACGCTGGGATTTTCGGGACTGCTGGCTTCCGCCGTGTATACGCAGCAAATCGTGCTTCGATTAGGCGATTATCGAGGGATTTATAACTCCGCCTGGTTCGGGGCGCTGATGGCGTTAATATCTACACTCTTTCTTTCGCTTGCCGGATTCTACGTCGTAAGGAATTCAATTCAACGGGATGAACAGACCAACGTAGGTGGAATTCTGGCTGCGACAACCTTGGGGAAGTCAAGTTACACATACGGAAAAGCCTTGAGTAATTTTCTGGTGCTGCTCTCGCAGGTCGCGGTACTGGCCGCCAGCGCGGTTTTGATGCAACTGATGCGAGGAGATCATACGCTCGATTTCTGGCCTCTGTTTTCGCCCTTTTTGTTGGCTGCTTTGCCGGTGATGGTCCTTGTCGCAGGCTTGGCGGTTGTTTTTGAAGCTGTCCCTCTGCTACGAACAGCGTTTGGAAACGCCGTTTATTTTTTTCTTTGGATGGGCCTGCTCAGCGCGTCCATTACATTGCCCCGGGTCGACTTGTTCTGCCTGGGCTCCTACATGCGCAGCATGCAAGCGGCCCTCATACAAGTCCACAGTAGTTATAGGCCCGGGTTTACCTTTCAAATCGGCGTGGGAGAGGCACAGCAGCAATTCGAGTGGAACGGAGTGCACTGGACTAGCATGATGGTTTTGATCCGTCTCGTCTGGGTTGCCAGTGCTCTGCTGTTGCCAGCGCTTGCAGCATTTTGTTTTAACCGCTTTGACCCAGCCTCCCAGCCCAGAACTGTCAATCACCGGCCAGCATCGGAGTTCTCCATAGCGGCACGAAACTCGCCCACAGCAAAGCCCGTTCCATTGCATTCTTTGCCGTCCAGACCCAAACCTACATCTTTTCTAAGGTTGACGATTCCGCAATTACGTCTAATGCTGACAAGTGCGTCGCGTTGGTGGTATCTAGTCGCGATTGGTCTATTCGTCGCCACCCTTGCGACTCCCCCTACCGTCTCCCGCAACATTCTATCGTTTGCGTGGCTATGGCCGCTGTCGATTTGGTCCCAAATGGGCACGCGGGAATACCGTTACTTCGTCTTTCCCCTGATTTTCACGTCCGCAAATATGAGCAGAGCATACGTTCCAGCTGTATGGCTAAGTGGATTTATCGTCGCCGTGGCAGCGGGTTGTGGTACGGCGGTGCGGCTGCTGCAAGCGGGCGACGCGCATGGGCTGCTCTCCTGGGTTGCGGGGGCCTGTTTCATTCCGTCTCTGGCGCTGGCCTTGGGTGTTTTAACCTCGACCGGTACTGCATTTGAAGCCGTCTATATAGTGTGGTGGTATCTTGGCGTATTGAGTCATGTCCCCTACCTGGACTTTACGTCAAGCCCTCCCCATTCGGTCGTTCCCTATATATACTTTCTGCTATCCGCCATCTTTGCTGCGATTGCTTACGTGAGACGACAGTTCCAGCTAGAGACATCCTGATTTTTGAGCTTCTTGTGCTCTTTTACACACTTCCGATGCGCGAGTTCTCAGAACGCTCTGGTAACAGTCACATAGGTCTTGTCATTAATCGGTATGGGATGCGCGACCATCGATGCGGGTCTGGAAGGCAACAATTGAGCCAACACCTCAGGAAGACCGTAGGACACGTCAATGAACGTGATCTGTATTGGCCCTGGGGACATCTCCAAAACAAGATCGATGCCCTGATCCGGCAGTCCCGTATAGTCGAAACCCCAGACGTTTCTCTTCTGGAGAACAGGCGCCATTTTCTCAATGGTTCCTACCGCCTGGCCGTCAACGCTTGCCCCAGTCACTCTGCTTCCGAATGAGCTGCTTACAGCCAGTTCCGGAGCATGTCGTTGAGAACGAAGTCGAAGCTTCAGGGTTCGCACTCCAGCGCTGGTTTGGTCCTGAAGCACGTCTATGACAGGAGGGGCGAGCTGAACCACTGGCGCATTCGCGACACGAAACTTTCTTTCGGTCCAAGGAAAATACTCGGAGAGTTTTTGGTTGCCCGCATTCGCCGGTACGAACTGCCTTGTCCACACATCCGGACTACGGTCGAAGCTGATCCACATCGCAACATTCTTATCCGGATCAAAGCCATACATCAAGCTGTCAGGCTGGGGATGGCGTTCGTTGAAGCCGGAGATAAAGGCCCCGGCAATTAGAAGAGACATGGCAATCAGCAACGCGACCGAGGCTAACATTTTCGGTTTTTCTCTATGCATCGCTGGAAATTGGGGCACTAGAAGCCCAAAGAGGAGAGCAATGAAGATCGCCGCGATGCCGGACGCCAACACCGTAAGCCCCACAAAGATCAGGTAAAGAACCGGCATTACAATCAGGAGCGCAGGAATACTTCCGAGGAATCCTAAGGCTATCTGTTTGTAGTCTGTTCCCCGCTCTTCATCACGGCCCGCCGTCTGCCGCGTCATTTGAAATGCCGAGGCAATTGAAAAGAATAGTAACGGCCAAGTAAGAACATAACTTGCTCCCGGAAACATGAAGGCAGACAAAATAAGAAGAGAAGCCCAGACGGTTGCGGCGCCCATGCTGAGGCTGAACATGCTGCTTCGTCGCAAAGCCCAGCCGTAAATGGCGGCAATAACGGCAACTCCTAGAGAGCTGAGAGCAGCGATGTAGACAGCCGGAATATATGAGTTTCCGCCTGCAATCTGACGATAGCCGGGATGAACAAACAGAACCAGACCCGCCCATGATAACGTCACTCCAGCAAAAGCAGCGAATGCGCTGAGAAGTACAACGCCAACGCCAAAGGCTATGCCGCGATACGTAATTTGTCGCCTGCGCACAGCCACATTCAGGGCAACGCAAAAGAGTAAGACTGTAAGAGCCGCAAGGGGTTTTACCCAAGCGATGCTATATCTAACCAGTATCCATCCCGGTATATTGAAAAACACCATATCGGGACCTTTAATGTTGGCAAGGTTCTGGCTCGCGAAACATCTGACCAGAGCCAGCATGTTCGATCCCATTTGTTGCATGGTTCGACTATCAACATTCCGTACATCGTCTCTTGCCGTATGGTAGTAGGCGTAGCCGTTGAGAAACGCGAAATTCAAACCAGGAATTCCTGCCCGTTTAAACGCCGTAAAATCGGTATCGTTGGGAAGGTGCTTGTAAATCTCATATCCTAAGGAACTTGCGGATGGATACGGCGCCACATGCGCGAATTCTTGCAGCAGTCGCCCGCTTTCGGGCCCCATTTCAAACATCAGATCTTGTCCGCTGGTGCCACGCGCGTCAAAATTGAGCACCATTCCAATGTTTGCCAGCTCTTTACTGTTTTCGGCGAATGCTTTGGCTCCCAGCAGACCGGACTCTTCACCGTCGGTAAATAGGAATGCGATGTCATTCTGCAGAGGTGGGCCAGCGCGCAGCGCCCGGATGGTCTCAAGAGCTGCAGCCACAGCAGATGCGTTGTCGCTGGCGCCGGGCCCGGTGGCCACCGAGTCATAGTGGGCGGCAACAAGAATTGTCTTCGTACTTTTCGTCCCGGTGATTGTCGCCCGAATATTCTCTGGCCGACCGGCCGATATCAGAATGCCGATTCTTTTGCTGAAGTCGGAATTTACGACAGTCTGTGCCTCAATCTGAGGATTTAGTCCCATGGCGCTGAGTTGCTGCTGAATGTAATTTCGAACCTGGACATGTTCAGCAGTTCCCGGAGGGTGAGGCTGTCGGGCAATCTGCTCGACATGATGCAGAGCGCGGTGTGCTGAAAACTCTCCAACAGCTGCGTTTGCGGGGACAGGTCGTGGTGCTTTCTGGGTGACGCCAATTAATCCTGTTAGAAGGAAGCCGATCGTGAAGACGGCTCCGGCCATCGCAGAACCCCGCTGGTGTTGCGCTTTTTTGCCGATTACCGTCTCCGCTACTGCCGTTGATTCCATATTCTGATCTCCAGGCCAATGCGAACTAGGCGGTCATCGTGGAAGAATGCGTTCCGTTTGAACCCGGAACCGACGGGACTACCGGGCCTGGGCCGGTGGAACGGTACAAGTCGGAACGTATTTGCCCGAACTCCATTTTGATCAATCGGTCCGCGACTTCGAAGTATCTCTCATCGTGGGTAATTACAAGAGCCGTTTTGCCGCGTGACTTCAATTCAGGCAAGACCTCGGTGTAAAAGACCTTTTTAAACACTGGATCCTGGTCCGCCGCCCACTCGTCGAAAATGTAAAACTCCCGGTCTTCAAGACAACTAATAAGGAGCGCGAGGCGCTTCCTTTGGCCCTGTGACAGTGCGATTGTGGACAATGCCCCATTCCTCACATGGACTTTGTTCCCGATGCTGAACTCCTTTAGATACCGGTTGACTGTTTCTTCGTCCACATCAAGGCCGATTCCGTTCAGGTTGTCAAACAGATAAGAGTCCGAGAACACCGCCGCAAAGTGGTTACGGTAAGTCTCGCGATTGTCATTGGTGACAGGTTCGCCATTCACGCTTATCCTGCCCGATTCCGGAGGATAAAGGGAAGTCAACACTTTGGCGAACGTCGTTTTTCCGCTACCATTGCCACCTATAAGAAAGACGATCTCTCCCGGCACAAAGGACAAGTTAACGGGACCAATCCTAAAGGGAGCTTCCTCACCTTCACGGTAGTAAGTGTGACTTACATTTTCGAGCTTGATCTCTCGCCATGCGCCGTTCGTTTTTCTCGTCACGACTGCTTTTGTCCTTTCTGGACGCAGCGACAGCCCCAACTTCTCGACATTCGCAAAAGCCACCGATGCCCTCCCGAAAACGGGCAACATAGCCAGAAGCGTTCCCAGTGGAGCCATTAGGTAGAGAGCAACCAGAACATAGCCGCTTACGACTTCGTAGTTCATGTTTCGGAGTCTGGGCAGCAGGAACAATAGAAACGCTATGAGCAGGAAGAACAATAACTGACCCCAACTGGAGGCAATGGAATAGATGTTCAACCCTGCGACGCTGCGCTCCCTGTATTTGGCGGCTGTCGCTTCCAGACTTCTCTTCAGGAAGGCATCGCGCTTCGAGGTATGCAGCTTCAAGTCCTTAACGCCTTCTGTAAGGCCGCGAAAGTGCACAAATAGAATGTCCTGTTGAAGCCGCGCCTTTCCGAACTGCTTCCAGGCGTAGACGCTAGGTAACTGATAGCTGACGATGCCAAACACCATGAAGGTCACAACATAGAAGAATGTCGCTCCTGATAGCCACCACATGTACGCAAAACAAGTAACGATGATGGCCAAATTAATGAAAAGTCCAGGAAGCACCATGAGGCAATTGGCAAGGACATTCACGTCGTCGGCCAGCAGGGCCGTCAGACGTGCGGGACCAATGGTTTCAATGTCGCTCAACGGCGCAGCTAATATTTGCCGGCCCAGATCAAGCCGGAGACCCAAAATCGCGCGCTGAGAAAACCGAACAAGCAATAATTGCGAAATCACGCCGCTGACTAAGACTGCACCGCAGATGAACACGTACCTCCACGCCAAAGCAGTCGAATCGCGACCGAAATCGGCGAGTCCCGCGCGAATGAGGGCGATTACCGCAACGGTTCCCACTCCGCTGAGAATTCCCGCGACGGAGCTTGGCAAGAGGCTCCAGCCGGAAGCTCGAATAAGAAATGCGAGCAGTCTCATGCACGCTCCGATGCCGAGGCGTACCCGTTCGTCGGAGATCCACTCGAAGTCAAGATCATGGTGTGTCCCAAAGGAGGCGGCGGGAGGAAGNNAGAGATGCTTTCCCGCGGCATTGCTACCATTCAGAACCGATCTGGTTGAGGCAGAGCTGCAGGCTGTGGCTCACTTCCTGAGCGTTGTTATTGGTCAGCAGAGTGTAGTGGTTACCTGGGATATTCAGAACCCTGAGCCTCGACGATCCGATTCTGTCCCAACCCATTGTCGGATCTGCAGAGTAGTATCGGAAGGACAGCTTCTCGGCAGCTTTAAATAGCGCGACGCGACCGCCATACAGTTTCGGCTCATAATTACTCAGTGCGCGCAGGTTTGCCTTCCACAACTCGATATACCTCAGGATGTGTTCTCGTTCGGTGCCGGCGGGCACTCGTTGCATTTTCACGGCGGCATCCGCGACATGCGCGATTTGATCGTCAGGAGACAAGCTGCGAAAGTGGTCCGTTGCCGTCCCGAACTGTTGACCAAACAAGTATTCCAGAACCGTCGCATCGTCGGCATTCGCCGGAACCTTGGGTGTATCGAGGCCCATATCCAATATGCCGACGAAGGCAACCTCCCTGCCTTGTTGCGTTAGTTGTTGTGCCATTTCGAATGCGACTAAGCCCGCGAGCGAATGGCCCACCAGAAAATACGGCCCCTCGGTATCGGCTTGGAGGACCGCGTGCACACGGCGTTCCGCGATTTGTTCGATGGAGGAATCCGGATTCTCTCCCTTTGCCGCGAACGCCATTTGCAAGCTGTAAAATGGACGCTCCTCAGACAGANNAGTCCAGCAGATCCTTATAAACGAACCCGGGATCGCACTCGACGAAATAGAGTGGTCTTTGCGGGCCACCCTTGCGAAGAAGGATGGGCAAAGGAGGGGTCGGTGCAGCCTTTTGGCCGCTTTCCACTACTTCGGCCAACTTCCTAAGAGTGGAAGCTTCGAAAAGAACAGCCACAGGCAGGCGTACCGCAAACACTTCCGCAATTCTTGCCATAACCCGAACCGCTAATAACGAGTGGCCACCGAGCTCAAAAAAATCGTCATTTGCTCCCACGCGGGCCACGTTAAGGATCTGCTCCCAAATTCGCGCGACTTCGCTTTCAACCAAACCCTGGGGAGGGTTATAGTCGAAAATAATAGCTTTGGAATATCGGTTGGGGTCAAGCAAAGCCTGGCGATCGATCTTGCCGTTAGCCGTGAGTGGCATGGCCTTGAGCGGTATGAACGCCGAAGGTACCATGTAATCTGGGAGTACTTGAGTGAGGGCCTTACGGATTTGCATGGCTCCCGGTTGATTTGGGTTCCTTGGAACGAAATATGCCACCAACCGCTGGTCGCCCGGCTGATCTTCGAGCATCATCACAACCGCCTGTTGTACCTGGGGAATCTGCTCCAGCACAGATTCGATCTCACCCAGCTCGACGCGAAAACCGCGCAGCTTGACTTGGCAGTCGGTTCTCCCAAGAAATTCGATGCTGTGTTCTGGCAGCCAGCGTCCCAAGTCACCCGTCTTGTACAGGCGTCCACCGTAGGTTGCACCAAGGGGATCAGGAACAAAACGCTCCGCCGTAATTCCAGGACTGCCGACATAGCCGCGTGCCAGGTTGACGCCACCAATGTACAACTCTCCTGTTACGCCCACCGGCACGGGCCTCATGGCAGCGTCCAAGACATACATCTTCATATTTGCAATGGGGCGGCCAATCGGTATCGTGGCGCGCTCCAAATCGACTTGCCTGACCTCATGAACACAGCACCCGACGACGGTTTCCGTTGGGCCATACTCGTTGACAATTCTCGCCCCCGGATCCCGTTGGAGCCAGAACGAGACCAATTCTGTGGAGAGCGCCTCACCTCCAACTACCAGCGCGCCGCTCCAATTCTGCACCTTCTCCTTTGGAAGATATTGCGCCAGAATTTGAAGATGTGCCGGNNGTAAAGCCGCCATCATTCGCAAGTGAATCGAGGCCGTTCTGTCCGGGGTACAGAATGGCGGTGTCGCCCGCCAGCAGCGGAACAAACAATGAAGTGATCGTGAGATCAAATCCCAGTGGAGAAAATGCCGGGACCCCTCTTGCCCGCTTAGCGGAATATGCATCCCTGCTCCAAAGCAAATAATTTGTGAGGCCTTTGTGCGAAACCATTACGCCTTTCGGCCGCCCTGTCGAGCCTGATGTGTAAATCACATAAGCGAGCTGTTCCGGAAGTACCGGTACAGAAAGGTTCTCGCCGCATTGATGGGCCAGATTCTCTTCCAATTCATCGAGGCAAAGGATCCGTAAACCCGCGCATTCGGCAATCTTTCCGCGTAACGCCGCGCTGGTCAGAACCAGACTAGGGCGCGCATCCTGCAAGATGTAGGCTATCCGTTCGGGTGGGGTTTCCGGGTCGAGAGGAATGTAAGCCGCACCTGCTTTGAGGACACCCAGCAAAGCTGTGAAAAGAATAAAGGAGTGCTCCAGGCAAATGCCTACGCGATCTTCTCCGCGTACGCCGGCGTTCCTCAAGAAATGTGCCAGTCGATTGGCGCCAAGGTTCAACTCCGCATAGGTAACTTCTTTTTCGCCGATGCGGACGGCGGGCAAACTTGGATGTGATCCAAGCCGCTCTTCAAACAGATCGGTGACGGTCCTGTCCAGACAATATGCCGCTTCCGTGTCGTTGATCTCGACCACGAGCTCACGCCGCTGTTTTTCCGGAAGAAGATTCAAATCGCCAATTCTGGAATCTGGAGACTTGGATGCGCTCTCAAGCAATTCCACGAAGCTGTCCGCCACNNCAGCAAATGTATTCTCTGGAATAAAGCGTTGGGTCATAGCAAATCTCCGCATCCAGCATAGAGTTGTTGATCCTGAGCTTGATCTGGAACAGATCACAACAAAAGCTTTCTTTGACGACTCCATAGAGGCCGTGGGCTGCGGTGGGACTTTGCCATTCCCCATCGAAGCACGCCGAAAAAAATGGCATGCCGTTGGGCGTTTCTGTCTCGGTGCGAAGTGGCCACTCAAAAAACTCCTGCAACCTTACTGCCTCCTGGCGCTTTTGCCGCACAGTACTAAGAAGCTCCTGGAGTGCCATGCTGGGCCGCAATTCGATGGACATCGGCACATACTTTTGGAGAGGACCGGGCGCTCCGGCCAGTTCTTCGAATTTCCGCCCGTCACATAATATGCCGCTCACCATGGGGCTCTGTCCCCTGAATCGCCACAGCCATATCTGCCAACACGCTAAGCACAAATCGGAAGGAGGAACACCCATGCGGTCTGCGATGGCTTTCACCGAGTCAGTCAATGTCGCGCCCGGGCATAGTGTCACGCTGCGAAACTCGAAGTGCTCTTTTGGAAATACCGGGGATGCGAGCGTTTGCTCGATTTCGCGTCTTCGCCAATGCGCTCTTCCGCTTTCCGTGTCTTGTCCCTCCAGCAGCGAGTTCTGCCACTCGGCGATCTCGGCGAATTGCACGNNGGGAGTCCAAATCGCCGCCACGGTAGAGCAGCATCAATTCTCGACAGAGGATTCTGAGCGTCGCCGAGTCCCCACAAATAGCTGGGAGGGTAAACACAAGGAGAGGTCGGGCCGCCTGGCGGGAAATTACAGTGACGTGAAATAGTGGGTCATCCGCAAGGTCCACCACCTTTTCTCCGAACTCTTGCAGCACGGTTTCGACAATCTCCGCTTCGGTAATCCGAACTGCCGTCGATTCCCGGAGGCGGTACGTATAGCTCCCATCAAGGTCAATTCTCTGCACTGGAATTTCCGTTCCAGGCAGAAAAGAAAATCGGGTATGGAGGATCTCGTGCCTCCGAACCAGTTGGTCCAGAGCCCCTTTCAGCTTGGCATGATCAATGACGCCCTCAACTGAAAACGCCGCTTCTGCCCGGAATGCTGGACCAAGCCGATGCAAGGACCACGTGCGGCGCTGGATCGGTGACAGACGGAAACTGAGTGCTGTCTCCTCGACTTTAGCAAGGTTGTACGCGGTCATAAGACATCATTTCTCCCATCGCTACCAGCAGCTTGCGCTCGCCTACGAACGCGTTTCGTGCATGGGCAACGAGAATATTGTCCAAAAGCATTACGTCGCCACGCTGCCAACGAAAGCTGGATTCAAGTCCCTGATAGACATCCCGAAGGTGGTCAATCACAGCATCTTCAATCCTAGAGCCATCTCCGAAAAAGCAATTCCTCGGAAGGGCCTCGTCCGGAAACATCGCCAGAAGCGATTTGCGGACTTCGGGATCCAGACAGGAACTATGCCAATGCAGCGCTTGATTGAACCACGACATTTCTCCGCTATCGGGATGTGCGACGGCCGATGGGCGCACACAGCGAGTCTGCAGGACTCCAGGGCTCACCCACCGGTACTCCATACCCGCATTCCGGCACGACTCTTCAACCTCGTTCTGAGAAGACGTCCGGAAGATAGTCCGCCAATCTAGACCCAGCCCTTGGTGATAGGTGCGCACATACATGACTTGCTTACGAATAAACTCCCTGCGCACGTCAGGATGAATCGCGTCATAGACCTTACGGCTATCTACGATGGGGGTCTCGCCGCCTTCCTGTGCGGGTGTGATGCACACAAACATGACTTTCGCGGGCCACTCCAGATTGAATGAGTTTTCGTTATGCCACAGTAGCTTCTTTTCAGGGGCATAGAAGACCGGAGTGTAGATTCCTTCTGCCACACTGCTGCGGGAGTGTTCGCCGTTGTCTCGAAACAACTCCGAGCAAACTATGCGGCCGAAGTGTTCGAAACCTTCGACTCCCACCCCGCCGAAGTTGCGGAACAGCAGCGCACCATAGGACAAAAGTTCTTTCTTGATCAGGGGCAAGTTCGCCTGTGCCCAGTCCTGCAAGCGGAGATTTCCGCGCCTGCTCCGAATGGCAAGCAACGCGCTGCGTCCAACTTGTTCGGGAGCTATCTCGACAAGCGCAGATACGTCCACAGGCCGGCGCTGAACCTTCTTAAACTGGACCTTCGGGGCTTCGCCCTGTTCTGCTGGGATCATTTTTCTTCTCCTCGGGCAGTGGAGACGGCAAGGGCACGGCGGGGTTACGCCGAAATTTCAGTTTCCCGTACACGACGCTCTCCAAAGCTTTCTGCAGTTGCTGGGCATGCTGCGCTTCCCGTTCCTTCAGATGCTCCAGCAGGTCGCTCACGCGCAACTCGGGACTGTCGGCGACAGCACTTATTACGCTTTCCAGTCCGAGCAGGACAGTCTTTGCAGTTGCTGCCTCGAATAGGTCTGCGTCATAAACCAGACTGATGGAAATGCCCTCTTCATCTTCGCCAAGAAAGAAAGTCATATCGGAGGCCGCAATGGTATCGGCTGGGGGCAATAGGGAAAGCTGCAAGCCATGCATGCCTGTCGCTCGGATTGGGATGTTCCCCAAAGTTACCTTGATGCGGAACAGCGGTGAATGCCCTCCATCACGCCGGGGTCTTAGTTCTTCCACCAGACGCTCAAAAGGTAAATCCTGGTTCGTATAGGCGCCCAGAGTCGTTTCTCGAACCCGCTCGATCAGGTCACTGAATGGAGGATCCCCCTTCAAGCTCGTTCTCAGCACCAAGGTATTCACAAAAAAACCGATCAGTCCCTCGATCTCTCTGCGGTTACGGTTTGCGATGTCAGTCCCAAGGCTGAGGTCCACGCTGCCGGTACGGGAATGCAGTACCACCTGCAAAGCCGCCAACACCACCATGAACAGGGTAGCGTTGTGTTCAAGAGCGAGGTCCTTCAAACGCCGCCTAGTCTCGCTGCTGGTCATCAGCCTTTCGGCTGCGCCGTGATGCCTTGCCACACCCGGCTTGCGCCGATCACTTGCGATGGCGGTGACTTCCATACCTGCCAACTGCTTTTTCCAATAGCCCAACTGCTGCTCCAGCGCAGCAGACTCCATCCAATCTCGTTGCCAGGAAGCGAAGTCAGCATATTGGATCCGGAGTTCTTCCAAAGCCGGCTCTTCCCCCGCAGCATAGGCGTTATAGAGCTGCTCCAATTCCGTGACGAACACTCCCATTGACCAGCCGTCGGAAATGATGTGATGCATCACCAGTTGCAAGACATGCTCTTCGGAATGCACGCGCAACAGCAACCCGCGCGCCAGCGGACCCGCGCTCAGTTCAAATTTCTGCCGCAAGTGTTCGAGCAGCAGTTGCTGCATTCTGGGTTCGCGTTCGTCCTGGCTGAGGCTTTGCAAATCGACCACCTGAAGGGGAAACACCCGGGCCGCCTGGATTCTCTGCACTGGTGCGGCGTTGACCGAAGCAAACACTGTCCGAAAGGATTCATGCCTCCTGACAATCTCGTTGAAACTTTTTCCCATGGCCGAAACGGAAAGTGGTCCGTTGAACCGGACCGCCAGCGGCATATGGAAGGCTTGGCTGCCACTGTCCAACTGCTCCATGAACCAGATCCGCTGTTGGGCAAAGGAGAGCGGTAAGTCGCCGCCGCGCGGCACTGGCGTAATTGGCGCCAGCTTGGTTTCATTCTTGCAGTCTTTGTGCTCATCGATCCTCTGTGCCAGCCTGGCGGCGGTCGGCTCCTCGAAAAGCGCCCTGAGCGGCACCTCCGTATCGCACTTCCTGCGAATTCTGGAAATCGCTTGCGTGGCCAACAAAGAATGCCCTCCGAGGTCAAAAAAGTTGTCGTTCACTCCCACGCGTTCCAAGCCGAGCACATCTGCCCAAATTTCCGTCAGCATTTTTTCAGTGGCGGTGCGCGGCGACACATATTCCGGACGGTCGTCTAGATTAGTCATGTCGGGCGCGGGCAAAGCACGCCGGTCAACCTTTCCATTTGGAGTCAGCGGCAGCTTCTCGATCCACACAAGTGCCGACGGAACCATATAGTCGGGCAACTTCTTTGCGGCATAAGTCTTCAGTTCCCGGGTATCTATTGCCCCTGGTGCGCTGGCCACGTAAGCGACCAGCCTCTTCTCGCCCGGCCTGTCTTCGCGCGCAATCACCACGACCTGCGTTACGCTGTCATGCTCTCGCAGGACACTCTCAATTTCTTCGAGTTCAATTCTGAATCCACGCAGCTTAACTTGATGGTCTAGCCGGCACAGGAACTCTACCGTGCCGTCGCTCCTCCAGCGCGCCTTGTCACCTGTCTTGTAGAGCCGCTCCCCGCCAGCTGCGCTGAAGGGATTTGCAATGAAGCGCTCAGCGGTTAGATCGGGCCGATTCAGATATCCCCTTCCTAACATCACTCCACCAATGTGTAACTCTCCCGGAATCCCGATCGGAGTGGGACGCATCCGCTCGTCCAGGATGTATACCTTGCCATTTGCGATCGGGGATCCAATGCCCGGAGTTTGTTCTCCGTGGAGCGGCGATGAAACTGTGGCACAAACTGTGGTTTCACTTGGACCGTAAGCATTGTGCATGCGGTAATGTTTGCATCCCCACCGGGCCGCGAGCTGTTGGGAACAGGCTTCTCCTGCGACCACGATGGTTTCTAAATCGGGCAGTTTCGCTTCCTCGGGAAGTAGCTCAAGAACGGAAGGTGGAAGCGTGACAATACTGACCTGCTCGTCACGCAACAATTGCCCAAGTAGCGAGCCCCCGAGCATTTCATCACGGGACGGAAAGACAAGTCTCGCTCCGTTTAGAAGGGCCATGCTCCAGTCCCAGGTGGCAGCATCGAAGCAGAGAGAGGAAAACTGCAACACCGTTTTCTTTTCGTTGATGCCAAAGAGCCGCCGATGCTCCTGAACGAGGTTGCAAATGCCGCGATGAACGTTCAAAGCGGCTTTGGGTCGGCCGGTGGAACCGGAGGTATAAATCACATAAGCCAGGTTGTCAGGTGTCGTATTGACCGCCAAATTGCTTCCGTCGCAGTTCTCCAGCGTAGCCCAGTCCCGGTCCAGGCAAATTGCCTGGCCGTGAAACTCAGGCAAGCGCGGCAGCATTTTTTCCCGGGTCAGCAGCAACTCCAAGCGCGCGTCGTCCATCATGAATCTGAGCCGTTCCTGTGGATAGGCCGGATCCAACGGTACGTAAGCACATCCAGCTTTCAAGATTCCCAGCACTCCTACCATCATTTCCGGGGACCGTTCCACGCAGATGCCCACAAGAGTTTCCGGCCCCGCTCCCAACTCGCGCAGCAGTCTCCCTACCTGATTCGCCTTCCGATTGAGATCGCCATAGCTCAGCTCCGTTGAGCCACTGCGCACCGCTTCCGCTTGCGGCCTGCGCCTTACCTGCTCTTCAAACAATTCGTGGATGCATTTTCCCTGCGGATATTCCGTCTTCGTGCGGTTCCAATCTTTTAGCAACTGCTGCTCTTCGTCCGCCCGCAGCAAGCGCAGGTCGATCACGCGCTGCTCGGTGCTCCCGACCATGCCCATCAACAACTCCTGGTAGTGCCCCAGCATCCGCTCCGCCGTTTCCTTCTCATACAGCTCCCGCCGGTAATGCAACCCGATCCGCCATTCCCCCGCTCCCCTCTCCTCCGCCTCCAGCGTAAGGTCATATTGCGCCCCCCGTCTTACGCTCCCTTGCCCAGTTACCTTCACTCCGCGCAAACTCACTTCCCCTGGAGGCGTATTTTGCAACACCAGCATCACCTGAAATAGAGGGGTCTGGCTCAGATCCCGGTCAGGCTGCAACGCTTCTACCACGCGCTCAAACGGAACATCCTGGTGCGCATATGCCCCCAACACTGTGTCCTTTACTCTTTTCAGTAATTCCCCAACGCTCTCTTCTCCGTCGAGGCGTACGCGCAGCACCAGTGTGTTCACGAAAAACCCGATCAATCCTTCGGTCTCCTCCCTCCTCCGGTTTGCTACCGGCGTGCCCACCGCCATCTCCGATTGCCCCGTGTAGCGCCACAGCAACATTTGCCACGCCGCCAGCAGCACCATGAACACGGTTGCGTTCTCTTGCCGCGCCACCCCCTTCACTCCACTGCCCAGTTCCGGCGGCAATTCGCGTACTGCAAATCCCTCCGCGCTCTGCCCCAGCACCCGCCTTCCGTGATCCGTCGGCAACTCCAGCCTCGGCACTCCCGCCAATTGCTTTACCCAGTACTGCAATTGCTCTTCCAGCGCCTCGCCCTGCATCCACTGCCGCTGCCAGGCCGCATAATCGGCGTACTGTATCTTCAATTCCGGCAGTGGCGAATCTTCTCCGTTCAGGTAAACCTCATACAACGCTCCAAACTCCCGCACCAGCACGCCCATCGACCAGCCATCGCCAATGATGTGGTGCATGGTCAGTTGCAGCACATGCGCTTCCGGCCCAAGCTGCAACAGCTTCACGCGAAGCAACGGTCCGCTTCCAAGATCGAAAGGAGTTTCAACTGCGGCCTGAGCCAGAGCTTCAACTTCAACTTCCCTCTGCGCGGCGTCGCCGCAGCACTGCAGATCAATCCTCTCAAACCACTGCGCCGAATCAATCGCCGGCAAAATCTGCTGAAGCGCTATTCCATCGCGCTCGACAAATCGAGTCCGCAAAGATTCGTGACGCCGCACAATTTCTGCGAGACTCTTCTCCACTGCCGCAATGTCCAACTTTCCGTCCAGCCGGATTGCGCTGGCCATGCTGAATGCGCTGTTCCCCGGGACCAACTGTTCCTGAAACCATAGCCGTTGCTGCGCGAATGACAGCGGAAGTTCTCCATCCCGTCCAGCCGCATGAATAGGCGGCAGCAGCCTGCCCGGTTCGCGTTCGGCAATCGCCGCCGCCAGGCCGGCAACGGTGGGGTGCTCAAAGAGGCGGCGTAATTCCAATTCGCTCTTCCAGACCTTTCGTATCCTCGATATAAGCTGCATGGCCAGCAGTGAGTGCCCCCCGAGTTCGAAGAAACTGTCGTCGACGCCGACTTGGTCAACTTTGAGCACGTCGGCAAAGATTTCACACAACATTTCTTCCGTAGGCGTCCGGGCTGGAACAAAACCCCTTTGAGCTCCCTCAGATATTGTCTTCGGCTCCGGCAATGCCTTTCGGTCCACCTTGCCGTTCCCTGTCAGCGGAAACCTCTCCAAGTGCACAAACAATGCCGGCACCATATAGTCGGGAAGCAACTCTTTCAAGTGGCGTCGCAGTCCGCCTTGACTTGGCGCCTGTTTGCCGGAACTTACCAAATACGCAACCAATTGCTTTTCGCCGCTCGCATCCTGCCGGGCAAGCACGAGGGCCTGCTGCACCTGGGGATGCGCTTGCAGTGCCGTTTCTATCTCCCCTAACTCGATCCGAAATCCGCGGATTTTCACTTGATGATCGGCGCGGCCCATGTATTCCATGCTTCCATCTTCCCGATACCGCACTAGGTCGCCACTGCGATAGAGTCTGCTTCCTGGGACCTGACTGAATGGATCGGGGAGAAATCTCATTGCCGTCAGCCGTGAACGGTTCATATAGCCGCGGGCCACTCCCTTTCCACCCACATACAACTCGCCGATCACGCCCACAGGCAACAAAGCCATGGTTTCGCTCATTACGTAAGTGGTAAGCGTAGGAATAGGCGCGCCGATATTGCTCGTGTTTTTCTCGATATCTACTGCACTGATTTCGCGGAATGTGACATGGACGGTGGTTTCCGTTATGCCATACATATTGACGAGCTTCACGGCAGGGTAAGTCTGTTTCCAGGCGCGCAAGTGCGCCGGCTGAAGCGCCTCGCCGCCGAAGATCACATAGCGCAGCGCCAGGTCTGGATGGTAACTTTCAGTTGCGCAAGCCGCGAGATTGTAGAATGCAGCTGGCGTCTGATTGAGGACGGTCACCCTTTCGCGACAGAGCAGATCGAGGAACGCAGGCGAATCTCGCGTGAGATCCGGCGGAACCACAACTATGGTGCCGCCATGCGCCAGCGCGCCGAAGATCTCCCATACCGAAAAATCGAAAGTGTAGGAGTGGAAGAGAGTCCAGACATCGCGTTCGTTAAAGGAAAACTGGAATCTCCCATTCTTCAAAAGGCGTACCACGTTAGTGTGCTCGACAAGGACCCCATTGGGCTGCCCGGTTGAACCAGACGTGTAGATGCAATAGGCCAGATCCTTTGGGCCAGCCGCATCCTGCGCCGGGTTCACATCTGGCTGTTGCCGGATGATCTCCCAGTCCCGGTGCAGCTCCGTGATGCATGAAATGCTGTGGCTGTCAAACTTATGAAGCAATCCTTCGTTCGTGATCAAGTGCGAAACACGGCCATCCCCGAGCATGAACGCCAATCTTTCGTCCGGATATGACGGATCGAGCGGCAAATATGCCCCCCCCGCTTTGAGGACGGCCATAATCCCTACGATCATTTCGAGCGAACGATCAAGGCAGATAGCGGCCAGCATGCCGGGGGCGATGCCCTGACTCTTAAGATAATGGGCTAGCTGATTGGCCTGCCGGTTAAGTTCGGAATAGGTGAGCTGTTGGTCCTGGAGCTTTACTGCGATATTCTCCGGCCTTAGCGCCACCTGCTGTTCGAACAGTTGATGAATGGTGCTGGAGTGCGGATAATCGGCCTGAGTGCTGTTCCAAGCGAGGAGTTGTTGGGAGATTTCCTTCTCATCGAGCAGTTGCACTCTGGACACTACTTGGTCGGGATCCGAGCTCATGGCGTGCAACAAAACCTGGTAGTGACGCATCATGCGTTCAACTGCATCCCGGTCATACAACAGGTCGTTGTAAACGAGAGTGGCGGACAACTCCGTGGAAGATGGCTGGAGATGCAGGCTCAGATCGTATTTGCCATATCCGAGATTGGTTTCGATGGCATGCGCTTGTGCACTACCGAACGGAAGCGAGGGAGAATCCTCAGAGTCATAGTCAAACAGGACATCGAAGAGCGCAGTCCGGGTCATGTCCTTCGGGAGTTTTAGGCGCTGGGTCACCAACTCGAAAGGCATTTCCTGGAACTGGTATGCCCCATCGACACTTTCCGCAACCGCTTTTAACAGTTCAGAAAAGGTTCGACCAATACACTTGCAGCGAAATGCGAGCAGGTTGGACAGCGGTCCGACCAACACTTCGGTTCCCGTTTGTCTGCGGCAGCCAACCGGTAGGCCGACAAACAAATCCTCTTGTCCCGAATAGATTCGTAGCAATGCATAGAAAGCAGCCAGAAATACCTGCATGTCTCCGGTGCCTGCTCTTCGGCTAAAGGAGCGGACGGCACCCAAAAGCACGGATGGTATGGATAACTCATGGCTCGCGCTTTTAAAAACGTGAATCGCATGACGTGGACGCTTGCTCGGCAGCTCTAGATTAGCTCTGTCTCCTCCTAACTGCTGCTTCCAATAGAGCCATGCTGGCATCCACACATGGTCTGGCACCCGATGTTGCCACAGAGCGTAATCGAGGTAGCTGTAGTTGTCTTCGCTAAGAAAAGGATCACGTCGTTGGGTTCGGGCGGTGTAAATTTCCGATAGTTCCGAGGCTATGATCTTTAACGAGGCTCTGTCGGCGGCGATGTGATGCACGACCACGACCAGCAGAGACTGTTCGGCGCCGCAGCGCAAGAGAGTGGCTCGGACTAGTGGTTCCCGGCTCAGAGCAAAAGGAACCCGAGATTCATGGGTTATCCACTCGATTGCGAGTTCCTTGCTGATGCTTCCGCCGATGCACTCTATGTTCGCAACTTTCAGTGAGATTGGGCAAATACTTCTGACCTGAACCGTACGCTCGCCCTGGTCCGCAATTCGGACTTGTAGCGCTTGATGGCGCGCAATGACTTCGTTGATTGCTTGTTCAAGCAGACCACTGTCTACTGGTCCCTGGAGCCATAATCCCAGCGGAATATTATGGTAAATGGGACTGGACTCATAGACCGTGGCAGCTTCGAACCTATCGATGAACCATAAGCGCTCTTGGTGATAAGAAAGAGGCACTGCATCGCCGACGTTACGGACGAGCGCCGGAAGTTCAAGACGCTTGGAAAATGCAATGCGTGACAGAATAACATTTCCGTTTCGTGCTGTGCTTTCCAGAAGATCCCGGAGATGCTTTAGTATCTGAGACGCGGTGCCGGGAGCGTATTCGTTCTTCGCATAGATCATTCGCAGCAATAACTTCCTCCCCGGGGTCGCCATAACTTCCACAGGGTAGTTGGTTTGCTCGCGGCGAAAAAGGCTGGCGACATGCAGACCGCTGTCCTTCATCTCTTGCTCAAGCGCAGCCTCAATTGGCGTGTTCTCAAAGACGACGATCGTGCTGAATAACGGAGTGCCCCCCGGAAGTTCACTCCACCTCTGGATATCAGCCAGCGACGTGTATTCGTATTGCCTTTGCTCAACCTGGCATTGTTGGATATTTTTAAGCCAGGGAATAAGTTCTTCGTCTTCCCTTACACGCACACGCACAGGGAGTGTATTAATGAATACGCCCACTAGCTTTTCAATTCCTTGTACCTCTCCCGGCCGGCCCGAAATGGTGGAGCCAAAAACCACCTCGGAAGTTCCGCTGTACTGACTCAGGAGCAGAGCCCACATGCCTTGTACCAGGGTGTTGAGAGTCAACTGGTGCGTTCGGGCAAGCTGGTCCAGCCCCCGTGAAGCCTCTTCCGAGAGAAACAGATCCTCGCTTCCCGGCTCCAGGTCACGCATCGCCTCAATCGGCTTCTCGACGCCCAGTTTGGTGGGGGCGTGAAATCCCTTCAAGCGCTCCCGCCAGAATTCTTCCGCTTTGCGGAGGTCCTGCCGCCTCAGCCATCGCGCATACTCTTTGTACACACTCGGCCGATCCAGGCTCGGTGCTTCTCCCTTGCACAGCGCTGTGTAACTCGCGAACACGTCCCTCAACACAACAGGCAGGGACCATCCATCGAGGAGAAGGTGGTGGAAATCCCAAACCAGCCAATACTTCTTGGCTTCCACACGAATGAGCACCAAGCGCATCAGCGGAGGTTGTTTAAGGTCGAAACCGCGGGCAAGGTCGTCCCGCAAGTATTCCTGCAGATTTTGCTCTCGCGTTTGCTGGGGAAGCGCTCTCCAATCTTTTGATTGGAGATGAATCTGTGTCTTCTTTTCTACCACTCGGACAATCTGATCGCGCACGCCCCAGGCGAACCGGCTTCGCAGAATCTCATGGTGATCTACAACTTGCTGCCACGCCCGGGCAAGAGCCTCAACTTGCAATTCGCCTTCGAGAATGCAGGTCAATTGCTCGAAATACACTCCTGCCTGTTCGGCCGCCACTGTGTGGAACAGCATGCCTTCCTGCATGGGGGTAAGTGGATAGATCTGCTCCACCTCGTCCCCACCGTGCAGTAATTCATCCAGCGATCCCTGATCCAGCTCGACCCAGGAGAAATCTGAGGGCGTATATTGACGAACTGCCAGCGACTCACAATGTGCGGTCAGCCGATCCAGACGCCGCATGAGCTCATCGCCAATACCTTGGAGGGTTGAGCGTTGATGTAAATTGCGGCTGTAGAACAATTGAATCTGTAGCTCGCGGTGTTGCACCGAGGCCGTGATATCGAGGATATGCGTGCGCTTTTGGTAAGGACTCTGCACTATGCCGCTGGATTCCGGAGCTCCTGTGAATACCCCTTCGGGCTCCAAAACCTGATCTATTTGACCCAGATAATTGAAACTGATTTCGATGGGCCGAAACGGTCGCAACCCTTCTCGGATCTGCCGATCAGGGTGCAGATAGCGGAGCACGCCATAACCCAAGCCCCGCTGAGGAGTATTATGTAGCACCTCCTTCACATACTTAAGCAGACGTCCCAAGTCCTCCGCTACGCTCATCTCCAATCGCACTGGGAATATGGTGGTGAACCACCCTACAGTTCGGGTCACATCCAGTAGTTCAGACACTTCCTCCCGTCCGTGGCCCTCTATCTCCAACACCAGCGACTTCGCGCCGCTCCATGCACTCAGTGTGCCGAAAAGGGCCGCTAACAATACTTCCTGCACTTGCAGCCGGTACGCACGCGACGCGGCCTGGATCAGCGCCTGGGTTCGCGCCTCGCTCAATTGCAATTGGATTGAATCCGCAGACCCGACTGTGTTCTCACCTTTCGCGAAGTCCACGGGTAGGGGTTCGATGCTCCCTGCCAGCACCTTCTGCCAGTAGACCACCTCATCGGCGAGTTCCTTCGATTGCGCCAGTTGCTCCTGTATCCAGCGGGCCCATTGCTGAAACGAGCTCGTCTTCTTAGTGAACTCCGTAGCGCCGGTGAGTCGCAGTTCCCTATAGTTACTCTCTAAGTCTTCCAGCAAAATTCGCCATGAAACTCCATCAACCACCAGATGGTGAATCACAACCAGCAGCCGCTGCGCTTTCTTCGGCCCCAAATCAAACAACACAAATCTCAGGAGTGGCCCGCTTTCCAGGTTCAGACTTGCCTGCCATTCGCCTGCAAGCCGCTCCAGCTCTTTTGTTCGGCAGTCCTCATCGATGCGGCTCAAATCCACTCGGTCGACAACTGTCTTGCTGTCTTCCCGCAGGCCATTTTGCTCCTGCCACTGTCCTGCCGAATCGCGGCGGAAGCGCATCCTCAACGCGTCATGGTGCCGCATCAGCCCCGCCACCACCTTTTCCAGTATCTCCTGGTCCAGTTCGTGCCGAACGGCCAGCATCACCGCCTGGTTGAAGTGGTGCGGATCCTGTAATTCCTGCTCAAAGAACCATTGCTGGATGGGGGTGAGTGGCACTGGACCGCTGACGATTCCCTGCTCGGCCTGTATTACGTCTGCGCGCCGCGCGACCATCGCCAATTCCGCCACGGTTTGGTTTTCAAAGATTTGCCGTGGCGTGATTTGCAGGCCCGCGCGATTGGCCCGAGCCACGATCTGAATGCTCAAGATGGAGTCGCCGCCTAGCTGGAAGAAATTCTCACGAGTTCCCACTCGCTGCACTCCCAGCACTTCGGCCCACACCTGGCAAAGAGTTTCTTCTTCGGGCGTGCGCGGCAGGTCTGCGATTTCGGAATCAGAGTCAAGGTCTTTTGGAAGCGTGAGAGATTGGTAGTCAACCTTGCCATTTGGCGTAAGGGGAAGTCGGTCCAGGCACACGAAGATCGCCGGTATCATGTATTCCGGTAGCTTGTCCTTTAGGTACGCTCGTAAGTCATTGTGGGTAACTTCACTCCCTTCCGTGGCAGCTATAAAAGCGGCCAACTGCTTCTCGCCAGACGTTCTACCACGCACGGTCACGGCGCAGTTGTTTACTTGCGGATGTTTGCTCAGGACAGCCTCGATTTCGCCGGGCTCAATCCTGAATCCGCGTAATTTTACCTGGCTGTCTTTACGGCCCAGAAATTCCAATGTGCCTTCCGAACGCCAGCGGGCCAAGTCACCGGTTGCATAAATTCGCTCTCCCTGTCCGGGGCCGAAAGGATTGGGTAAGAACTTTTCCGCAGTGTGTGCCGGACGATTCCAATAACCACGCGACAACCCAGCGCCTCCCAGGTAAAGATTACCCACGATTCCTACAGGGACGGGCTGCATCCAATCGTCTAACACATAACTGGATGTGTTTGTGATCGGGCGCCCAATTGTTACGGTTGCCGCGTCGCGCTCCGGCTGCGCGAAGGTAGAGTAAGTTGTGTCCTCGGTCGGACCGTAGAGATTGAGCACTCGCTCCACCCGGCTAGTTGCGTAAACATCGCGCACCAACTCAGCTGGCAAAGCCTCACCGGCCAAATTGACCGTTCGTACCGATTCGGGGATCGCCCTGATCCTAACCAGTTCTCTGATCGCCGATGGCACGGTGTTAATCAGCGTCACCCCTGCCGCATCGGCCATCCTCGGCAATTCCAGAGCGTCAGCCGCTATGAACACGGTGCCACCACAGGTCAGCGGAGCGAACATTTCGAAGACCGAGAGGTCGAAGCAAATGGAAGCGGAGGCCAAAACTCCCTGCAGCTCCGCGGGAGAAAACACACAATGCGCCCAACGCAACAACTCTGCAACACTGCTATGGCGGACAGCTACCCCCTTGGGCCTTCCGGTAGAACCCGAGGTATAGATCGCATACGCCAGATTTTCCGGGAACGTGGCGCCTTGCGGATTCTCCGGACTTTCGCAGCTCACTTCATCCCATCGCGTGTCCAGATTAATTAGCGTTCCCGAATAGGGAGGCAGCCGGTTCGCGGTTGCTTCCTGGGCCAAGAGTACTGGCGCGCCTGAATCCTCGAGGGTATATCTCAGCCGCTCGGCGGGATAATTTGGATCCAGCGGCACATAGGCGCCACCTGCCTTCAGAATTGCGACGATGCCCACAATCATTTCGAGCGACCGTTCTACGCAGATTCCGGCATACACCTCCGGACCCACTCCACACCGCCGGAGGTAATGGGCGAGTTGATTCGCTCTCTCATTGAGTTGCCTGTAGCTCGATTCACAGCCGTTGTGGCGGACAGCTACCGCATCGGGAGTCCGGTGCGCCTGTTTTTCGAAAAGCTGTTGAATGCAGCTATCCGGCTCAGATTGCGGGTTGATGTGATTCCATTCCTCAAGCAGTTGATCTCTTTCGGCCCGACTAAAGTACGGAATAGCGTGGATGCTTTGCTTCAGGCTCGCGCCCAGCCCAATCAATAAGCATTCGTAATGGCCAAGCAACCGCTGGAT
>PLIO01000059.1 GCA_003140075.1 Acidobacteriaceae bacterium | reverse complement strand
CTTGTCGCATCGATCTTCCTCCTTCACGGTCGTTCCAGGATGGTGATGGTCGCAGCGACAGTCGCCGCGCTAGCGGTGATCATCGTGACCGCCGGGTGGGAAGTCCCCATCAATAACGAAATTGTAAAGTGGACTCCCGGAAATGCGCCTGCCGACTGGACAAGCATCCGAGACAAGTGGCTTCACAATCACTGGTTACGCACCTGGATCGGCGTACTGGCATTTGGCTGTGCGCTTCTCAGCACCGCGATGGGCAATATATGGACACCATAAGGGTGGAAGGCGGAGAGTCAGCGATGTCGATGTTGAGAGACTTTTTCACATTTATTGGAAAAGTCAGCTGTTTTGGAGTCAAGGCGTTGGTGGGTGCATTTCAGCCTCCGCTTGAATGGGAGTTCTTCCTCGGTCAGATTGAGGAGATTGGCTGGCGCTCTCTCCCGCTCATATTAGCCGCAGGTTTCGCTCTCGGTGTTGTGATGTCGATGCATACCCGGGGCACGCTGGTGCAGTTCGGCGCGGAAGCCATGATTCCAACCTTGCAGTCTGCTGCGTTTTTCAATGAACTGGGGCCGTTGGTCACCGCANNGACTCCTTCAAAATGCTTGTGGTCACGCGGGTCGTCGCCTGCATTCTCGTTTTGCCGCTGTTGACCGTCTTCATGGATTTCGCTAGTTTGGCCGGAGGCTTCTTCTCTGAGCACTTCACCTCCCACATCTCGCTGCAACTCTATATGACTAGTGCTTTCAAGACCGTGGAATGGGCTAACTTCATTCCGCCCACGCTAAAGACCTGCGTTTTTGGCTTCATCATCGGCACCGTGTCGGGGTTTTTTGGATACACGACCAAGGAAGGGTCCCAAGGAGTGCAGCGGGCTGCCACGAACAGCGTGGTCCTATCCTCCCTTCTGATCATCGTGGTGGATGTAATTCTGGTGAAGGTCATCTTCTTTTTCTTTCCCGGGCAAGCCATATGAGCGATCCGGTGGCGGTTGAGTTCCAGAACGTATCCAAGAGCTTCGGGAATAGAAAGGTCCTGGTCGACGTATCGTTCAGCCTGGGCGAAGGCGAGGCGCTTTGCATCCTTGGACGTAGCGGTATGGGCAAGACCGTCACTCTCAAATTAATGGATGGCCTGCTGAAGCCAGACAGCGGAAAAGTTTGCATCGAGTCGGAAGACATCGCTCAAGTTGGCGAGAAAGATCTCTCTCGTGTTCGGCGCAAGATCGGCTTTCTCTTTCAAAGTGGCGCTCTGTTCGACTCGTTCACGGTGGGAGAGAACCTTGCTTTGCCGCTCCACCGCCTGGACAAGACGAAGTCTTTACCCGAGATCAAGCGGGTCATAGACGAAACGCTGAAACGCGTTGGGCTCGATCACGACAAGGATAAGATGCCGGCCGAGCTTTCGGGAGGCATGAGCAAACGGGCGGGTCTGGCAAGGGCTCTGGTCCTGAATCCAAAGCTGCTATTGGCCGACGAGCCTACCAGCGGGCTTGACCAGATCACGGCTTCAGAGATAGACAACCTTTTGATCAAAGTGAAGAAAGATCTTCATACGACGCTCGTCATCGTCACCCATGATGTGCGGAGCGCGCGGAGAGTTGCCGACCACATCGTCATACTCGACCAAGGGCGACTGGTCGGCTTTGGCACGGCTTCTGAACTAGAGAAAAGCGACAACGAAGTCGTGCGACAACTTGTCTCGGAGTCCTGTATATGAAAATCAATTATGCGGCCATTGGCGTATTCGTTCTGTCTGCTGTGGTGCTGTTCAGTGTCGGCCTGTTCCTGATCGGAAACAGCCACGAAGCCTTTAGCCATCATGTGGATTTCTCTACTGAACTGACCAACACGAATGGAATCTCGCCAGGGTCTAAGGTAAAAGTCTCTGGTTTTAACGCGGGCCAGGTCAGCGCAATTCAGATACCGGATCGTCCATCTGGCAAATTCAGGTTGAAGCTGCATGTCGATGACAAACTTCATAAGCTCGTTCGCGAGGATTCGTTCGTAACGGTGGAATCCGACGGCCTTGTCGGAGACAAGTTCTTGCTGATCCATGATGGCAGCGACCAGGCTCAGCAGGCACCCAGCGGAGCGACGCTACGCGGCCAGGAACCGATCGAACTCTCCGCCGTGATTGCGAAGATGACGGGCGTCATGGATCAGGCCAATGTCACCATGGGAGATATAAGGACCAAAGCCGATGGCACGCTCGATGCAATTAGCGCAACTGTCAACAACGCGAACGGAATCGTGGACGGCATCCGCAGTGGAATGGGCACGGTAGGCATGCTGCTCACTGACCAGCAAATGTCGAACTCAGTAAAAGCAGCGGTGGGGAATGCGCAGCAGGCCACCGTCAATTTGGATCAGGTATCCGTTCAGGCGAAGCAGATTATGACGGACTTCCAGTCGCGAGACCTTTCCCAGAAAGCTGAGGACACCCTAAACAACGCAAAGGACGCCTCCCGGAATCTCGATCAAACCTCCCGGCAACTGAATGTAGCCTTGAACGAGGCACTGGGTCCTGACCGCGCCGGTGATAACGCCGCGGAGAATATCAGGGAATCCCTGGCGAATGTAAATCTCGCAACCGCCAACATGGCGGAAGATACGGAGGCCCTCAAACACGAGTTTTTCTTCCGAGGATTTTTCAAAAAGAGAGGCTTTTATAGTCTGCAAGAGCTGACTCCCGATCAATATCGCAGCAACTCTTACTTCGAAAGCCAAAGAAGCCAACGCGCCTGGCTGAATGCGGCGGATGCGTTCGCGACGGACGCCAAGGGCAATGAAGTTCTTTCCCCCGCTGGCGAGCAGCAAATCGATCAGATCATCGGCACCGTCAAGAATTCGGTCATCGACCAACCAATCATCGTTGAAGGCTATTCGAATCAGGCTTTGGATGCCGATGAAATGGTTGCATCGAGATCTCGTTCGATACTGGTTGCACACTACCTTGAGGAGCACTTCCATCTCAGCGCCAGGAACATCGGACTGATGCCGCTGAATGCTACCGCGCCCGCGTCTTCCGGCAAAAGCTCTTGGAATGGCGCTTGCATCGTACTGCTCGCCCGAGTGAAATGAACTTAAATTCCGGAAGATGATGTTAGGGAGCCTGCTGCCGTACGAATTGTTTGGTTGTGCGGAGTTACACGTGTAGCGGAAGCCCATCCTGGAGCACAATTCCCATTGCGTCTGCGCCCTGTTGCTTCTATGCAATCCGAATCGATGAGTGGAGGTCAGCAACGAAATGAAACTGCGGAACGGTTGCGAATATCTCGAATCACAATGAGTAAGCGCTCAGAGCGGCATTCGGCGACCGACGCACGATGCCATCGGGCAGAAATCTTCGCCAGTACACTTGATCATCTTGCGCCAATTTGATCGGATGAGTCTATATCGAAGCCTGCCTCAGGTAAGGAAAAAGTCGCTATTCCGGAGATGGAGCGCAGGAGCGGCCCAGCCCCCCGGTCACCCTCCAGTGCCATCAACTGCGGAAACAATTCGATAGAAATGATGGCTGGTACTCCGATGGTGTCGGAATAAGCGGCGGCGAGCGCCAGGGGCATATCAACGTGCCATTGATCAATCATTGTCTTCAGTTGAACATGGGTAACCAGCGGCTGGTCGCAGGTGGTAATGAGCACCGCCCCAATCGATTTGGCTGAAATATATTGTAAGCCGACCTTTATGGTGGAAGACATTCCCTGCGCTGCATCTTCATTAATCACGAACGGGAACCCCAGTCGTATCAGAAGTTCCTGATGCGCTTCGGCATCCGGCCTGAGAACGGCTACCAGAGGCTCTGCGCCGGATTCTTTGAGCGCGGCTGCGGCTCGCTGCAAGAGGGGCGTTCCTCTGAACCGGGCCGTTTGTTTGTCGCCTCGAAAACGGCGGGATCGACCTGCCGCCAACAATATTCCGCCGACCCGCATAAACACCTTGGAAGTATCTTGCATTTACCGAGCTTAGCCTAAATGGCCGTGCCGATTTGCGCCCCGTTAGGCTTTAAGGAGCTTACCTGATGAGTCCATGTTGTCCTCTGCAGGATAAAGAGTTTACTGGAGCGAGACGAGAAAGCTCGGAATGATCCGCCTGACATTTCCGACACTTTTCAAGTGTCGAAGCGAGGTTTTTCTGCAAACCGCCGCGACAGTGTTGAGATGCTACTCAAGAACCCTTTTTGATTGAGATCTTCGGTTACTCTATTTTGCCGGCCTGTCGTCGAGCCAAAGGTCTGTGGGTTTGACCGCCGATGGCGCACATCGCTGTAGAAATGATCGTGCCTGCTTCGATGTGGGGGGCCGTAAGCGGCCATCATCCGAAAGATGACAGGCCAAACAGAAGGTCGAGAACGAGTTCCTTATTCACCGTGCTGTAGATCTCTCCCCGCTTCACGGCGCGACCCAAAAGTTTCGCCCACTGCATGATCGCTCCAGCGTTGCGCTGGCGCAAATCAATTTTGCGGCACTGGACGATATGAGTGTTCTGTTTTGCTCAGTCCCGCACCCTTACTCTTGGCCATACTGTGCGCTCGTCGATACAGAATCTGCACTCCAGACTCCGACGGAATTTTCTACTCTGGTCGATGTTGAAAAGCCGCAGATCGCCCCTAGTGCAGCCGAGCAAGAGGAGACTCATGACAATTGCCGCGTTTTCTTATCACGATCCTACTAGCCTCCCCGAGGCCCTGCAGCTTCTGGAGAAGCTGGACGACGCAAAGCCACTAGCGGGCGGCCAGTCGCTAGTGCCTTACTTGTTCTTTCGGATGCAGCGCCACCGCCATTTGATAGATCTGAACAACATTCCGGAGCTCTCGTATTGCTCGACGGAGCAGGGCTTTCTGCGTATTGGCGCGATGGCCCGGCAGCGCACTCTGCTTGAATCGAAGCTGATTGGCGAGGTTTGTCCGATCCTGCAGGACGCCCTTCACCTGATCGGGCATCAGGCAACGCGCACACTAGGCACGATCGGCGGCAGTTTGTGCAATATGGACCCGAGCGCCGAGCTTTTCGGCGTGGCAGCGCTTCATAATGCCACTCTTCGCGTGCGGAGCTCTCGCGGAGAGCGCGAAATCGGAGTGAGCGACTGGGCTGAGACGTTCATGAAACCATCGATGGCCGCAGACGAGATGCTCTGTGAGATCAGGTGGAAACTTTGGCCAAAAGGACATGGGCATGCTTTCCAGGAATTTTCGAAGCGCCACCACGATTATGCAATCGTAGCCAGCGGAGCGCTTATGACGCACGATGGAAACGGCAAGATCAAGCAGGTCTCATTGATGGTGATCGGCCTCGGCATCAAGCCGACTCGATTGACCGAAGCCGAAGAGATGCTCACGGGCAAAGCACCCACAGCGGAACTTTTTGCCAAGGCAGCCAAGAGCGTCCGCCAATACGAGCTATTCCCGGAAGAATTCGCTAATCAGGGCTATCCGCGTCGCTTCGTTTCCGCGCAATTTCGCCGCCACTTGGGCGAGGTGTATGCGCGGCGGGTTATGGAAGCCGCCTGGCAGCGCGCTATCGGGCAAGAGGCAGGGGGGCCGAAGTAATATGGCGACCGCTGAAGTTCAACTGACGAAAATTGAAAATTCCGCGACGAAGAGGGTAGTAACGCTAACTGTGAACGGTGTACAGCACAGCGTTGAGACATCGACGCGGACGACGCTCGCTGTTTTTTTACGTGAAGCCTTGCGCCTCACTGGGACACATATAGGGTGCGCGCATGGCGTTTGCGGGGCATGCACGGTGATGATGGATGGCGAGTCCGTTCGGAGCTGTCTCATGTTCGCGGTCCAGGCACACGGTCATGACATTCAGACTGTTGAGGGTCTGAGCCATGGAGGGGAGCTGGCGCCGCTGCAGGCCTGCTTCCGTACCCACCACGCACTGCAGTGCGGCTACTGCACGGCTGGTTTCCTGATCACGCTCACGGATTTCCTGAGCCACAATCCAGACCCGACGGAGCAGCAAGTGCGTCAGGCGTTGACCGGTAATCTTTGCCGGTGCACGGGATACAAGAACATCGTCGAGGCGGCCATGGACGCCGCCAGGCAGATGCGCGCGAAGGGGGAGGCGGCGGCATGAAAAACCAAAGACAGCAATTTGTCGGCACTCCCGTAGAGCGCGTTGAAGACCATCGTTTGATTACTGGAAAGGGGCGGTATACGGGCGACCTTCGGCCAGAAGGCTCCTGGACTGCTCATTTTCTGCGGAGTCGTCACGCTCACGCGAGATGGTCAAAGATAGACGTATCCTCCGCAAGCGCGTTGCCAGGGGTGCATGCGGTCTTCTCTTTCGATGATCTCCCTTCTAATCTGCGCGACAAACCCTTTCCCCTGCTGGTGCCGAATCCTTTGATCCAGCAGCCCTTGACGTTTACCACGCTGGCAAATCATGAAGCGTGTTACGTCGGAGAGCCGATCGCCGTGATCGTTGCGGATTCCCGCGATATCGCCGAAGACGCCTCCGAGCTGATCTTTATCGATTACGAGGTGCTCGGGGTTGCCAGCAATCCCCGCGACGCGGCCAAACCCGATGCTCCGCTGGCCCATCTGTCCTCGAAAAACAACATCGCTGCTGTCCTCAACACGAATATAGGAAATGCCGAGAAAGCCATTGCCGAAGCTCCGCACAAGTTGCACGATTCCTATTTTCAGCATCGCGGGTGTGGACAGGCGATGGAAGGCCGCGCTGTGCTCGCCGTACCTGATCCATTGAATGACCGGCTCTCCGTGTGGTCCGCTGGGCAGGCGCCCTATATGATCCGAACGATCATCGGATCGATGCTGGGACTGGACGACACCAAGTTGAGGGTTGTTTGCCCGGACGTAGGAGGCGGATTCGGCCCCAAGGGCATCGTGTATCACGAAGAGGTAGTTGTAAGTTGGTTGGCCATGGAGCTCAATCATCCAGTGACCTGGTCTGAAGACCGCCACGAGCAATGTACCGCGACCGGCCAGGAACGAGACCAATACGCTGAAGCAGACGTCGCCTTCGACGATGACGGGCGGCTGCTTGGGATCAATGTTTCGATCTTTCACGACATGGGAGCCTATCTGCCCTGGGGCATCATTCAACCGTGGATAGGAGCCACTACCTTGCCCGGGCCTTATGTTCTTCCGACCTACCATATGGACCTTACCCTCACATTGACCAACAAGGTGCCGAGCGTACCACTGCGCGGAAACGGACGTCCGCAGGCGGTGTTCGTCATGGAGCGCTTGATGGATCGCATCGCTCAATATCTAGGCAAGGACCCCGCGGCTATCCGGAAACTGAATATGGTCAGGCCGGAACAGATGCCCTACAAGGTCGGCATATTAGGACGCGATAACAGCCCGGTCACCTACGATAGCGGCGATTATCCCGCTTGCCAGCAACTGGCCTTGGATCAGGCTAACTACTCGACGTTGAAGGAGCGGCAGCAAAAGGCGCTCAAGGAAGGCCGTTATCTCGGTATCGGCATTGGTAATGTAGTCGAGACTACGGGTCTCGGTCCGCACGAAGGGTCGACCGTCCGCGTGCTCTCTTCCGGCAAAATCGGCATATTCACCGGAGCAGCGGCGCAGGGACAAGGGCACGCGACGGTCCTCACTCAGGTTGCCGCTGACGCCTTTGGAACCGATCTCGACCAGATTGAATATTTCGCGGCAGATACCACGCTGTTTCCTAACGGAGTCGGAACATTCGCCAGCCGCGTGGCGGTAAACGCCGGTTCCTCTGTCCACAATGCATCCGGCAAACTCCGCGAACAGGTCTTGGAAATTGCTGCCGATCAAATGGGCATCCCGAAGGAAGACATCGACATTCTGCCAGGCAAGGTCAAGGTAAAGGATGAGGCGTCGGAGAAGATCGAAAAAGGCAAGCCCAAGGAGATCGCGTTCGCCAAGTTGCTGCTGATGTCAAATGGCATCCCGGGCTATTCAGCCACCGGTCACGGCAATCCCGGCCTGTCAGCCACGGATTATTTCTCCCCGGCCCAAGCTACCTATTCCAACGCAACACATGTTGTTGAGGTTGAGGTGGACGTGGAGACCGGACTCGTGGAGATTCTTCGTTACATAGTTGCTCACGACTGCGGCAGAGTTCTGAACCCGCTCATTGTGCATGGTCAGATCCAAGGCGGCGTGGCGCACGGCATTGGCAACGCGCTTTACGAATACATGAACTACGACGAGCACGCGCAACCGCAAACCACCACCTTGGAGGAGTACCTGCTTCCGGCTGTGCTCGACGTACCGAATGTCGAGATCGTGCAGATGGAAAGCCCGACGCCGCTGAACCCGCTTGGGATCAAAGGAGCTGGAGAGAGCGGAACCATTCCGGCGGCAGCGGCCATTATCGCGGCCATCGAGAATGCGCTGCAGCCGTTCGACATCAAAATATCGCAATGTCCGATACAGGCTGAACACATCGTTGAGATGATCGGGCGTTCTAAAGCCGGGGCACGCGCGGCGGAAAGCTTGGTGGAAGGATAGTTATGGCAGACTCATTCCTCATTGACGCTACAGGTCCGGTTGTCCGAATTCGCCTGAATCGCCCTGAAAAGGGCAATGCATTTACCCCGGAAATGATGCACAGCTTCGCGGGTCTCATTCGGGAGCATGGAGAATCCGCTGAAACTCGTCTGATTTCTCTGACGGCGGAAGGCAAGATGTTCTCCATGGGACGCGACCCGAACACGCCGAAGCCCGAAAAGGAACCAACGCCTTATGAGCTCCGCAAAACTGTGATGGCGGGGGTACTGGGAGCTTATCAGGCGATACGGGACACGCCTGTGCCGGTGGTGGCGTGCGTGCAAGGAGACGCTCTGGGGTTCGGCGCGGCGCTGGCTGGATGCTGCGATATCACCTTGGTGTCGTCCGCAGCCCGCTTTGCATTTCCTGAGATCGAGCACAATATTCCTGCAACGCTTGGCGTCTCCGCCGTTCTTCCTACGGTTCCGCTAAAAGCGGCCAAGTGGCTGGCTTACTCCGCCGAGAGGATAAACGCCGAAGAGGCGGTAGCGGTTGGACTGGCAAGCAAGGTCCTGCCCGCGGAAGGATTTCTTGGCGCCTGCGAGCAAGTTTTGACTGCTTTGGCGGTCAAACCGCGCACCACGCTTGAGGTCCTTAAGCTTTACTTTTCTAAAGCGCCGGGCTTGCCGCCCGACACGGCGTCGGAATATGCGGGCACGCTTCTCGGGCTGGCGACCACCCAAAAGCCTAAGTAGCTTCGCAGGTGGACGCGAAAACACCATCTCCGGCCGGTTTTTCCACGGACGACCGATCACGGTCTGCGATTAAAAGGAGCGCATAAAATGAACGCAGATTTTTTAAGCCCGAGTCAACGCAAACAAGCTCTTTTCAAAGGCGATGACGAGCGACTGGCTGGAGCACAGCAAAAGAGGATTAAGACGGCGTTCGGTCATGTCAACGTGACGATTGGCGGTAACGAAAGCGGTCCGGTGATGGTCTTGTGGCCGAGCGCCATGATGCAGGGCTCGATGTTGAGCTACCAGTACCAGCACTTTGCTTCCAAGTACCGCGTGGTTCTGGTCGATCCACCCGGCGTAGGTAAGTCGGATCCCCTCCGGAAGCAAATCACCATCGAAGACAGCGCCGAGGTCGTGATCAATATCCTGGATGCTCTGGGAATCAAGAAGTGCATCCTCGGTGGTAATAGCTGGGGCGCCATGCTCGCAGCTGTTTTCCCAGCATGGTATCCCGAACGAGTCATCGCTTCGATTGTGGTGAACGGCACAGCGTCACCACCCGACACGGCTGAGACCGTCAGAATATCGATCGGCTCGACACTGCTCTATATGAATGGGACGATGCCCAAGTGGTGGGTGGGGTTCGCCAAAGCGGGATTCGCAGGGGACACCGCAACAGAGAGCAACCCTGAGTTCATGGATTATCTGAACTGTGTCTCTTACGATGATCCAAAGTCCATTTCCTTCCAACTCCAGGGCATTATTCTCAACCGCGTGGATCGCCACGATCTGCTTCGCACGATTAAGAACCTACCGGTGCTGGTGATCGCCGGCGAAGAAGATAGACAGTTTGCGGTCTACATCTCCCGCAAGCTGGCAAACGCAATTGCAGGTTCCACATTTGTTGTTCTACCGGAGACCGCCCACTTGGCTGCTCGTGAGCGGCCCGAGTTGGTCAATCCAGTAATCGAGAAGTTCCTCGATCAGCTCCCGTCTCATGCCGACCTACATGCCTGACCTGATTTCGATCGGCTATCCCGCGCTGGACAAGCTGCGGCTGGCAGAGCTCGCTCTAGAGGAGCGTCTGAGGGATAAGTTCGAGAGGATGATTATCAGAGTAGAACCCGAGATCCGTATGCTTCCGGTTATTAAATTTCTTTGAGGCCCAGAAATTGAAGGAATATCGACAGATCGTAAGAATGGCGCAGGAAGGGGCCGCCTCCGTATTGGTTACGCTAGTGCGAACGCAAGGCTCAAGCTACCGGCGACCGGGAGCTCGCCTTTTGCTTGGAGCTCGCGGCGGGTATGCTGGAACACTCAGTGGAGGCTGTTTAGAGGCGGAAGTCGTCCGCAAGGCGACATGGTTGATACATAAAGGCGCCGTTGTACAAAGGTACTCGACGATGTTTGACGATACGGCCGAGATACCTTTTGGGCTAGGCTGTGGGGGAATTGTGGACCTCCTGCTTGAACCGACCTCAACGCCCGAGTTTAGAGCACTCTTGGCCGCCTTGGAGCGGTCGCTCACCGGAGAGGAATCGATCGTTCTGACCTGGTTGCCAAATGAAGAACGGGAACTTGCACGGACAGTATTGTCAGCGCAAGGAGATCTCTTGTTTTCCAGCGATAGTCTGACAGAAAAGACACTCGCTAATGTGAAAACCTGCGTCGTATCTGGTATTGGGGAATTGCCTCAGGAGATCTTTGTGGAGCGCGTTGTAGCTCCACAAAGGATCTTCATCGTAGGGGCAGGAGACGATGCGAAGCCGTTGGTCAGCATTGCCGCCCTTCTCGGATGGACCGTCAAGGTTGTGGATGGGCGGTCGCAACTTGCCAAAGTGAGCCGCTTCCCCGAGGCGCAAAGTGTGTCAGTGATTCAATCCGCAGCACTAGCTTCAGGTGAAGTAAAACGCAACGACGCGGTAGTGATTATGACCCACAGCTACGACCAGGATCGAGATTGGCTTGCCGCTATGCTCCCACTGCGCCCAGCTTATATAGGAATGCTTGGCGCACGCCATAGAACCTCATTCTTGATCAGCGACGTGGCTTCGGAGCTAGGATTATCTGTCGCGGAATGCTGTGGGCTTATTCAAGCACCAGTCGGGCTCAACTTGGGAGGCGATGGACCTGAGGTGATTGCGCTCGCGATCATAGCTGAAATACAGGCTTCTCGCACGGGTATGCTCGCGAACTCGCGAAAGTTAGCTCCGATGGAAGTCGAGAGTTACGTGAAACAAGGTGGTTCCGCGGGCTTACACGCGTCGTCCGCCATGGACTCGACCTGCTCTGCCTAAAAATCAGTCTCCAGAGCTACGGCGCGCCTTTAGCGTATGGCCCTGCCTAGCTGTGCAGGACGCGGCGGGCTGATACGGCAACTTGGCCACAGTCGGTCCGTCCTTGCAGAAGACGCCGGCCTAGCTCACTGCACGTCACCGAATAATTTTTCATTGGGGGAGCTTTGGGCTCAGAGACGGTTAACGAAGTCCAGTGGCAGAGCACCGAGGTCGCAAGTCCGAGTCTTCCTGCACCTGTAACGGTGAGTCGTCGCCCGTGACCTAAGCGATTGTGCCCCCGCCATCCAACGTAAGCACTGATCCGGTGGCAAACGGATTTGTTGCGAGCAGCAGTATTGCCGCGGCGACATCATCCGCCTCTCCTACACGTCGCACAGGCAATCTATCCGCAGCCCTTCGCAGCATCTGATCTCGTTCGGCCTTCGGAAGCTTGTGGTAGAGAGTTGTATCGACGATACCCGGCGAGACTGCATTGACGCGAACTGGAGCGAACTCAAGCGCCAATCCGCGCACCAGCCCCTCAATAGCCGAGTTAATTGCCCCCTGCAGGACGGAGTTGGCGTCTGGGCGATGACTCAAGAACCCAGAGACCAACGTTAGAGATCCGTTTTTGCTGAACATCGCTGAGCGCGCGACGCGATATGCGCCCCAGAACTTCGAATCCATTGACTTGTAGGCGGCCTTGAGTGGCAAGTCTCGGATGCTGCCGGTTTCCGTCGCCGCAGCTGTCACAACGATGTGGGAGAACGCTCCCTCACTTGCGAAGAAATCGACGATCGACTCGTCGTTCATGATGTCTAACTGCCGCGCTCGGGCTCCCTGACCGATTCTTCGCACAGCCTCGTCCAATTTAGCCGGATCGTGTGAGGCGACGGTCGTCTCAGCGCCCTGCTGCACAAACAGCTTGGCCGTTGCAAAACCAATTCCGGAACTACCACCCACAATTAAAACGCGATTTCCCGCAACCATTTCTCGCCTCCCAGAAGATATTCGTTTGCAAATTCAACGTCGTGCGACCAGCCGGTAAAGGGAAATAAATGCCGGCTGCTGTGGGCAGGCGGCTATG
>PLIO01000148.1 GCA_003140075.1 Acidobacteriaceae bacterium | reverse complement strand
TACTCCCATCGCCATTCCGTATCCAAATGGGCATAGCCGACGACGTAAAGCGTGGGCTGCTGGCTGAGGTCGAGCTTTTCGGTGGTTTGTGCGCTGGCCGCGGCGAGCAACAACAGGGAGGCGCCCTGGATGGCTACCAAAGTTGTGCAGAATCTTCGCATCGTTTTTCTCCCGAGGGACTTTTGTCGAAGACGGCCCCGTCGCGGTGTCGAATATTGCTATATGTTAGTTCACGGTACACCCTGCGGGCTGTATGAGCAGTCGCTAGAGGTTGACGGCTTTGGTATCGCTACCAGAGAACCCTCTACGCCGTGTTCTGGAGGTGGTTACATGACAGCGGTCGATCACGACGAGCGGACCGACTCTTCCGGTTTTCGTAACAGACTTCCGCAGCCGTTCAGGGCATGGTCCGACAGCGGCGATTGCCGAGGCCGCAGCTAAGTCACTACTGATGAATGCGAAACTGTCCGCTGATTTTTAGCGGGCGGACTCCTGTTCTACTTTCGTAACGAAAAACAGTTTGTTGCTTCACCTGAGGCAAGGCTGGTTTAGTTTGCGCTGGCCTATAGTTCTTCAATCCACGCAGCGGACTAATCAGGGTAAAGCATTTGACACTTAGGATTCTTTGGGGCCTATGGTGTTTGTAGAAGGAACGCACAATACATTTGTGCATGACTGTTGAGGCGCTGCGTTTGGGGTTGTCATAACCTCAACTGAGGGGGATATAAACAATGGCATTGAGCGATCTTGACCGGGAAGATACCACGATCTACAAGGTTGTGGTGAATCACGAAGAGCAATATTCGATATGGCCGGACTATAAAGACCTGCCCCTTGGATGGACACAGGTCGGACGTTCAGGCCTTAAGTCCGAGTGTCTGGCCTATATTGATGAAACTTGGACGGACATGAGGCCGCTAAGCCTGAGAAAGAAGATGGAGGAGTTCGCCAAGAACCCGCCGCTTCCGCATCCTCCGCTTGATCCTGATGTCCGGCGGGAGAAAACGCTGGTCGAACGACTGTGTGAAGGGGATCACTCGGTTGAAGTGGCCCTCCGGCCTGAGAGAAGCGCGACACTGTTCAAAGAGGCCATTAATCGCCAGTACGTTCATATCAGGTTTGCCCAGACCGAGGGAGGGACGGAACTTGGGTTTCCCTTGAACCAAAGCACCTCAGATTTCAGCGCGGCCGATTTTGAGAATGGAAAAGGAACCGTTCACGTCGAAGGCGATTTGACACTTGACTATGTGAAGGTGAAGTGTATCGCCGACATCGATCTAAGCACGTTGACTGGAAAAGGTCGGTTGGCTAGAGTCGACACTTCAAATGTGGCAGCTCCTCGCTAGGGCCGTGAATGCTGGGCGTCGATCAGCCAGCGAATCGCGCCTTCAAGAAATCCTTTCTTCCGGCTGCGCAGATCTTCCTGTGCGGTGACCCGATTCTGAAATTGTGTTTGTTTTCTTGTCGCTGCCACCCCCCGGGATCCAATGGATTTGGCGACAACAAGCGCGGTCAGCGACAAACAAGCAAGAGCGCCCCGCCAAGTTGTGATCCTGCCAACAGGGCGCCCATAACCTACCCTGGGGGGGCACATCATATATGAGCGCAGGCTTCTCTACCGGTCGCACTTTGAGGCTGTTACGAAACTCGTGTCGTCCGCTAAAGCGGACTCGGGTTCTTTCACTCTGAACTTCCCGGCACTCCCGTGCTGGGCTATCGTATGCCGTCGCTGCGCGACTGGAGCGTTGGTGTCGCGCCTGGGCGGAGCGGCGCGCGACCGGAGCGCTGGGCTGTTGCGACTAATGTCCGCGTTCTGCAGCTTTCGCTGCGGGCACCACGGAGATTGCGACGGAGTCGGGTTGCGTCCAGAGGGCGGTGCCGCCGGTGAGGTCGAGACGGTGCATGGTGATCTTGAGGCTGCCGCGATCGACTTCCACCAGGAGGTAGTGGTAGTTGACATCCTTACTTTGGAAAGGATCATCGGGCGCGCGCTTCACAAGATAGGGGTGCGCCCCGGCGCCGCCGGTCACAAAATAGGTGACGCCGCCGTGTTCGTGGCGTTCATAGTTGTGCACGTGTCCGGAAAAAACCACGATGCGGGCGCGCAGGTTCGGCTGCCGCGCTTCGAGCATCCGGGCCAGTTCTTTCTCCGGGGAGCGAGCCGAGTGCCCGCCGGCGAACATTCTCATGTCCGACGAACTGGTGTAGGGAGGATGGTGAAGAACAATGAAAACGAAGTCCACATCGCCGGGAAGGTGGTCCAGCTTCCCGGCAAGCCATTTCCCTTGTGGGCCGGAGGTCTCGTCCAGAGAGCTGTCCAGAATGAGCGAGAGAGTGTTGGCGCCGCGGACGGAATAGTAGCGGCTGTTCTTCAGATCAGGAAAGCGCTCGAAGTAGTTGGCCAAGGCAATTTTCTGGTCACCTTGAAGATCGTGGTTGCCCAGGGCGGGGTAAACCGGAATGTTGTCCGCTCGCCACACCGCGGTTTCGCTGTCCCATACCTTCCAGTCGTTCCTATCGTAGCCGTTATAGACGATGTCGCCTCCGAAGGAGATAAATGCAGGATGGACCTGAGCGATTGCCTGTACGAGAACCTGGCGTACGGCCGGGTTGGCGGCGTCCGTGTCTTTGGGATCGTGGAAGCGCGCGTCTCCGTAGGCGACGAAATGAAAGGGCGTGCTCACCTGCAGTTGCAGATCCACGGGCTCGGTGTGCGAGGACTCCTGCGAATGGGAGCGGGAGCAGGCAACGCAGCCGAGAAAGAAAATCACAAGGGGCAGTTTGCAAAGAAGTTTCATCTAGCGGCCCACCGGGCATTCGTCGAAGGGAGTTTTCATCGATCCATTGTATGGTGACGGGCGTTTGAGACGACGGGATTTACGCAAAATCAGATGCGGGCAAGGGCAACTGCACTGGCTAGATTGGTAACGTCCGCCTCCGTCACTTGAAAGCGTCTATATTCGCGGTCCGGAGCCGTTCCCATGGAGACCCGCGGGTTGCGATGGAGCATCGGGCTCGGCACCGGACTTCCCAAGCCCACGTGAATCTCTCGAATGCCGGTCCGTTCGATGATGCTTGCGGCATTGTCGCAGCCGATACCGCCTCCAGCTGTGATTACAACGCGGCCACGTGCGGCCCGCACGAGCTGGGCGATCATGTCAACTGCCTGGAGTGCGGACTGTTCTCCGCCCGAGGTCAGTAGCCGATCTACCCCGGTGGCGCAGATGTCTTCCAAGGCACGCAGAAGATCCGCGGACATGTCAAAAGCGCGATGGAAGGTTACGTCGAGGGGCCGAGCCAACTCGACCAGTTCGCGCGTGCGCTCAATATCCACGTTGCCGTGGGGATCGAGAATTCCCAGCACGACACCGTCGGCTCCCAACTTTTTGGCAAACGCAATGTCGCGGCGCATGGTTTCGAATTCTTTCGGGGTGTAACAGAAATCGCCGCCGCGGGGTCGAATCATCACTTGAAGTCCAATGGATGTTTCCGCCCGCACCAGCTCAATGAGGCCGGCACTGGGAGTGACGCCGCCTTCGAGTAAGTTGCTGCACAGTTCTATGCGCCTCGCTCCGCCTCGCTGCGCGGCAATCGCAGAAGCGACGGAGTCAACGCATACCTCGATTCGTATGTGATCGTTCATATTTGGCTGCGGCCAGTGGTGCAGTTTGATCCAAACGGCCGTGTGCTTACGGGAGATCCCTCGGCCCGCTG
>PLIO01000048.1 GCA_003140075.1 Acidobacteriaceae bacterium | reverse complement strand
AACATTCCCATCCGCACCGAACTAGGACGTGGCATCCGCGCCGCCTTCATCGCCGAGCCCGGCCACGTCCTCCTAACCGCCGATTATTCGCAGATCGAGCTCCGCCTGCTGGCCCACTTCTCCCGCGACCCACTCCTGGTCGAGGCCTACCGCCGCGGCGACGACATCCACACCCTTACCGCCTCGCAAGTCTTCGGAGTCCCGCCGCTAATGGTCACCCCCGACCACCGCCGCCAGGCCAAAGTCGTCAACTTCGGCATCGTCTACGGCCTCTCCGCCTTCGGCCTGTCGCAGCAACTAGGCATCGAGCCCGCCGAAGCGAAACTTTTCATCGCCAACTATTTTGAAAAATACAAAGGCGTCCGCGCCTTTATCGACAAAACGCTGGAAGAAGCCCGCCGCGACCTGAAAGTAAGAACCCTCCACGGCCGCATCCGTCCCATCCCCGACATCAACAGCAAAAACGCAAATCAAAGAGGCTTCGCGGAGCGCACAGCAGTAAACACACCGCTGCAAGGCACGGCGGCTGATCTGATCAAAGTAGCAATGATCCGCATCGACGCCGCGTTGCAAGAGCGTGGGCTGAAGTCGAGAATGACGCTGCAAGTCCACGACGAACTAGTCTTCGAAGTCCCGGAGAAGGAAGTAGAGACGATGCAGTCGCTGGTTCGCGAGCACATGGAAAAAGTTCACACGCTAGCCGTGCCGCTGTTAGTAGAAATGGAAGTAGGCCCGAACTGGAGAGACCTAGATTAGCCCGTGTGGGGACAGCCGCCCTCGGCGGGCTTAACTGACGAATGGGAAATCGGTCACGCGGCCTTTCGAGTCGACGAGTGCTATCTCAATGCCCGCGTCATGCGCTCGCGGAGCGAGTTTCCGTGCGAGCCTGAGCGTGACGGCAGTGTTTGGTACGACAGCAACCTGCACCCCTCGTTTCGGGGTTTGCATAAGCTGTCCAATCACTTCACAGAGGCCTTTCCGAAGGCGCGACACCTGCCCGGCATGAGACGTATTAACTATTCCGCCTTTACACTCTGCGCTGAGCTTAAGGACATTCGTTTCTGCGACCACGTCACCTTGTCCGGACTTTGGCTGCACGAAGATCGTCTGCTGACCGCGAACGTACATCCCACCGTATGTCGTCTTACCGCGTTTCTCCCCGCGCACAAATCCTTGGGCGAGGAGCCATCGGACGATGTCGAACTGCTTTGCGTGCTCGCCGTCAGGGTGAAGCTCCACTCGCTTGAGTGCAGGCAGGGTTCGGGATAGATGCTCGGCAAAGGCAAGCATTACGGCAGCCTCGGTAAAGTGATGTTCCTTTTCACCTGTACACGTGCCGCGCCGATTCGGCGGCGGACTTTTCTCCACGATCAGATCGTCGAACATTGAAGGTTGCCTCCTTGCGCTTTTCGTATGTTATACTTTAGTATAACTGAAGGAGAACGTAATGCGCACCACCAACTTGCGCAAAGTCGGCGGCTCGGTCATGCTGGCCGTCCCGCCCGCGCTGCTCGACATCCTGCAATTGGAGGCCGGCGCCAAGGTTGGCATCGCGATCCAAAGTGGCCGTCTGGTCGTGCAGCCACGGCAGCGTCCACGCTATACCCTGGACGAACTGCTCGCCCAATGCAATCCCAAGGTGCGTCGTTCGAAACAAGGCTCGAAGCGAGGCTCGAAGCAAGAACGAGAATGGCTCGACAGCAAGCCCGTCGGGAGCGAACTCATCTGATGGACCGCACGATGGAACGAGCGGGGCATCGAGCAATGAAGCGCGGCGAAATCTGGCTTGTCAGCCTCGATCCCACCTCGGGCCACGAGCAAAAAGGCCGCCGCCCGGTGCTGATCGTTTCCCCTGAGCCTTTCAACCGGGTCACCAAAGTCCCGGTAGTTCTGCCCATCACGAGCGGCGGTAATTTCGCGCGCACGGCAGGTTTCGCCGTGCCCTTGACTGATGCCGGAACTAAAACGACAGGAATTATCCGCTGCGACCAGCCCCGCGCCCTCGACCTGGCCGCACGCGGCGGCAAGAAACTGGAAAGCATCCCGGACGCGATCATGGGTGAAGTGCTGGCGAGGATAGCACCGATATTCGAGTGAACGGCAACCGCAGACTTCCCGTCGAAGCCCACGCCCTACTTCTCACACTCCCAGCGCATTTTGACCTTCCCGCGATCCCCGCCGTGAGCGCCGTGTAATTCTTAATTGCTTTTGCGCAAAACTGTTGTACCATCCTGCCTGCCGCATAAATTCGATGGCGCTTGGGCTGAAACGCAGGAGCAGTCATGACACGCAGATTCGTCTTCGGATTTGTTGTCGCCTTATTCTGTGCCCGCGTCCTGCCGGCCCAGCAGGCCCAGTATAAGCAGAACGGGCCAGCTCTCATGCCCGACCCCGCAGTCACCAAAGGCGCGTTGCGACTAAATAATAAGGCCACTATTTGCGCGATCAAATGGGGGACAGACGAGAGGCACGTCACGGCGCAAATGAAGGCCGCCGCCTATGCGCAGTACGGCACCGCGCCGGGCAAGGGCGTTTGCGCCTTGAAGACGCACACCGGGACGAACGGGCAACCCGTGACCGAGGGCTGCGAGGTTGACCACCTGATCAGCCGCGACCTGGGCGGCGCAGACACACTCGAGAACCTATGGCCACAACCCTACACCCAACATCCGGGAGCGCACGAAAAAGACTGGCTTGAAACCGAACTCAACAAAGAGGTCTGTGCCGGGAAGACCACGCTACAGGACGCGCAGAACGAGATCAAAACCGATTGGTACGCCGCATACTTAAAGCGGAAGCCGCCGAATTAAACGGAACCCGTCAGGCTAAATCCCCAGCGCTCTCTGTATCTCCCCCGCGATCCCCGCCGTCAGCGTCCGCATCTTCTCTTCCGACTCCGCCTCCACCATCACGCGCGCCAGCGCCTCCGTCCCTGAGTACCGCACCACCACGCGCCCCTTCCCGTCCAACTCGCGCTCGGCAGCCTCAATCGCCCGCTGCACCTCGGGCACCTGCGCAAACGGAATCTTCTCCCGCACCCGCACATTCTGAATTTTCTGCGGAAGCACTTTCAGGTCGCTTACCAACTCCACCAGCGTCTTGTCTGAGCGCACGATCACATCCATTACCCGCAGCGCAGTCAGCAGTCCGTCGCCGGTAGTCGCATCGCCGTCGCGAAAAATAATGTGCCCCGATTGCTCCCCGCCCAGCGTGGCGCCCGTCTTCAGCATCTCTTCCAGAACATATTTGTCGCCCACATTCGCCCGCAACATGCGAATGCCCGATTTCTTCAGCGCGATCTCGACTCCCATGTTCGACATCGTCGTCGCCACCACGGTCGCCTCATTCAACTTTCCACGCGTCTGCAGATCCCGCGCTACGAGCAGCAGCACGCCATCCCCATTCACCACGCGTCCCTCGGCGTCGCAAAACAATGCCCGGTCGGCATCGCCGTCAAACGTCACACCCAGATCGAACTTCCCGCCAGACTCCGCCACGGTCTTGCCCAGAGTCTCCGGATGCAGCGCGCCGCATCCTTCATTAATGTTCTTCCCGTCCGGCGTCACATGGGTAAAGGTCGCCTGCACCCGCAAGCCTCGAAACAGCTCTGGAGCTTCGGCCGTCGCCGCTCCGTTAGCGCAGTCCACCAGCACGCGCAAGCCGCTCAGGTCAGACGAAACACTGCCCGCCAGCGATTCTATGTATGCCTTGCGTAGCGCGACTTCTCCCGGCAGCGACGGGCCGGCCACTTTTAACGCGGTATCGTCCATCGTTCCCGGTCTTTCGAGGAGCGCGAAAATTTCCTTTTCAATCGCCAGCTCCCGCGCATCCGTGAGCTTGAACCCATCGCCGGAAAAAACCTTGATCCCGTTATCCGTCCACGGATTGTGCGAAGCGGAAATCACCACGCCCGCGGCAAACCCGCGCGACCGCGCCAGGAACGCGACTCCCGGCGTGGTGATCACGCCCGCGCTATGCACTTCCACGCCCACCGCCGCCAGCCCTGCCGCCACGCGGTCCGCAATCCACGCACTGGATTCGCGCGTATCCTGCCCCATCACCGCCCGCGCCTTCGGCGTGCCGCGAACCAGGTCCTGCCCCAGAGCGCGTCCGATCAGGTATGTGCTCTCCTCCGTCAGCGGAAAGTCGCCGGCCACGCCGCGTATCCCGTCCGTGCCAAATAACTGTCTAGTCTGATTGCTCATAGATTATGCGGGTTCATAAGAATCGGGTTCGTAAGAATGAAAGACCGGGCTTTCGATTAATGCCCATTTCCAGCAGGCACGCTCTTTTCCATGATCACTGTCACTCGAACCGGCAGCGGCTGCACCACCTGCACCAGCGGATCCGAAACGTACACGTTGGTCGTAAATGTAGCCTGCGTCCTCGTTCCCGAAACGTCCACCGGATCGGTCGTGGCCGCATCCACCACTTCTACGTGATGCTTCGGCCCCGTAATCGTGATTCTCTCCGGCTCTACCAGCACTTTGGCGATCTGTTCCCCAGCCACAAAGTTTCCGGTGACTCGCGGACGAATCTCCACATCGCGCGTCAGCCGCGTATCGAAAACCAGATGCACCTGCCCCGGTACCACTTGCACAATATGCAAATCCCGCTGGTGGCGAATCTGCTGCGCCGTCAGATCGAACGTGCGCTCGCCCGGCTTGGCGTCTGCCAGCTCAAGCTCGGCGTGGATATCTCCCGCGCGTAGTTCACGAATCAGTCGCTCCGGCCCGCGCACGCGGATCTGTGCCTCCGGTATGGTTTCCGAGCTGATCTCCAGATGCTGCGGAACGTGCTGGAACTCGATCGGAACTCGCACCGCCACTTCCGCCGACTCCTCATCCGGCGAAATCCACCACCACAACCCCGCCGCCAGCACCAATGACAAAATCTTCAGCCAGAAGTTATGCAGCACCCAGCGGCGCAAGAACCCGATCATAGCGGTCGCTCCGTTTCCGAGTCCGCGTCCTCGTCAGCACTCATCTGCGCGCCCGCCCGCAGCGGCGATTCCTCGCCCGCATCCGATTCATCGCTTTGTGCCACCACCGTCGGCAACGTCACTGGCGACATATACCGCCGCAGTTCGCTGCCCAACCGCTCGCGCAACTGCTCCGCCGTCAGATCCCGATCGATCTTCCCGCCCACCGCCACACTGATCGCGCCCGTTTCTTCCGACACAATCACCGCGAGCGCGTCCGTCTCTTCCGTAATGCCGATGCCCGCCCGGTGGCGTGTCCCCATTTGCGTCGACAGTACGGGATTCATTGACAGCGGCAAAAAGCACGCCGCCGCGGCCAGCCGGTCCTTCTGGATGATCACCGCTCCATCGTGCAGCGGTGCGCTCGGGCGGAAGATCGTGGCCAGCAGATCGTAGGAGAGCCTCGCGTCCATCGCCACGCCACTTTCTATGTAAGTCCGCAATCCGATCTCGCGCTCAATCACGATCAAAGCGCCGGTCTGATGCTGCGAAAATAAATTCGCCGCCAGCACAATGTCGTCGTAGGAATCTCCCTCCGCCGCCGATCCGCGCAGAAAGCTCATCCGCCGCCCTACATCCGACAGCACATGCCGAATTTCCGCCTGGAAGACCACGATCAGCGCGAACACCACGTAGGGCAGCAAATGGCTAACCAGCCAATTCAGCGTGACCAGTTCTCCGATCCGCGCCAGGTAAAACGCTACCGCCACCGCGGCAAGCCCCGCCAGCATAGGCGCCGCGCGTGTGCCCCGGATCATCACCAGCACTTCGTAGATGATCAGCGCCACCAGCAGAATGTCGAGCACCGTAAACGACACTCTCGACCACTGCGCTATCAGTTGCGTCACTGCATTCTTCCTATCTGCAGAATTTCCCAAGGCGCAGGACCTTTTATTCTAATGCAGCGAATCGTGAACCCAAGATAATAAGCAAAGTCGGGGGGTGGCCTGTTTTGAGTTGACATGGCTCATGCATGGCCAAGGCGGCCTGACCTCAAGTCCGAAGCGCTGGCATTATCTCTAGACCACCGTCTGGGAGTTGAGGCATACACATCGGAGGCTTGGTTGTATCAAAAAACAACTCTGTATCTTCGCCTAGATGTGGTTCGATTCTTAGCAAGCGTTTGTTTACATAACGCACTTTCAGGACCTCTTTTCCGAAGGAGTCCCAAACCACGAGCGTGCTTTTGTCAGGGTGCCTCTTGAGGAATAAGGGATTGACGACAAATCCATCCTGGTCAACCTTCACTATGATTGAACCATCGGTTGCACGAAAATCGAGGGAGAGTATCAATAATCCGTCAGCCGATTTATCAACCCTAACCAGATTGTGTGGCTGGATGTAAACAAATCCCGGCAATGGCTGGGTTCCTTGCGGGTTCTTGATTTCTGCATCGACAACCATTGGGATGAACGGAAAACGCGTAACCAGCGTTACGTATCTCCCAGTCGTAATGATGTAGGCATCTTTATCCAATTTTTCCTTACATCCCAACGCCTCCATTGGCGGCATAGGTTCACTGCCCGGTATCAAGTGTCCATTTTCTGATTCGATCATCTCTCTCTGAGCTTGGGACAAAGCTAACTGCTCATTGTTAACCCCTATAAACCGCTTCACCGTGGCATCGAAGTTAGTCGACTGTTGACCAAAGGTCTTTTTGAATTTCAGGTCGCTATCGTCAATGAGTTTCTGCACATTGGTCGTGAGCTGTGTCCCAATATCTGAAAATTGTTGGCGTTCTTCTTGCCTTCTATGCGCCTCATCGCGCGCAAAATCAGCACGATCTTTGTCGATAGCGCGGTTCTCTATGAACATTAACCAGACGACCAGCAGCAGGTAAGCTGCTTTGTGAATAGGTCGCATCTCCCAGAGTGCCATGATGGCCGCTACTCCAGCCAACCACAGCACGGCCTTGCTCGGCACTGGTTTGTGCCAGTACCACCAATAAAGGCAGAAGGACCCCACAACCAGTATCGTGGGGATATGAATCCAGTGATTGCTTCGCTTCGGCCCTTGCACTTCCGACATACCCCTCCGCTCAGTCAAGACGGCCTCCTTGACTGCGGAGAGGGGTATACCTTCCGGGCTGAGTTGAAAACCGCCCACTACCAGCAAGTTGGGCCGCTGGTTCTTGCAAATCCTCGCAACCACGGTACAATTCCAGCGAATGGGTGCTGAAGGGGAGATTCCATATGCCATCCTTTTGCGCGTCCTTGCGTAAGCTCAAGGTTTTACGTGCTCCGCTATTTGCGGGGCTATTCTTGATGGCCGCAGGCATCCTGCCGCCTCATGCTGCGGGAGACGTGCTGGCAAATCCGCAAGCCAGCGGGCTGTCCTCCCACGCCACGGAACCGGGGGTCCAGGAACCGCAGTCTCCAGAACCGCAATCTCCGGGCCCGCAGGCGCAAGAGCCGACAGCCCCACCTTCGAAATATGATCCGGCCATCTTTCAGAAATCGATTCCAAGTGAACAGTTGGCATTTCTCGGTCATTTCGCAGGGATGACGGCAAACGACGCCGTTCGTGACAAGCAATTCCGCAAACTAATGCACAGCGTGCTCCCCGACTGCACCTTCCACTATGGCTGGGACATGTCTCCCTCCGACGCATTCGAAAAGGTGCTGACCGGCTCGCCACTCCCGGTGCAAATTCGCGAAGGGCGATACGTCACGGTCTCTGGCAGGAACGGACCCTACCTGAGGGGCCGCGGCTTCCTGTGGTTTGACCTGCAGGAGGGCATCGCGTTGGCCGGGTTCTATTTCCATCCCACGAATGGCGAGCCCACGCCTACGGTCACGGTTTTTTCCCGGCAGATAGAGGTGAAGGAAGAATCGCTCAAGCTGAGCCAGCTTCCTCCGGCGTTTGCCGACGCCCTGAGTCTGTGGTCCGTGGAGTCCGGCGTCGCGCCGGTGACCACGCGTTATTTTATCGGGGGCTTCAACAAAAAGATCCTTCTCGAACATGACGAGGATTACTGCGCGCCCGTCAACCCGGCAACCGCACCTGCTGCCGACGATTGCGAGCAGATGAATGCCGACGCCGCCGATGTCGACTTGAACGCGGCCTACTATCTGGAGCAAACCAACCATGCCACCAATGCCACCGCTTGGATGCTCGTTGGCGAAGATCAGGTCGCATGGATACAGGTGCGAGACAACACTTGCAGGATCGGTCCGGACCGGCTCGGATGCCGCATCCGCCTGACGCGCGAACGCACGCATGTGGTCCTCAGCCAACATTCCGTGCCGCATCTGCCGCACAAATAGCCGGTGGCCGGCTTATTTCGATTTATTCTTCACTGTAGCCTGAATCTCTCCCCGGGCCACGCGCGCCGAAATTTCTTCCCCGACCTTCACTTGCGCCGCATCCTTCACCAACTTTCCCGCGGCATCGAAAACCAGAGCGTACCCGCGCTCCAGAATCGCTAAAGGAGAAAGCATCTCCAATGCACGGCTCATCCGCTCTACCCGAACCTTGTGCAGCAGCAGGAGATTCCGCATCGCCGACCCCAGTGCCGCAGTCGATCCCTCCAATTCCCCACGCATCGCCGCCAGCACGCGGCGCACGTCGTAGTGGCGCACCGCGGCTGCCACTGTTTCCCACCGGCGACGCATCAGCTCCAGCGTCTGCCGCTCGCCGCGCTCCAGCCGGTAAGTGAGGTCGTCCATCTTCTGCTGCCGCTGCCGGATCAAATCCATCATGCGCGCGAACGCCCCGTGCTGCGCCCGCTCCATCAGCGCATGACGCGCCTCCAGCAGCCGCCGCTCCATCGCCCGCACCAGCCGCTCCCGCACCGCTTCCGCCTGTGTCTCCACTTCCACCCGCGAACGAATCACCAACTCCGCCGCCGCCGAAGGCGTCGCCGCCCGCAGGTCCGCCACAAAATCCACAATCGTGAAATCCGTCTCGTGCCCCACTGCCGAAATCACCGGAATTTCCGACGTCGCTACTACCCGCGCCAGCCCTTCATCGTTGAACGCCGCCAAATCCTCCGCCGACCCTCCACCGCGCCCCACGATGATCACTTCCACACTGCGGCTCGCATCGCCGCGAAGCTCGTTGAAATACCGCACTCCGCCCGCCACTTCCGCCGCTGCCGCGTCGCCCTGCACCTGCGCCGGGTAGATCACCACATTCACGGTGTGATGCCGCCGCTGCAGAATGTTCAGAATGTCGCGCAGCGCCGCCGCTTGCGGCGAAGTCACAATCCCTATCCGCGCCGGCAATGCCGGCAGCGCCTTCTTCCGCTCCGCCGCAAACAATCCTTCCGCTTCCAGCTTCGCTTTCAGTTGCTCGAACGCAACCTGCAATCCGCCCGCGCCTTTCGGCTCGATATACTCCGCCGCAATCTGCAACTCGCCGCGATCTTCATAGACCGTCACTCGCCCCCGCACCACCACCTGCATCCCATCCGCCGGACGAAACCGCAGCAGCCGCGCCGCCGAGCGAAACATCACCACCCGAATCTGCGCGTTTCCATCCTTCAGCGTGAAGTAAAGATGTCCGGAAACCTGCGCGCGGAAGTTCGAAATCTCGCCTTCCACCCACGCATCGGAATACTCCCGCTCCACATGCGCGCGTACCGCGGCGACGAGCGCGCGCACCGTCCACACCCGCCGCTCTGGCGGCAGAAATTTCAATCCGAGTTGATCCCTGAGCACCATCGGAATACAAGGAGTCTAGCAGCCCGAGTGGGAGGGGCACGAGTTTGGAGGGTAAGGACAAACTCGATCTTGCAGGTAGTGTCTTAAGCTATTTAAGACAGTACCATCTTGCACCTGATTTTGGGTAGCGCAGCACTTCAGCGCTGCGATAACGACTTATTTCTTGGAGCCGCGCTTTAGCGCCTGGGGTGAGCTTCCTGCGCTATTATCTCGGGAACGTGATCCCTCATCTCCAAACGCCGCGTCTCCTTCTGCGTCCCTTGGAGCTCTCCGACGCGGACCAAGCCCAGATCCTGTTTCCGCACTGGGAAATCGTTCGCTATCTTTCTACGACCGTGCCCTGGCCCTATCCCCCCGATGGCGCCCACACTTTTTACCGCGACGTTGCACTTCCCGCAATTCGCCGCGGAGACGAATGGTATTGGACGCTCCGGCTGAAGACCGAGCCAGATCAACTCATCGGCTGCATAAGCCTGGTGAAAGGCGAGAAGGATAATCGCGGGTTCTGGCTCGGCTTGCCCTGGCACCGGCAAGGCCTTATGACCGAGGCCTGCGAAGCCGCCACCAGCTTCTGGTTCAACGTTCTCAAGTTTCCGCGGCTGCGCGTTCCCAAGGCAGTTGCCAACACGGCCTCCCGCCGCATCTCCGAAAAAAGCGGCATGCGTCTGGTCGCCCGCGAAGAGCGCGACTACGTTTCCCGCCGTCTCCCCACCGAAATCTGGGAGATCACCGCCGAAGAATGGAACGCACGCCGGGAAAAGGCCCCGGCTTAGTATCCAACGTTGAATCCGAAATAACCGCGCTTCATTTCCCTTGCGGAATCACCACGGAGCTCGCCGCGGACCCATTCGTCTCTGTGCCGGAGGTCTTAAGCTTCTCCGCTCCATCCGACAACAGCCCGAACACTCCCACTCCCGTAGTCGTCCCTACATACACCTTGCCGTTGATAATCATCGGCGTAATGAACTTATTGCCTACGCCGAATTGATCGCGTCCATTGGCCGCCTGGTTCGTGTTGTAAAGCTCCACCAGCGTGGATGCATTGTAAGCGTGTAAAACCGCAGGATTCGTATTCTCCGCCGCCCAGACGATGATGTTCTTACCTGCATTCGATGAAATGCTGGGAGTGGTTCCCGGGTATCCGAAGGTGTTGCTGGTTTGCGCGACCGCTTTTGTCCCCAGTTCGGCCTTTTTGAATTCAAACGCCAGTATTGGCCCTCCCTGCGGCCCAAAATAAAGCCGGCCGTCGGCGTACGCGGGCATCGCCCACATCCCTCCCGGCAGCACTCCCGCAAGTTCCTGATAAATGTTGTTGCTGTTAGGATTGAACTCCCCCATGGCATTGCGATTCACCACGTAGAGATTGCCGTCTTTGCCCGCTCCCGCTGCCAACTCCCAGCTGTTACCGTTGGCGTCTTTCATCGCCGGCAGCAAGATCGCTCCGCCCGACCCCAGGTCGATATCGCTATCGCTTTCCTGCACTCCATTGTCCATCTCGAAATAGTCGGCAACAGCTAGCCCTCCTTTGGTGGTGAGCCGGATAAAAGCATTCCCGAAGTCGCCGCTGCTGGGAAAGCCTTCGGAGTTCAGCGTGGTATCGAAGACGCCGTTGGCATCGAGAAAAAATATGTTGCCGTCGCCATCCGAGGTGAGTCCCGCACCCGAACCCCAGACCGCCCCTTCATTGCCGTTCGGAGTGACGTTGATCACCGTCTTCTGCGCAAGAGTCGTGGGGCTGTAGCCCATCACCCAGCCGGTATAAGGACGGATGTCGCAATGCGATGCCCACGTCAGATAAACCTCACCACCCACCAGCATCAGCCCGGAACGCTCTTTATATTGCGCTGGATCGAAAATCACATAGCCGCCCGAGCTGTTATCTCCCGTGCCAGGGTATTGCGCCGCAATTTCAACCGGTCCTTTGTACAGTTCGTTGCCGGTCGTCGCGTTCAGAGCGTGCAGGCGCTGATAATAGTTACCCGACGTGTCCTTTGACATGGCCACAACATAGATCACCCCGTTCGATCCCGTAGGCCGGCTGATTACGGGAGTCGAGGTAATTCCGATCTCCGGCGTTACCTGGCTGCAGCCGCGATCGTCCGACGGCGTCTCCCCTGCTCCCAGCGTAGTGATCTGCCAGATCAGCGAGCCGGTGTCGGCGTCGAAGGCGTAGACCGAATCGTTTTCGGTGGCCACGATCAGAAGGTTATGCGTCCCGTTGCCCTGGATCGGCACCGCAGACAAATACAAAGGCTCAGCATCGACCAGTCCGTCCACCGTCAGTACGAACAGCTTGCCGAACGAAGTCGAATTCACATTGCCGAGAGTGAGAATTGTCTCCGAGGAATTGAGCCCCGTCCGCGCGTTATTGTTGTGATAGGTGAGAACCTCCTGCGACGACGCGCGGCGTGAACCGCCGGCAAATAAGCACAGCACGAAGAAGGTGAATGCGATGAGATGGAGAACTGAAACCTTGGGGGATGGCACGACGATACCTCCTGGGGATCTGACTTGTTCAGCACTGGGCTGGGACGATGTGGCTCACGGGATTGGTTGCAGAATCAGGCGCAAAGGCGACCGGTAATCTCGCGTTCGACGTGATAGGAAAGTACCGCAAGGAAACTGGACAGTCTGTGCAAGACTGCTCACAATCGCCAGTGCGGTACTCTTAATTTCTTGGGTGGGATTGTCGCAAAGTTCGCACGGCGGCACAAAATTGTTGGTACATGCCGGGAGCAGCCGAAGCCTTAGGCGATCAAGTTTCGCGTTTGGAAGGTGCTGAGGCTATTTGGTGTGACCCTGTTCGCGGGCTCCACCTGCCGGGTCTGACAGCAGCCCAAACACCCCGACTCCCGTGGTCGTCCCCACGTAGACTTTGCCATTAATGATGAGCGGAGTGATGAACTTGTTGCCCGCGCCGAATTGATCTCGCTTGTTGGGCGCTTGATTGGTGTTGTACAGCTCCAACAGGCTGCCTGCGCTGTAGGCATGGAGGACCGCGGGATTCTTGTTCTCGGCGGCCCAGACGATGCCGTTCGTCAGGCCGTTCGAGGAGATGCTCGGAGTCGCCCCGGGATATTCGAAGGAAGTGCTGGTCTCCTCCACGGGAGTGGGTAAAAGCTTCGCGTCCTGAAACTGGAACGCCAGAATGGGATGGTTTACCGGGCCGTAGTAGAGCCTCTTATTGTAGTAGGCGGGCGTAGAGAAAATGCCGGTGGCCAAAACTCCAGGGAGTTCCTGATAGATGTTGTTGCTGGTGGGATTGAATTTTCCCATGGAGGCGCGATTCACCAGGTAGAGATTGGAATCTTTTCCCGCGCCGGCCGCGAGCTGCCACACGTTGCCGGAGGCATCCTCGAGATTGGGCAGCAGAATGGCCCCGCCCGACCCGAGATCGGAATCTTCTCCACTCTCCGTTTGCCCGTCATACATTTCGAAGTAATCGGCGACCGCGAGCCCGCCCGTCACCGTCAGTCGAAGGAAGGCATTCCCGTAGTCGCCTTCATCGGGGAAGCCCTTGCCATTCAGAGTGCTGTCGAAGCTGCCATTCGCGTCCAGAAAAAAGATGTTGCCGGAATTGTCCGCCGTGAGGCCCCCGCCGGCGTTCCAAATCGAGCCCTGGCTGCCGTTCGGGGTAACATTGAGAACGGTTGTCTGGGCGAGCGTAGTAGCTCCGTAGCCCATGATCCAGCCGGTATAGGGGCGGACGTCGCAATGCGAAGTCCAAGCTATGAAAATCGTGTCATTCAACATCAGCAGAGCGGAGCGTGCTTCATATTGCGCGGGATCGAAGAGGACGTAGCCGTCGGAACTGTCATCGCCGGTCCCGGGATATTTCGCCTCTATGCTAACCGGGCCACCGTAGAGTTCCTTGCCGGTGGTGGCGTCGAGAGCGTGCAGGCGCTGATGATAGTTGCCCGAAGAATCCTTCGACATGGCCACCGCGTAGATGACCCCGTTCGTTCCGGGTGGGCGGCTGATAACCGGCGTGGAGGTGATTCCGATGACTGGTGTGACTTGGTTGCAATTGCGATCATCGGAGGGAGTTTCACCCGGCCTAAGCGCTTTGATGTGCCAGATGAGCGTGCCAATGTCGGCGTCAAAAGCGTAGACCGAGTCGTTCTCGGTAGCGACAATGAGAAGATTGTGCGTGCCACTGCCCGTAATGGGGACAGCGGAGAGATACAGAGGTTCGGCATCCACCAGGCCGTCGACGGTGAGGACAAATAACTTCCCGAACGATGTGTAATTCACATTGCTGGGTGTCAGCGTCGTTTCCGACGAATTGAGGCCGTCGTGGGCATTATCATAATGGTAGGTCAGAACGTTTTGCGACCACGCGCGGGGAGGCCCGCCAGCGAGGACGCCAAAAAACAAAACGGCAGCTACGACAACGCAACGCAGGCAGGGGTTGGTCAACGGCACGACTTAAGTCTCCGGGTGCTCCTTCAGCCCGGGGCAGGCTGGAGCAGAATTGTTTTTCCTGATTGCGGGCCAACCTTGGAGTGGCAAGAGGGGGGTGGTCTTCTACCAACCGCTCCTATGAAACCCGCCTTGCTTGGGGATTATGTCAGAGATCGCCAATCGTAGCAAGCTCTTTGGCCTAAACGGGGGTTGAGTCGATGGAACTTGGCAAACTATTGATTTTGCTTGGACTTACGCTGGTTGTTGTGGGTCTTGCGGCGATGCTGCTGGGGCGCATTAATTTCCCACTGGGGCGGCTGCCGGGTGATTTTCTGTATCGCGGGAAGAACACGACGGTGTATTTCCCCCTGGCAACATCGGTTGTGCTGAGTGTAGTGCTCTCCATTGTCCTTTACGTAATCAGCCGCTTTCGGCGCTAAGCGGCATTCTCCAGTGCTACAATTCGCCGCATGAAACGCCTCACACCCCTCTGCCTCTTCGCAACTCTGCTGACCGCGCAAGCCGTCGCGCCCGAGGTCGAAATCACCGCCGAGCCCCACCATCACCTCACCCTCGAAAACAAATCCGTTCGCGTCTTCAACGTCGATATCCCCGCTCACACCGAAACTCTCATGCACTGGCACCGCCACGACTACATCGCCGTCAACCTGGGCGCCGCCGAGGTCGTCAACGCCGTCAAAGACAAACCTCCCGTCACCGTCAAGCTCCAGGACGGTCAAACCACCTTTTCTCCTGCCACTTTCGCCCACATCGCCCGCAATCTCGCCGATCAACCTTTCCGCAACGTCACCATCGAAATCGTCGAAGACGAATCTCTCCGCAAGTCCACCCCTCACTGGGACGAAGACCGCGGCCTCGACATCCTCACCAACGGCACCAAACAAATTCTCTTCGTCAAAGACGGCATCCGCGTTTCCGAGTTCGAACTCCAGCCCGGCGGAGTCGTCCCCATGCAGCACCACACCGGCCCGCAGCTCCTCGTAGCCGTCAACGATCTTGATCTACGCGAAAGTGACATCCGCAGCGACGTCCACGGCATGGACCCCAGGCCCGGCCACTTCAAATCAGGCGACTCCAAATGGCTCCCCGGCAACTACGCCCACACCCTAACCAACACCGGCACCAACCCCGCCAAATTCGTAACCCTGGAATTCCCGTAGGGAGTAGTAGTGAAGCTTTACCCGGACCGGATAAGCTAAAAAAGCTGTGTCATTCCGAGCGGCCCCATCGCGAGGAATCTGCTTTTTGGCGTGCAGTGGAACCGCTTGTGGGGGGATGGTGCGTGAGACCTGAATTCTGGGCGAGACGGTGGACGGGGCCAGCAGATTCCAGCCCTGAAGGGGCGATATCTGAAAGCCCGGCACGGAAGCGCCGGGTAGAAGTGGTAGGACGGAACGAGTCCGCAGGGACGGAACGAGTTCTAGCGCCACAATCCCTCAGCGCCGCGTAAAGCCCAGCTCGCTACTCGGTACGCGGGACTCGCCACTCTGCTTCCCCGACTCTCCACCCACGGCATTCTTCTTAACCGGCCTCTTCGCCGCCGCGGCCCGCTTCCGCTCCTGATAGCGCCGATCATGAAACTGCTGGTCCGACAATTGTTTCTTCATTCCCTAAGCTTGACACACGCTCTCCAACATAGCCAGCCCCGGGGGCGATTCGGCGGGGTCAGCTTCCGGTTTGCCAGTTCATCCCCCCAAATTCCGTTACTTACATGGCGGACCGTCAACTGTCTCCTGGGTAGAAATCGTGATGGCGCCATTACTGGCTAGAGACTTACCGCGAAGGATTCCGCCGTTTATCGTGATGCTGGTAAGCGCCAGGATCTTTCCGATGAAAGTGCTACCGGTCCCAATCGTAGCTGAGGAACCGACCTGCCAATACACATTGCACCCTCTCAAAGCTTTTTCCCAGAGCGGTTGCACGTTCCCTAAGACTAAAACCACATTGGAATTGCTGGCGGTCGTCAGCGTACTGCCGATCTGGAAAATCCACTGTGCATCGGTATCCCCCTGAGCGTCCAGCGTCAGAGTGCCGGTTAAAGAGGCGGAGGACGAAAAGCAGTAGACTCCAGGTACGAGTGTCATTCCGCCCAAATCCTGGCCGGTCAGGTCGGTGTCACACGCAGCGGCCGCCGCTTGATTGTATGCCCCAGTCAAATCCGTCTGCGCCTGGGTCGTCGCGGGGTTCGACGCGAGGAACACGTGACCATCCACTTGAGCTTCGGTGAATCCAGTTACAGCGGGTGTCGGAGAACTGCCTACATCTCCGATTACGTAAGTTAGTGAACTAACGTTGGTGATTCCAGAAGCGCCCAGCAAGGCAAATTTGTCAGCCGTCCCAAGATTGATTTGTGTCTGAGCAAAGGCGCCACTTCCCAACGACGATAGAACGAGCACGAAGACTGGCAGCGATTTCACAAACACCCCCTCATTAAGCGCGCCTTAGATTCAGCGCACCATTGATCCTATGAAGGGGCATAAGTCCGTGTCTGTACAATTGTGACCACCTAATCCTCGCCCTGGCTTCCTTCAACCCTTGGCAGGTTTCACGACTTGTTTGAAGACTGTGCAATTTTGCACAGACACCAGTTAAGCCACGATTGTAATTTGTTGGGGCTAGAAGCATGTGAAGGAACTGATGCGGACCCGCATCGTCGTCTGCCCCCTTCCTCTGGTTGGCGCAGCCAAACGAATTGCTTTGCCGCCTCTTTACCTTTATCCCAGGGAACAGCCCTAGCTGGCGATTTCTTGATCTTCGGATCGCTGGTCCTGCTCTTTCCTGATGGAGTCGTGTAGGAGGAGATATGAAATCTTTCGGCTTTCGTTGCTTGACTCTCTCGTTTTTCCTGCTCCCGTTATTGGTAGGCAGTGCTTATGCCGACTCGATCAATCTAGGAACTGCCGGAAGCTATGCCGTCCTGGCAGGCTCAGCCGTGACCAATACCGGCTCCAGCGTTCTCATCGGAAACCTGGGTGTCGGCCCGGGTTGCTCGATAACCGGCTTTCCTCCGGGGAGCGCGAGCGGAGCGACCAACGCATGTAACGCGGCCTCATCGCAGGCTCAAAAAGATCTGCTCACAGCCTACAACGAGGCATTTAACATGGCGGCCACTGCCACCCTGACGGGTAAAAACCTGGGTGGAATGATTCTCACGCCCGGCGTTTATTTCTTTGCTAGTTCCGCTCAGTTGACGGGGACGCTGACTCTCAACGACTTGGGTAACCCCAATGCAGTGTTCGTTTTTCAGATAGGCAGTACGCTCACGACCGCAAGCAGCTCGGCGGTTGTTTTTTCCAGCAGCTTGGACAAGAACGTGTATTGGCAGGTTGGCAGCTCCGCGACTCTCGGGACCGGCACCCAGTTCGAAGGAAATATCCTCGCGCTCACCAGCATCACCATGAATAACGGCGCCAGCATCGGTTGCGGGAGCGCCTTGGCGCTAAATGGTGCAGTGACCTTGGACAATAACAAGATCGGCGGTGGTTGCGGAGGAACATCGACAGTCCCAGAACCCGGCACTATGGGTTTGCTGGGAACGGGGCTGGTAGTTCTGGCCGGCGCAGCGCGCCGGAGAATGCGCACCTAGCGTATTCGGCGAAAGACCAAGATACGGGCCTCTCGCCTTAACCACCTCCCGGACCCCAACCCTCTTGTCATCCCGAACGAAGGGAGGGACCTTGGTTTCGCCGGCCGCCCGCTACGCTGTGACCCTCCGGCTACTACAGAGCGCCTCATGTCTCGCGCACTCTGCGGCACCTGGGATTCCACGGCTCCATCCCTTAAGATTTCCTGTCATTTGAGCTGCGTAGGATCGTCCAAAGGGCGATCCTACGCAGCCGAAGCATCCCTACACCTATCACCGCCGCAGTGCGCTACAATCCCGCCGGACCCCTTCCCCTATGCGAAACTAAAGAAAGGTCTTCCCGTCGCCCGCCTAATCAAGGTAAAATCGCCCGTTCACAGCAAGGCATGGCACCTAGAACGGCAATATCCCTGTTCAGCGGCTGCGGGGGCTCTGACAATGCCCTCCAGAAACTTGGGTATGACATCGTCTGGGCTAACGATATCTGGCAGACTGCCTGCGACACCTACAAAGAAAACATAGAAGGATCGAAGATCGAATGCGGCGACATTCGCGACTTCGAGAAATTTCCGTCCGCCGATCTCCTTGTCGGATGTTATCCCTGTCAGGGCTACACCCAAGGGGGCAAACGCAAGTGGAAGACTGACGATCGGAATTATTTGTATCGTGAATTTGATCGCGTCTTGCGCGAGGTGATGCCGAAGGCCTTCGCGGTCGAAAATGTAAATGGAATGGTATTTGGCGAGAACCGCGATTTGTTGAGCAACCAGCTGATCCGATACCGCTCGGCCGGCTACCGCGTGAAATGGTCGGTGCTGAATGCCAAGGACTATGGTGTCGCGCAGAACCGTCGGCGAGTTTTCTTGGTGGGTGTGCGCTCCGACCAGGCGTTTGAATACGAATTCCCGAAGCCAACCCATGGCCCCGGCACGGGGAAGAAATACAGCAGCCAGCGCAATGTCATGGATCGCCTCCCAAACTGGCCGGAAGGCGAGTTCAACACCGAGCCATTCCACTGGTACTACCTGTCACGAAAGCGCCGGTATCCGTGGGGGCAGCCTAGCCCTTGCGTGGTCGGTCACTGGCGTCACGTACCGTTGCACCCATCGAGTCCACCCTTACGACGGATCGACACCGATCACTGGGAATTCAGCCGCGTGGGAAAAGCGAGAAGGCTCTCTTACCACGAATGCGCGGCCTTGCAGGGATTTCCTAGATCCTGGCGCTGGAAGCGGGGAAGCGTGAGGGATCGGTTTCAGATGATCGGGAACGCAGTACCACCCCCGCTGTTCGGGGCTGTAGCGATAGCATTGAACCCCTCTGGAGCTAGCGATGCCCGCCAAACGGAAAAAGCAGCCCAAGGCTGACCGCGTAGAGTTTGTCTACCTCTCAACGAAGAAGCTGCGCTTCGACCCCAACAATCCGCGGTTCGGCGGTGAACTCGGGCACAAGACCGAAGACCAAATAGAGGAACTCCTGCTTGGTAAACCCTACTACGCGAGCGAACTGACTGACTCATTTCTAGAGAATGGGTTCATTGACTACGAGCCCCTTGTTGTCCGTAAGGAAGGTGGACACTTTTCGCGTTCTTGAAGGGAACCGTCGTCTTGCCGCAGTCAAACATATACTTCGAAATCGTCAGAAGTACGAAACCCCAGACAACAAAGCGAAGATCGACTCACTAACCCGAATCCCGGTCCTGAAGTTCCCGTCGGTCACATCCGCCGGCGCCAATCAGGAGGCTGCACAGCGAATCTATTTAGGTCTTAGGCACTTGTTAGGTTACCGTGAGTGGCCACCCCTGAGCAAAGCCAAGTTCTTACACAGCGAGATAAGATCCGTCGGCGATGTTGACCGGGTAGTGCGCGAACTGGGCATCAGTAAGAGCGACGTTCAACGGTACCTCGTTCCGTACCGCATTCTCACCAAAACGAATTCGGACATGCCGGAAGGAAAGGACTTTTGGCTCTTAGGGGAGGCTCTCAGCAGATCGGGGATCAAGAAATATGTCGAACTCGACGTGGACAGAAAGACTATTCAGGTAAAACACGTACACAGCCGAAACATCTCCCATCTTCTTGATTTCCTCTATGGCAAATACAACAGATCGAAAAAGACTCGAGATCCGTCCACGGCAAGAATTTCGGACACGCGTCAGCTAAGCGCCCTCTCGAAAACCCTCAATTCCGCCGAGGGGAGCGCAGCTCTAGAGGGGGGATCGGATCTACAACTCGCCCTAATGTTTGTTGAAAGCAAAGAGGAGAGCATGCGCCGCCTGAAACGTCTGCTCGACGAGATGTCGGCCCTGTTTAAGGACGCCTTCAAGCTGAACAGCCGTGTTCCCGAGGAAAAGGTCGTCGTCGATGCGTTTAAGGATTTCGAAGAGACCGTAAAGAAGTATTTCTCCCATGCTAACCCCCACGTTTAGATTTTTCGAATCCATTTGCAACGAACTCGCCGATGCCGAGTCAGTCGTCGTGACCAGAGATGCCTTCGTCGTGGATGGCCCGAAGGCCCCTTTGATGGACGACCTCGATCTGGAGTACAAGCGCAGCGACGATGACGGCGCGCTAGGCGACGCGGTTGCGGCACTTTCCAAACACTTCGCCTCCAAGGGGGCATCGCTTCCGTTTACCTACGATCCGGTAACGGGAAGATTTACAGCGATGGACGCCGAGTACATTGACTTTGTCGACCTAATGCGGAACATCCGCAGCAACCCGAAAATGAGCTCCGAGTTTGAACGAAAAGTGACCGAGCGCCTGGTGCTCAGAACAACTGGCGTCATACATAGGGGGGGATGGAAACGAACTAGGAACCAACAGGTGAAGAAATTCAATCGGTATCTGCAAAAGCACCTCGGGTTCACTCAGGACGTCCTGCTCGGCAAAGAGAAAGACGGGGGACTGGACATACTGTGGGCGCCGCCAATCGGTTCATTTCCACATCGACCGCTAGTGTCCGTGCAGTGCAAGAACGGAGAATACGACCGCGCCGTTGCGGATGCCTCTCTCGGCACCAGCAAGGGCTCCCTAGACCGGCAAGGCGGACTGCTCGCGGAGGTCCACCTCTACTGTGTACTATTCAACGACTACATCACGCCGAGCATCCTGCCTGAGAAGCGTATCGGATTCGTCCCGCTCGGAATCAGCGACCTAGCACTGCCGCTGAAACCCAGAGAATCGCATGTCCTCTGAATCCCGGTCGAGTTCAACACCGGCAACTCGAAGCGCAAACATGAGGGCCATAAGGCCCCGTGGTAACAGCAGCACCGAACTAAAACTGAGGGCGCTACTGATCAGCTTCGGGACTCGTGGCTGGCAAATGCACGTCTCGGCCCTGCCAGGGTGCCCTGACTTCTTCTTCACAGTCGAGCGTGTAGCCGTATTCGTCGACGGATGCTTCTGGCATGGATGCCCCAAATACGGCCACACGCCCAAGACAAACCGACCATACTGGCGCAAGAAACTGGCCCGCAACAAGCAACGAGATGCCCAGACAACAAAAGCGCTGCGCGCAGACGGAATACTCGTGCTGCGCCTTTGGGAATGTCAGTTGCGCGACAAGCCAAACTCCTGCCTCAAGAGATTGTTCATCCTGATCGGACGCACGCCGGCCCCTGGCACCTGACAATCGGTATTGTCTACAATTTGATTCCACATGCACCGAGCCCGCATCGCCGAATTGCTCGAGCCCTTCCTGCAAGGTGCCAACGACCAACGACAAACAACCAACGACAAGCTCTACCAGGATATATCGACGCACATCGATCTACTCCTTCGCTGGAACGCCCGCATCAACCTCACCGCCATTTGTGATCCAGAAGAAATCGTCACCCGCCACTTCGGTGAATCCCTCTTCGCCGCCCGTCACTTGTTCCCTAAGCAGCGCGACTGGGAAGGGCACGACTTCAGTCCCGAGCCTGCCCTGAGCAAGCGAAGCGCGCCGAAGGGTGCCGATAACGCCTCAGAAAAGAACCCGGCTTCAGCCCCCGAGGGACGCGTCTCTGCCAACGACCAACGACTAACCACTAACGACCGCCCCGCCCGCCTGGCCGACCTCGGCTCCGGCGCCGGCTTCCCAGGCATCCCCATCAAACTCTGGGCCCCCGACATCGCCCTCACCCTCATCGAATCCAACCACAAGAAAGCCGCCTTCCTGCGCGAAGTCACCCGCGCCCTTACATTGACCGACATCGATATACAAAACGCCCGCGCCGAAACTCTCTCCCCAGCCACCTTCGACTTCGTCACCCTCCGCGCCGTCGAACGCTTCAGCAGCATCCTTCCCATAGCCGCCGCCCTCCTCGCCTCATCGGGACGCCTGGCACTCCTTATCGCCTCGTCCCAGCTCGGCCAAGCCCATTCGACCCTGCCTCATTTACACTGGCAGCCGCCCATCCCCATCCCGCAATCCAAGTCCCGCCTGCTGGTGGTGGGCTTAACAGAACCGCAATAGTAACCAAGTGGGATTTAATCCGCGATTTAATCACAATGAGCGGTACAGATTTAGCCGTTCCGCAACAGAAGTGGTATTGTATCAAATTGATACACGTTGTCTCACGGTACGGATCCACCCAGTCCCGAAGTGTTCCAAGCGGAACATCAGTCCTAATTGTTTCGACTGGAACGCTGGAATGTATGTTCCGGTTGGAACACTAGACGCATTTCTGTTCCAATGTTCCCGGTCCCCGAACATTGTAATGGGAGTCAATGGCAAGCGTCTTGACTTAGTCACCCGATGATGTCGCCTATGTTCCGACTGGAACATTCCAATCCTCGTCCGCCACGCCAAGGGTTATCGAATGTTCCAACCGGAACATTGGATCTGGTTTTTGCACAACTATTCTGAATATGCACAACATCTGACCTTGCATTTGAAATGCAAATCGCACTATTCTGCCAACAGCTCTGGCTCCTCGAACAACTTATGGGACGCGTCATCGCTGTTGCCAATCAGAAGGGCGGCGTGGGTAAGACTACGACTGCCATCAACCTGGCCGCCTCGTTCGCTGCGGCCGAAGTGAACACACTCCTCATCGATTGCGATCCGCAATCGAACGCCACCAGCGGCCTCGGCCTCGTCAAAGATCCGGAGCGGATATCCACGTATCATTTGCTATTGGGCGCAGCTTCGGGTGAGGAGGCTCTAGCCACCACTGAACTGGAGCAGCTCTGGCTGATTCCCTCACACAAGAACCTGATCGGGGCAAACATCGAGCTGGTTGAGGCGGAGCGCCGCGAGTATCGCTTGCGCGAAGCGATCGCGCCGTTGCGTGATCGCTTCCAGTACATCGTACTGGACTGCCCGCCCGCGCTCGATCTGCTGACGCTGAATGCGCTGGTGGCTGCTGACTCAGTCCTGATTCCTATGCAGGCGGAATACTTTGCGCTGGAAGGCATCAGCGAGCTGGTGGATACAGTGGAGCGCATACGCATGGAGTTGAATCCAGGGCTGGAAATTGAAGGCGTAGTGCTGACCATGCTGGACGAGCGGACGAACCTGGCGCAACAGGTTACGGCTGAGCTGCGGAAGTTTTTTGGGGCGAAGGTGTGCGCGGCCACCATACCGCGGAACATACGGCTGGCGGAGGCGCCGAGCCATGGGCTGCCGGCGCTGGTGTACGATCCGCGATCGAAGGGGGCGGAGAGCTATATACGGCTGGCCAAGGAGATTCTGGGGCGGCATCTGGCAGCGGCGGGCGATGCGCCTGCGGCGATCAGCGCTTAGGTAATATATTGATGCAAATCGATATATTACATTGATGGATATCGATATATCTAGCTGGCGTTCGCGCCGAAAAGTCTCTTGACGGCGCGGGCAGGTTGCATAGGTCCCTTCGACAAGCTCAGGGCAAGCTCTTCGGCCCGCAAAAAGCGCGGTCCTCAGGATGACAGAGTAGGGGAAGGGAAACACTGAATGACAACGACTGCGGCGGTGGAAAAAGTGGCGGGGCAGGCGATCGAGAAGAAGGATGAGAAGCGGCGGGCTTTGGGACGAGGGCTGGCGTCGTTGCTACCGGGGCCGCGGGTGGTGGTTGCCAGTCCGGAGTCGCGTGTGGCGGCTGCCGCGCCACAGCAACCCTCCGCGCAGGACGCGACGGACGGGACGAGTGCCAATCCCAGCGAAACCACGATTCCTCACTTCGTTCGGAATGACAAGAACGTTCGGAATGACAAGAGCGAGGGGGATGACGAGAACAACGGGGCAGAGCCGGCTGCGGGCGAGGTGATCTCGATTCAAGCGGAGGCTATGCCGGCCAATCTGGTGGTGAATCTGGCCATCGAACTGATCGACAAGAACCCTTACCAGACGCGGTATGTGTTTGACGAAGACATGCTGATCGAGATGAGGGAATCGATCAAAGAGCATGGCGTGATACAGCCGGTAGTGGTGCGTCCAGCGGAAGAGGAGGGGAGCTACATCCTGGTGCTGGGCGAGCGGCGGCTGCGGGCATCGAAGATGGCGGGGAAGGACACGATCCCGGCGCTGGTGCGGCGGCTCTCGCCGCAGCAGGCGGCGGAGATGACGGTGCTCGAGAACGTGGTGCGGGAGGACTTGAATCCGCTGGAGCAGGCGGAAGCGTTCCGGGTGCTGAGCAAGGAGTTTAAGCTGACGCAGGCGCAGATTGCCGAGCGCGTGGGAGTGTCGCGGGAGACGGTATCGAATTACATGCGGCTGTTGCGGCTGCCTGAGAAGGTGATGAACTACATGCTGGAGGACCGGCTGAGCTTCAGCGACGCTCGCGAGATCCTACGGCTGGAAAATGAAGCGCACATCGAGCAGGTTGCGGAAGAAGTGGTGAATAAGCACTTAAAGTGGGACCAGATCGAAGACCGCGTGATGCGGCTGAACGGATCTTTGCGGATGCTGCCGGGGCAGACAGTGCCGGGAGCGCCGAAAGAAGCGCGAGGGGCGCGGTGGATGGATCCGAATGTGCGGTCGGCGCAGCTGGCCATGGAACGCATCTTGGGGATGCGGGTGCGGATTAAGGATCGGAGCGGGAAGGGAAAGATTGTGATTGAGTACGCGAACGTGGACGATTATGAGCGGGTGGTGGAGATGTTCAGGGGGAAGAAGAATTAGGGGAATTTTGTAATTTTGTAATTTGGTAATTTGTAATTTCGTAATTTAAGAGCTCGGAAGGGGCGGCCTGTGGGGCGCCTTTCTTTCTTTTTGGGCGCGGGCAGGAATCAAGGTGGTAAGAGTGGGACGAATCGGCATGTTTGTTTCTGGCGGGAGGCGGTTTTTCCGAAGGATAGAGTGCCTAGCGACCCGGAAGTGGGATGGGCGCCCATACCGTTAACTATCTTGGTTCGTCTGGTCGGGGCCTTTTGCAGTTTGAGATGTCAGCACTACTATCGCCTTCGGCTTAGGATCGGTCTTATCCTTCGCCGTACTCGAATCGGGCTTGCTTACAGGCCAGGGCTCGCCTTGCAGCGCGGCGAAGAGGTTGTCGGCTTCCTGGGAAAACTGATCCTTTTGCTGCGTTTTCACGCTCAGTTGCCGTTTAAGGGAGGAGAGTTCGGAGGTTTTCTGCTCGTCGTTCTTGGTGGGCGCGCTGCCTTGTGAGCTGCCTTCCTCCGGAAGGCGTTGGTTCGTGAAATTTTCGATGCGCGTGGCAATGGCTTTTTCGATACCCTCTCCGAAAACCGTGACAGCCCTCTTGACGAGATGCTTGATGGTGCCGCTCTCTTGCTTCGGTTCGTCCGATCTTTGAGCAGGCTTGGATTCAGCCTGGCCTATCTCTAGTTTGATTTCGATCTTGTGGTCCTTCTTGGGCTCGGCCCGCTTTACTTGCTCTTCCAGGAAATCAACGTACGCGCCGGCTAATCCGGATTGGATGCGGCGAACGAGGGCGAGATAAATCTGGGGCGGGTTCCAGTTGGGCTTGAGCTCGAGCGCAGCGGTGAAGCACTCGGCCGCCTTCTCCAATTTGGCCTCGGCGCTGAGATCGTCGACAGGAAGGTGGCTGGTGGCGCACTCAATCCAAATATAACCCTCTCGACAAAGGTGATCGGCGATAAGGTCCCCCTTGAAGGCCAGATTTTCGAGGCCCTGCTGAAGGCGAGCGGCGATGTCTCCAAGGAGCTTCTTCTCTTGATCGTCTTGAACCTGAGCGGCGGCCTTCTGAAGCGTTTCCCCGATTCGGTCGAGAGACTTTTTGATCGGGGATTTGGCATCTTCAAATTCCTTGAACGCGTCTTTGAACTTGGCCTTCGCCTTTTGGGCTATGTCGCAACGAGCCTCGAAGCTCTTGCAGAGGCAGTCAAACTGCAGGTGAAGAATTGTGCCTTCGAGGACTGCTTTGGTCGCTTTTTGAACCTTTTCCGGAGACTTGACAAGGTCTACGAGGTAGGCAGCGGAGACCTTGGGAGCTTCGATGGGTTTCATCTTCAGACCGAGATCCAAGGTCTCGCCCCCGAGGCGCCCATAAGCCAGGACTAGGTTGTACTTGGCCACGTCCCCAAGGTTGGGATCAGAGAGCAAGCTATGAAACATGTGAATGGCTTCGTCCAGGAAAGGCCAGGGGGCACTTTCGAGCTCACGGAAAGGATGGGCGATTGCGGATTCGATGGGACGGCATTCGGCAAAAACTTTGGCCTTGGGATCGTGGCTCATGTCGCTGAAGCCGAGTTCTCGGCCAACAGCAACACAAGCAGAGCGAATCTGCTGTAGGCGTGTCACATAGACTTCCTGATTTCGCGTGGCCAGCGCAATGCCGAGATAGAAACGCGGCAGCGGATCAATGGGATATTGCGAGACGCATTTGCTGAGACGGTTGAGGGCGACCTTCATCCAGTGCTCGAGGCTAAACTGCCGGGGGTGACTCTTTGAGGCTTCCTTTTCATAAAGCTGGAGCGCGCCGAGGCCCTCGATAAACAGACGGAAGCTGTTGTCGTCGGAGAAGCGGAGGGCGTCCATCTCTTCAGCTTTTCTTGGAGGGTAGTCCCCCATGATGCAGACGACAAGGGCGAAAGCCGCAGCCTCGAGGTCGTATTGATCGTCGACCGGGACATCGACGAGCCAAGGACCTCCCTTGATCATCCAGGCCCAGCGGATGGTGGCGGACGCGACGATGCGTGCGTGGGTGGATGGAGCGCCACCGGTGGCCACGGAGGACGGACAGAAGGCAACCTGGGACTCTACCCGCCACCCGAAGTAGCGCATGAGGTAGAACAAGAACTTTGCCAGTGCGCTGAGGTCAACGCCCTTGATTTTCGGGAGTGATGCCCCAAGATTCTTAGCGGTGTCGGATGGAACAGAGAGACAGGAAGTGGGGCCGATGAGCTGCCCAACCCCCGCGTGCTGGACGCGGTTGGTAACTTCGACGGCCCTGTCCTGCAACATGGAGGCGAAAAACTCGCATTGGGCCTTGTCGCCAGTGGTGAGTTCGGTCGGAGTCATGATGACGGAATGGCCGGGGGGAATCTTCCCAATAAGCCATTGAGCGCACTTGAGCCATAGCCGAGCGAGTGCAAGCAGGCCGAACAAAGCGAAAACGATGCCTACGGCCCAGCCGAGAACCTTCCAAGCCCTGGGGTAGTGGATGTGCCACCAGCGGAAGGGCGGGAAGTAGCGGCCCACCTGCCACCACCAGGTGCTCATCTCTCGATGCGTTTTACGGAAGCCCAGGGTAGCTCCGTCTCTCACTCCTGGGCTGCAGGATTGAGTGAGGGCGAAGAATCGGTCGGATGCCGCATCCAGGTGCAGGTCGCCGAGCTCATCCTGGGCGGCCTCGAGTTTTCTTTCTTCCGCGTCAATGTGGCACTTAGGCGCGGCGGCATCGTCGTCCTTCAGAAGCAGGAGAGCGCGGTCCACTCGATGGTGGTGGCTGGGATCGGAGTCGGCGGAATTCTGTTGCGCAGCGAGAGATGCTAAAGGCAGCAAACAACAGGCGATCAGCGCGAACCATGGGCTCCGGTTCACCGAGGCACACTCCTGACGGGCTTGGAGAATTGAACGCCGGGCCGAGGGAAGGAAAGGCTCAGCACAAATCAGCGAAAGTAGAGTACTCGGGGACGGGAGAAGCGTCAAGGAATATTGAGTGATGGTAGTGGCTCAGTTTGAAAAGTTTGTCATTCCGAAGCGCAGTTTTATCGCGCGAGGAATCTGCTTTGGTCCGGCCAACAGCAGATTCCTCACCGGCAAAGAACGCCGGTTCGGAATGACAAAATGTAATGCTGTTCAAACTGAGCCACTACCCGAGGGACGGCGCGCAGGTGGGCTTAGGGATGCTTCGACTGCGCAGGATCATCTTTGGACGATCCTGCTTCGCTCGGCATGACAAAACCTATTTACTTGGCGAAGAAGTAGTCGAAGGATTTTACGGCGGTGAATTCGTCGTCTTTGATGTCGAAGACGGTGTAGAGCTTGGTGACGTTGAGGATGTCGTGCACTTTCTTGGTGAGCGCGAGGAGTTTGAGGTCGCCGCCGGAGTTGCGGACGGTGGTGAAGCTGCTGACCAGTTCGCCGACGCCTGAGGAATCGAGGTAATCGACGTGAGCGAGGTTGAGGACGATCTTTTTCTTGCCTTCGGCGATGAGGTTGCGGACGGTCTCGCGGAGCAGGCCGGTTTCTTCGCCGAGAGTGATGCGTCCGTGGATGTCGACGATGGTGACGTGGTTGACTTCGCGGGTGGTGATGGTCATAGGAGTCGGCTTCGGGCTTCCGCTTTCCGGCTTTCGCCTTGGCGGGAATGGTAGAGGGCTGGGCGGCGCAAGTCAATGGGCGGACTGATTCGATTTAGTTCCTCGATCCAGCGGGTAGCTCAGTATATGAAGGCAATCAGGAGAAGCAGTGGCACCCGCTCAAAAGCTTAACGAGTCCACCGCCGCAGGCACGCCAGGAATCGGATGGAAGTCGCGGATTTCCTGGATGGGTGAGGTGATGATGGGGGTGTCGTATTCGGGGTGGCGAAATTCGAGGTGCATGCCGCGTCCTACGAATTGGAGCTTGAGCATGGAACCTCCCCAGGTGGATCCGGCGATGGCGACTTGAACTGGGTTGGGACAAAATTCCGGATGGCCGGAGATGAGAGCGTCGCTGCCGCCGAGCAGAACGGCGGTGTAGCAATGGTGAAGAGTCTGGATGTGGAGAACGGTGGAGGGCGGGAGATCGTGGAGAAAAACGCCGCCTTCGATTTCCGACTGGACGATGGCGCCGTTAACGTCGTCAGCCAGGTTGGGGTGGGGCGTGAACATATTAGGAAATCGGTTCCAAGGAGTGTACTCCAAATTGGTGGCCCTGTAAGGATGGAATTGAGACGACATAGGGAACTTTAGAGCATGGTCCTGTGGTTGGATGTTGGAGGGTTGGGTAGGGGTGCGGGAAAAGTGAGGGATCGGGTTCGATGCGGCCGGGCTTCGCCCCTTCGACTCGCTACGCTCGCTCAAGGCAGGCTCAGGCCGGGACAGCCGAGGCGGCTGTCCCCACATCGGTCAGGGGATTATGGCGATGGAGCCGTTGGGGCCGACGAAAAGGGCTCCACCGGTGGGGTAGGGGCTTACGGCGTTGAATTGGATGCCGGATTTCTTCGGGGGACTGATGCGAGTGGGGTTCTGCGGCGGGCGGAAGTCGTAGACGAACTTGGGTCCGGCGATGAACAGACGGACGTTGTCGCGGCCATCATTGCCCCGGCGATCGTTGCTTCTTCGATCATAGGCGACAGCGGAGTAATAGGACTGAGGGTAGATCTGGGACAGAGCCCAGGTTTTGCCGCCGTCGGTGGTGAAGGCGAGATTGGGGCCGTGCTGCTCGGGAAGTTTGTAATCGCCGCCGGCGATTACGCCGTGGAGCGGGTCGCGGAAGGCGATGGAGAAGATTCCGGCGGAGTCGGGCCCGTGGAGGATGGGAGTGTCGAAGGCTTCCCAGGTGCGGCCGCGGTCGGAGGAGTGGAAGACGCGGGCAGCGCCGCCTCCGGTGGCGAACCAGATGTTGAGGTCGGCAATCTCAGGGGCTGAGGCCCCGCCTTCCTCGCCTAGCTTACGCGGCGCTGAAGCGTCGCCCTTCGACGGTTGTGCCGGCGACGTGGCAGACGTGTCGGCAGCCTTGGTGGCGTTGGGGAGACCAGGGTCCCTCGCTTCGCTCGGGATAACAAGCTTTGGAAGGATGGCGAGGCAGCTGTTGCTGGCGGCGAATGCGCCTTCGCCTGCGAGAGCGGGCGGGAGTTGAGCGGATGGAATCGGTGTCCAGGTTTGGCCGTCGGTGGTGAGTAAGAGTTCGAATTTGGGTGTGCCAGCTTCGTCCGGGATGGGATCGCCGAGGACGAGGCCGTGGGTTGGATTCCAGAAAACCATGGAGTCGAAAAATCCTTTGGGATTGGTGTTGGTGAATTGCAGCTGCCAGTGCTGGCCAGCGTCGGCCGTGTGGTAGATGCGGGACTGATCGCCGGGACCGGCGGACATCAGAAAAGCTTCGTCGGCGGAGAAGGCGACTACGGCGCGGAAATCAAGCGCTTCAGCGCCGGGAACTTGAGCGGGAACCCAAGTGCGGCCGGCGTCCGTGGTGCGGAGGTAGGTGCCGTGCGTGCCGGAGGCCCAGGCGATTTGCTGCGAGACCGCGCTTGCGCCGCGAAGGCTTTCGGTGGTGCGGGAGGGATGAGTTTGGGGCGCAGACTGGGCCAGGGCGGAGGCGGCGAGAACGAGGGTCAACAAAAAGCGCATTAAGGATTTTCGCGGCACGGGAGCTATTTGGCGATGAAGTCGACGAAGGAGGCGGTTTTGCCGAAGTAGATGCGGAGCGTGCATCGGGGGCCGACGTGGGCGAAGGCGACTTCGAGCGCCTCTGAGGGTTGGCCGATTTGATCGGTCTCCATGGCAGAACGGGCAACGTCCTGCTTCTCGTCGTAAGCGGAGCCGGCAGTAACGTTTTTGTTGACGGCGAGAGTCCACTTGTCTTTGGCGGGGATGGGATAAACCGTGTAGGCGCCGACCGGGATAGCGGAGCTGCCGAGGGTGAGCTGGGCTTCGGTGAAGAGGGTCATGGGAGCGCCGCCCGGAGTCCAGGGCTTGCCGTTGGAAATTTTTTCGCTCTTCGGCGTGACGGCGTTGTAGCGAATGTAGATCTGGCGGCCATCGTCGAGGTTGCAGCTGGCGGTGGAGGAAGGCTCGGATTGCTGAGCGGAGCAGACAGCCGTAAGCGGAACCGCGGTAAGAAAAATGAGAGCGCCGGCGGCGAAATGCGTGCGAAACATGGGAGACCCCCTATGGGCGAGAAGTGTAACGCTGAAATGAGCCGAGGGGAAGGGGATTTGAATTCTGATTTTCGATTGGGAGGGATAGAGGCGGATGATGGTCCCGTTCGTCGCTGGTCTTCGGTGACGTTCTCAGGCGGCGGGGCGGTTGCTACCGTGGCATTGCCAGCACTGAAAGAGCGTGCTGAGCAAGGACGGGACTCATGGCGAAGGCAGCGAAGCTGAAGATTCTTTACGGTGAAGGGGATGCGGAGGCGCAGGCGGCTCCAGCGGCGTCATTTGAGAAGGCCGGGCACACGGTGGAGAAGGCCGTGGGGCGCAAGGCGGTAGTGGAGGCGCTGAAGAAAGGCCCTTTCGACTTGGTGGTGTTGGGACCGAGCCTGACGAGGAATGACCGGCATCATCTGCCTTATGCGGTGAAAAAGGCGCAGGCCGAAACGGTGGTACTGGTGATGCACGCCGATGGCAGCCGGCATCCGTATGTGGATGCTTGCACGGATACCGGCGCGAGCATAGAGAACGTGCTGGCGCGGATTGAAGGAATGCAGATTGCGGGATTGATGGCAGCAGCAGCCGGCGCGGGAAAATAAACAGTTCTCAGTTCTGAGGAATCGGGCGGCCTTTGCGGGCCGCCTTTTCCTTTTGGAGCCAGGAAGAAACGTAAACACAGAGGGCACGGAGGACACAGAGGTCCACGGAGGGAATCTGGATTTGTAAGAATCTGGGTAGTTAACGGGTGGGAGGGAATCGGCATGGATTGCTGCTCCAGGCGTTGCGACTGCTTTGCGTTTGATGGAAAGTGGAACTTCGGAAATTGGGAAATTCATCAGCCAGGAACGCATCAGGTTAGTAATAGTGGAACGCTTGTAATGTTCTGCGACGATTTTGCTCTCTGAATTGGAAGATGCACGGCTGATGGCAGAGGCTTAGTGGGTACAGATCGGCACACCGGGCGTGGAACCCTCTCCCGGCAAACTCTCTTCAGAAACTTCGCGAAGCGAAATGGTTTTGCTGTACATCCAAGGCGAGAGTGAGGGAGCCCAGCTCGGCTCCGCGGACGAGCGAGAGCCTGCCCGGCGCGAATCCGGAGGGGGCGGTTTCCCACGGCATTGTGCGAAGTCGAAGAATCTTAAGGAGGATGAGATGGGATTGAGTGAAGGGTTGTTGGCGGAATTCGATCAGGAGATGGTGAGCGCGCGGAAGACGCTGGAGCGCATTCCGGAGGACAAGCTGGCGTGGAAGCCGCATGAGAAATCGATGGGGCTGGGGCGGCTGGCGGGGCATGTCGCGGAGCTGCCGGGGTTGGGAGTGAAAGTGGTCGAAGTAGATTCGTTGGACTTCGCCAACCGGCCGCCCGGGCAGAAGCCACTCGTGGCGGAATCGCAGAAACACGTGCTGGAGATATTCGACAAGAACGTGGAGCAGTTGCGGAAGGGGATTGCCGCGACCAGCGATGCGGACTGGTCGAAGAATTGGACGCTCTCAGCCGGCGAAAAGAAGTTTTACGACGGTCCGCGGATTGGCGCGCTGCGGCGGATGGTGATGAATCACATAATCCATCATCGGGCACAGTTGGGAGTTTATCTGCGACTGAATGGAGTGGCGGTTCCGTCGGTGTACGGGCCTTCGGCGGATGAGGGACGGTAAGGTCGAATCGTTGCGGAGCTTCGCTCCGCGGACAGCCGGGGGCGGCTGTTCCCACATAAAAACCTCAGGCGCATTTACGCAGCGCGTCCCAGCACCGGCTGGGTACAGTGGGCGCAGCGGCGGGCGTCGATGGGAATCTCGCTGAGGCACTCGGGACACTTCTTAGTGGTGGGATCGGCGGGCTTGTCGGCTTTGTGCATGCGGGCGATGAGGGCGTTGACGGGGATGACCACGAAGAAATAGATTGCCGCGGCGATCAGGAGGAACGAAACACAGGCGTTGATGAACTCGCCGATGGGGAACTCAGTGCCGCGAACGAGAAATTTCAGTTTCGAATAATCGGGCTTACCGACTACCAACGCGATTAACGGCGTTAGAAAAGCCTTGGTCATCTCAGTGACCACACCGCCGAAAGCCGCACCGATGACGACGCCGACTGCCATATCCACTACATTACCGCGCAGGATGAATTTTTTGAAACCGGATAGCATAAGAAAGCTCCTTCGAAACCGGGTTGCGTCAATTTATGACAGGAGGGGCGGAAGTTCAAGTGTGACGCGTTTCGTCCGCGGTGTTGAAGCCCCGACTATTTCATTTAGAGACACGACGGCGGGCCTGAAGCCGCGCCCTTTTCAATTCTTTATTCGTAACCGTGACGCACTCAAATTCTCATCGGCATCACGATATACCGGTACTTATAGTCGTCGCCCTCGGCGGGCCGCAGCTGCCCGGCGGATTGGGAATCCTTCAGTTCAAGGCGAACCTCGCTGGTGCCAGCGGCTTTGAGGAAGTCGACCAGGTATTGAGCGTTGAAGCCGATGGTGAGGGTTTCACCGTCATAGGGAGCTTCGATCGAATCCTCGGACTCGCCGGCTTCGGTGGAGGACGCGGAAAGTTTCACTTCGCCTTTTTCCAGCTTGAGGCGCACGGCACGCGAGCGCTCGTCGGCAAATTGCGCCACGCGCAGAATTGCGGAGTTGAGATCGGCGCTGTTCAGCGCGATGCTCTTGCTGTTGTCCTTGGGCAAAACGGCTTCGAAGTTGGGGAATTGTCCTGTCAGCTGGCGCGAAGTGAGCAGGCGCGAACCGATGCGAAAGAAAAGCGTAGATTCGTCTTTGGCGAACTCGACGGTCTCGGCGTCGGTGGAATCGAGCAGGGACTTAAGTTCGTCCATGGCTTTCTTGGGAACGAGAGTTTTCATCTCGCCGGAAACACCTTCAAATTTTTCTCCGCTGCGCTCGCAGTGAGCCAGGCGATGACCGTCGGTGGCAACCATGGTGATCGACTCGGGCTTCAGCAGCATCAGCGCGCCATTCAGCGTGTAGCGCGATTCTTCGCTGGAGATGGCGAAGCCGGTACGGGCAATCAATCCGCGCAACACCGCACCGGGAATTTTCACTACTCCCGTAGTTGGAAACACCGGCAGGCTAGGGAAATTTGACTTGGCCATGCCCACCATTTTTGTGTTCGATCGGCCGCAACGAATGCTGACCCAATGATTCTCCAGCAACTTGATCGTGATATCGGCATCGGGCAGCAGCTTCACGTAGTCATACAGTTTGCGGGCGGGAATGGTGCAGGAGCCTTCTTTTTTCACTTTCGCATCGCAAGAAGTTCGAAGGCTTAGATCGAGGTCGGTTGCCGTGAGCGAGAGCTTGCCCTCGGCAGCCTCGAATAAATAGTTCGACAGAATCGGAATGGTGGTCTTGCGCTCGACCACTCCCTGGGTTGCGGTCAACTCCCGCAGCAATTCGAATTTGCTGACCGTGATCTCCATGGTTCCTACCGCGACGGCCGCTTCCACCGGCATAGACTCCATCCCCCGTGTAGCGTGCTACTTTTATTACTTCCCTTATATCAAATACAAAACCTATAAAACCAGCAGTAACAGTAGGCGGGGCGGAGAAGTGGAAAACTTTACCAACCGGTCTATTGTCACCGCTTTGGGGACCAGCCCTTCGTGTGAGAAATCGGTCCCGAACCTGGCGGAGACCCTACGAGAAGATTTCCGCTTTCCTGGTTTCACCTGAGCCTTGCACAGTTTCCACATCTCATTCACAGACCTGGAAAAGGAAGACTGCGCCGCTTGGTGCAAAACTCAAGAACAATACAGTTTATCCGCCTAATTGCTCGGTAAGCTTATTGAGCAACCTGTTCAAATCCTTGTCGTTCTTGCGAACCGCTTCGATCTTCTCCACGGAGTGCAGAACGGTGGTGTGGTGCTTTCCCCCGAACTGGCGGCCGATTTCCGGCAGAGACGCTTCCGTCATCTGCTTGGCCAAATACATCGCGATCTGGCGAGGATAGACGATGGCGCGCGAATTATCCTTGGCTTTGATTTCGACCAGACGCAGGCCGAACTGCTCGGCGACCATTTTCTGGATGGACTCGATAGTGACCTTGCGGGCCTGCGAATCGATGAAGTTCTTCAACACCTGCTGCGCGTAAGGCAGAGTGATCTCAGCACCGATCAGGGAGGAATGCGCCACCAGACGGATGAGTGCGCCTTCCAACTCGCGAACATTGGAACGGATATTCTGGGCGACGTAGAGTGCGACATCGGTGGGGAGCGTGACTTTTTCCTGCTCCGCCTTTTTCTGCAGAATCGCAACTTTGGTCTCGAGATCCGGGGGCTGAATGTCGGCAATCAATCCCCACTCGAAGCGGCTGCGCAGGCGGTCTTCGATCTCGGCCAGCTCTTTTGGAGAGCGGTCGCTGGCGATCACGATCTGCCGCATGGTGTCATGCAGCGCGTTGAAAGTATGGAAGAACTCTTCCTGGGTGCGCTCTTTGCCGGCGAGGAACTGGATGTCATCGACGAGCAGCACATCGACACCGCGGAACTTGTCGCGGAAAGAAGTCATCTTGTCGTAGCGCAGCGAGTTGATCATGTCATTGGTAAACTTCTCGCTGGAGACGTAGCAGATGGCGGCCTGAGGCTGGCGGCGCTTGATCTCGTGTCCGATGGCCTGCATGAGATGGGTCTTTCCCATGCCAACGCCGCCGTATAAAAAGAGCGGGTTGTAGGCTTTGGACGGGCGCTCGGCCACGGCCTGGCAGGCCGCGTGGGCGAACTGATTGCCGGAGCCGATGACGAATGCATCGAAGGTGTAGCGCGGATTGAGTTGAGCGGCGCCATCCCAATCGAAGCGAGCCTGCGCCGGAGCCACAGCAGCCGGGGCTGCCGAGAGGCCGCCGTTGTGGCGAACCGTGGTGGCGGCGGGATCGTCCTCGGGGGTGACGAACTTAACGTCGCTGAACTCGAGGCCGAGGTTGTCGATGGCCTCCTGGATGAGGTCGGCGTACTTGTCGCCGGCGTGGCGGAACTCGACCGTGGGCACGCGCACGAACAATATTCCACCACTGGAGTGGCTGTACCGGGTGGGCTTTAACCACGTGTCATAGGAATGCCGGTTGATCTTTTTTTCCAGCGCATCGAGAATGCGCGTCCACGGATTGGGGGAAAGAGTTGTGCTTGGAACTGACATAATATGAAATACCCGCCGCGGCGTCCCGGCGGCTGGCTGAGGGCGCCTGTTAAGAAAGCCGTTTACCTAACTTGCTGGTTGAACTCTTAGTGTACTGCGGAACGCGCCTCTTGGGTTCAACAGCAGATCCTGATGCTCATAGAAACATCGTGCGCGGTTGCCATGGTGAAAGAGAATTGCAAACCCGACCGTTCGGCATGGTAGCACAAAAGTTTTTCGTCGTGCGGAAATCTTCGCACACATTTTCTCTTGCGAATACCTATTCGGAACTCGAAGGGGCACACCTGTCAAGTGTCGAGGATGTAACTGCAACGAGCGCGGTGCAGAACGCGGCTGGAGATAGCGCGCTGATGGAAAGGGTAGTGCCCCGAGCAGTCGCAGCCACGAGACACCGAGTTACAAGCCAGGGCAAGTCTCGGCGGAGGGCAGTCTCTCTCCCTTCAGCAGCGTTGCCCAGTGCGCGAGGAAGCGGAGCTGCACTTGACCCGACACTGGGCAGGGCCGTCCCCACGTGACATCGCAACCAAGAGAGACACGATGCCGCAGGCACCCCTTTGCCCTTACGGCACTTGGTCATTTATACTTCTCGTTTGCCCTAACACTGTCGACGGAATCAGGAGTAGTTATTTTTCATGCCCAAACGTACATTCCAACCGAACCGGCGCAGGCGAAGCAAGAAGCATGGCTTTCGCACGCGCATGAAGACCCAGGGCGGCCAGAAGGTGATATCCCGGCGCCGCGCCAAGGGACGGAAGCGGGTTTCCGTGAAGCCCGGATTCCGCGAGTAGCTTTTTCCGGTGCCGCTTACTTCCACAGTCGAGACGCTGAGCTGCCGGTTGCAGCATGATGGCATTTTGGCGGACTCCGCGTTGGGAACCCGGCCGGACTCCGCGATGCCGCCAGAGAGAGCACAATTCCCGCGCACGGCCCGGCTTTTGCGCCATGCGGATTTCGAACGCGTCTATAAACAAGGACGGCGGCATTTTTCCGCGTCCATGACGGTTTTCTACCTGGCGCGAGTGCAGGTTGACGCGAACGAACTGGGCGCAAAACCGCCGGCGAGGACGCCGGCGCTACATGGGCTGCGCGTCGGGTTTACGGTGGGCCGCGCGCTGGGCGGGGCGGTGCAGCGCAACCGCATGAAGCGGCGCTTGCGCGAGGCGGTGCGCATGTCGCTTTCAGCGGCGAGCGTTGCCGCGGATGTGGTGATCAATCCGAAGAAGTCGCTGTTGACGGCTGACTTCGCCGACGTGCTGAAGGAAGTGCAGCGCGCGTTCGGGGTGATCGAACTGAAATTGTCGCGAGCGCCGGCAGAGACGGCGACGCCGAAAGAATCTTCCAACAGAAAAGCCGGAAATTGAAAGCCGGAAGCCGAGAGCCGCTCCTGAGCCAATTCGCCAAATTCGTCGCGCTGCAGTTGTTGCGGGCATACAAGTGGGCCGTCTCGCCGCTGTTTCCCGCGGCCTGCCGCTACGTGCCGACCTGCTCCGAATATGCCATGGAGGCTGTCGAGCGCTACGGCGCGCTGCGCGGCGGAGGGATGGCGATCTGGCGGATCCTGCGCTGTCATCCTTTTGCGGGGAGCGGTTACGATCCGGTGACGCGATCGGCGATAGAAACGCAGTCCGTGGAGAAGTGTGCCACGGCGAGCGCGCCAAGAATTTGACACGGTAATCAAACTTTGCCCGACTTTAAAAATCCTCAACAGGAACCCGGCGCCGAGAAGCGGCTGCTCCTCGTCTTTGTTCTGACGTTCGTGGTCCTTATTATTTTCCAGCCGCTGCTGAAGAAATATATGCCGCAGCCGCCGGCCCCGCCGGCGCAGAAGCAGCCGGTGGCGGAACAGCAGTCTGCTGCTCCTCCTGCGATAGCTGCGAGTGTTCCGGTGGCAACCGCTCCGGCTGCAGTGGCGAGCAAGCAGGCGGCCGCCGAAACTGAAACCGTTATCGAGAACGATCTCTACCGCATCACCTTCACCAATCGCGGCGCCCAGGTGAAGTCTTGGATCCTGAAAAAATTCGATAACGAGACGCAGAACGGGCGGCAGGATCTGGTGAACCCCGCGGCAGCGCAGAAATTTGGCTACCCGCTTTCGCTCTGGACCTACGACGAGACTCTGCGTAACAAGGTGAGTTCGGCGCTTTACGTAGCTTCGAATGAGGGCCAGCTTACCGCTCCCGCCACGATTAGCTTTGAGTATGCCGACCAGGATCTCGTGGTCCGCAAGACTTTTCGGTTCGACCACACTTATGTTCTGAATGTTGAAACCTCCGTGGTCTACAAGGGCAGCGAAATTTTCGCTGCGCCGGCGTGGCCCGCGGGGTTCGGCGACCAGGCGACTCCCGCTGCCTACGCGGCCGCTCGCATCGACTACCACAACGACGCGTCCACCGACAAAACCGCATTGGTCTTCCCGAATTTCGTCCTGCGTCTGCCCATCAAAGGCATCAGCAGCGGCAACACTCTCCACGGTCCGTTCGAGTGGGCGGGTACGGGGGATCAGTACTTCACTGCGATTTTCATCCCGGACGATCCTGGTTCCGCTGCGCTGATCACGCTGCGCAATGCCATGGAGATTGAGCAGAAGCCCGGCTTCAATCCCATCGGTTCCAATGCAAAAGACGCCAACGTAGAACTTCTGGGTGCCGCAGTCGGCAGTCTGCGCGGGGCCACTACGGAGCGCATGTATGTCGGGCCGAAAGAGATCTCCGTGCTCGATACCGTCCCCATTCCCACAATTAAGGGTGACAACCCCGATTTGCGCGGCATTGTGGACTTTGGATGGTGGGGCTTTCTGTCGCGGCCGCTTTTCCTGTGGCTGAAGTGGACTTACAACCACATCGTTCCGAACTGGGGATGGGCGATCGTAATTCAGACTTTCATCATCACGATTGCGCTGCTGCCGCTGCGGATTACGCAGATGAAGTCGATGCTGAAGATGCAGCGGGTCGCGCCGCAGATCAAGAACATCCAGGAGAAATACAAGAAGTACACGCTCCGCGATCCGCGCAAAGCGGCGATGAACGAGGAGATTAGCGCGCTGTATAAGAAAGAAGGAGTGAATCCGGCGGGCGGCTGTTTGCCGATGCTCATCCAGTTCCCGTTCCTGATTGCCTATTACCGCATGCTCGGGGTGGCGCTGGAGCTGCGCCACGCCCACTGGCTGTGGATTTCCGATTTGTCCTCCGCCGACTGGGTGCTGCCGATTCTGATGGTGGTGAGCATGGTGGTGATGCAGCGCATGACGCCGCAGGCGGGCATGGATCCGGCGCAGCAGAAAATGCTGACCGTGATGATGCCGCTGATGATGGGATTTATTTTCTTCCGGTTGGCCGCGGGTTTGAACCTCTATTACACCGAAAGCAATTTGATTTCGATCGCGCAGCAGGCCGTGATGAACCGCACCAAGCTGGGGCGGGAGATGCGCGAGATGATGGAAAAACGGGCGCGCAAGAAAGAGAAATAAGAGAGCTTTTGGCTCTTAGCCTTTAGCTCTTGGCTTGAATCCCTAGGGCTGGCGCTCGGAAGACACGATAAGATTGAGGGTTTTAAGGGACGACAGCGACCCCTGCCGAGATCACGGCGGCGTGCTGAGTGTCCGTAGGTTTTAGGTTTCAAGCTAAGGGCCAAGAGCTAACAGCCAAGAGCGTACTTATGGACAAACTCGCTGCTGCCAACAAGATCAATGAATTCCTGCAGGCCGTGGTTACGCACGGCGGTCTTCACCTCAAGTACCGCATCGTGGTCGATCCACCGGCGTTAAACGATTTCGAAACTCCGGAGATCTTTGTGGATTTCTCCGGTCCGGATTCCGCCCTGCTGCTCGACCGTGGCGGCGAACTTCTGCGCGCGCTGGAATTGCTGGCGTTTGAAATTTTGCGGCTGGCTTCGGGCGAGCACGAGAAGATCTCGTTCGACTGCAAGAACCAGCGCTCTTTGCGAGTGCAGGAACTCCGCATGGCCGCGAGCGTGGCCGCAGCGAAAGTCCGGCAGACGGGTACGCCGTTTCACTTTGCGCCTATGTCGTCGCGCGAACGGCGCATGGTGCACCTGGCTCTGCGCGACGAAGCCGACCTGCGCACCGAAAGCGACGGCGAAGGCCGCGACCGGTGCGTGGTGCTCTATCCCGCGGACTACAAGGCTGCAGAAAAGCCCGCGCGGCGCACGTTGCCGTAGTACGCGAGGCAAGATCGCCCAGGCTGCCGAGTTGCTCCTGTACCATTAAAGAGATGAATCTCCGGCGCGGTTTTGCTCTTCTCATTCCCGTAGTTGCCCTGCTGTTGGTTCCGCCGAGCGAGGCGCAGGTTTCGCCGGGGCAGGCGACTTCTTCCAGCAGCTCTTCCTCCGCACAGCATGTCAGGAAGCCCACGTCCGGGGCGGATTCCCGGCTGGACACCGGATCGGTAAGCAACGGCGTGTACCGCAATCGAGGATTCGGGTTCACGTGCAAGATTCCCGAAGCGTGGGTGCTGCGGACCGAAGAAATGAATGCGCAGGAGGATGAGGAAGCAAAAACAGATACGGGCAAGTTAGCGGCGGATGCGGGCAAAGCAGGGCGAGTGCTGCTGGCGGCGTTCTCGCGGCCTCCGCAGGCGAGAGCCGAAGATGTGAATTCGTCGATTCTGATTGCCGCGGAGAACGCAGCGGCGTATCCCGGCCTGAAAGAAGCGGCGCAGTATTTCGGGCCGGTAACGGAGATCGCGCAAGCGCAGGGCTTTGAGGTGGTCAACGAGCCTTATGAATTTGTGTTGGGAACGAAAACGGTGGTGCGTGGGGATTTTCAGAAAGCGGTTGGAACACGCATGATGCGGCAGTCGACGCTGGTGGTGCTGGCGCGTGGCTACGTGCTGTCCTTTACGTTTATTGGCGGGACGGACGATAAGGTGGAGGAGTTGGTGCAGGAATTAAGCTTCGGTACGGGGGCGAAAACCACGCGGTAATCTCGACCTCTGTCATCCTGAGCGCAGTCGAAGGATCCCCAGCACTCGGATTCTTCTGTTGGCTGGGACAGGAAATCGCCCGGGAACGCCTATCAGTCGAGCGGTTCCGGCTCAAGCGCGATGTTGGTTTCGCCGGCGGCTTTTTTCTGCGCGTATTTTTTCATCCAGGCTTCCCAGCTTTTGCCGGCGGCGGTGTCGCGTCCGGTGAAGGCCAGGGCGGCGATGTCGGCGTAGGACACGGAGATTTTTTTTGGATTGCCGTTCTTCGGGAGCAGGCGGATCAGGGAATCTTTCAGCGTAGCGGCCGTGCGGCGGTCGAATAGATAACCTTCGACCTTCGATCCGTCTTTGCGGGTGATGGTGACGTCGCCGCGGTAGTCAAAGGCCTTTTCGAGCGCCGTGCGGATTTCTTCTTCGCTGGCAAGTTGCGGGATCCAGCCTTCGAGATTTTCGTGAGCGGTGCCGGGGGCGACTTCGAGCGCGTCAGGATTGGCGTGGGGCACGGCTTGCGCGGCTTCGTGATCGATGTGGCCGGATTCTTTGCCTGTCATTAGCTTCGATCAAATCAAAATCTTAAACACAGGGGGCACGGGGGTTCACAGAGGAACTCTGGTTATGCCCTGGTTTCGTGCAGTGGTTCTGTCGTCGTTGCAATCTGCACCAGCGGATGCACCGGAGCCTGCGGCTCGTCCAACAACCGTAGCGCTTCTTCGTCGCGATAGCGCGTGAACAAAGTTCCTTTCACCGTGGCCAGGAACCCACTCAGAGAGCTGTACGTGGCGTGAACCGCCGATGCTTCGTAACCGCTGTGTACCATGCAATTGGCGCAGGCTGGGTTACCCGACTCGGTGCCGTAGTTGCTCCAGTTCGTGGTCGAGAGCAGTTCGTCAAAAGTTTCGGCGTAACCATCCTGTAGGAGGTAGCAGGGTTTCTGCCATCCGAAAATGTTGTAAGTAGGCATGCCCCACGGCGTGCAGGGATAAGTCCGCTTGCCCATCAGAAATTCCAGAAACAGCGGCGAGAGATTGAATTTCCAACTCTTCTTGCGGTTCGACAAAATCGCGCGGAACATGCGTCGCGTACGGGCGCGGCCTAGAAAATGCTTTTGGTCAGGCGCTTTGTCGTAGGAGTACCCAGGCGAAAGCATCATGCCCTCAAGCCCCAGCTCCATCATGTCGTCAAAGAACGCGCGCACGGATTTGGGATCGGCGCCGTCGAACAGCGTGGTGTTGGTGGTGACGCGGAAGCC
>PLIO01000150.1 GCA_003140075.1 Acidobacteriaceae bacterium | reverse complement strand
GGGCGAAGGTGATGGCGTCAGTGCCGGCGGCAAATGGATGGAATTCCGTTCGGAAGACAAGATGACCGGCGCGAAAAAAGCCCGGTTTGAGCTGCTTTCGAACAACTATCTGCGGGAAGACCCGGACTACAAACCGCGCGTCGAACTCGTATGCACGAATGGCAAATACGAGCGCGCCGACTTCAACCCCGGCGCCCGGCTGGGACGCCCCGACTATCCTGGTTTCTGGGGCCAGCCGAAGATGGAAGTGATGGTCCGGATCGACGGAAGCCACGACCATAAGGGCTGGAATTGGGAGCGTGACCGCGTCCTTTCCATGGACAAAGGTACGGTTCGCGGCGCGATCGGAGCCCAGGTATTCAATGTAGAAGTCAGAACCAGAACTGGGTACGCGATTGCGGAGTTTTCTCCTGCGGGTCTGAATCTGGACGAAGTGAAGCACGCCTGCGATCTCACGCCACATAAGCCTTAGCCAATTCCAGTGGGTGTGTGCAGGGCTGAGCCTCCGGCTCAGCCCTTTTGCATGCCAGCTGAGCCTGATTTTCCCGTGCATGGACTCACGAACTGGAAGAGCCATCGCCGGCCGCTGCGAGTTCAGGCTCGTTTCGCCTGGGCGCCGTCGAGCTGCATGGGGTGGACCTCGTATCGGTTAAGACCGGACCGAACAGAAGGGTCATACTCCCCGAATTGCCGCGCTTCGGCCTCATCATCGACTTCAAGCACTGCAAGCCCGAACGCGCCGCCAGCGACCATCACCGGACCGAACAGAAGAACTCTACCCGCCGCGAACTGCTCTCGAAAGTAGCTTGCGTGCTCCTTCATGATGAGCTTCTCGGCATCGCTGATGTCATACGGAAACGTTGGTCGAGGAGGAATCAGCTTGAAGAAGTAATGCTGTTTGCTCATGACAGAGCAATTCTAGCGCATACTGCCCCGAGCTATCGCCCCGCCCGGGCTAATCCCGTGGACTTAGGGGTGTGACTCCAATCACAGACGCGTTCGTTCACCGCGAGAGATAATTCGTTGATTGGCAGTCGTCCCTCCCCTTTTAGCGGCGGGGAACCGACGCTGGAGCGTGCTCGAAAAGTCGATCTAGAGGGGGCACTGGTGCTGCAAAACTGAATCGTCCGGGCTCACCATCGTGGCAATCGACTGAGACGAAAAGAATCAGCCCTACGCCAACAGCCGAGCCGCGTCCTTGGCGTAGTAGGTGAGGATGATGCTGGCGCCGGCGCGCCGGATGCTCTGCAACGATTCCATCATGACGCGGTCGCGCTCGATCCACCCGTTCTGGGCGGCGGCTTCAATCATGGCGTGTTCCCCCGAGACCTGATACGCGGCCAGCGGCAGGTCGAAGCGGTCGCGGGCGGCGGCGATTACGTCGAGGTAGGGCATCGCCGGCTTGACCATGATCATGTCGGCGCCTTCTTCAATGTCGAGTTCGATTTCGCGCATGGCTTCGCGCAGGTTGGCGCCATCCATTTGATAGGAGCGGCGGTCGCCGAATTGCGGCGCGGAGTCGGCGGCTTCGCGGAACGGGCCGTAGAACCCTGAGGCAAACTTGGCGGCATAGGAAAGGATCGGCGTGTTGATGAAGCTCGCTTCATCGAGCGCGCGCCGAATGGCGCCGACGCGGCCGTCCATCATGTCGGAGGGCGCGATGATGTCAATGCCGGCGCGGGTGAGCGACACCGAAGTGCGCGCCAGGAGTTCAAGGCTCGCGTCATTGTCGATTTCAAACTTGGAAACCGCGCTGGCCACGATCGATGCCAGCTCCTCAATGACCTTTTCCTTCTCCTCTTCATCCCTGACGGCCACCGCTCCCTGGCGGGCAGCTTGCACCGCGTCTCTGGCCGCCGCGCCCAGGGATTGCGGCGTAGTGCCCGGCTTTACGATGCCGCAGTGGCCGTGCGACATATATTCGCAGAGGCACACGTCGCCCATGAGGATCAGGTCGGGGACTTCACGTTTTAGTGCGCGGGCGGCTTGCTGCACGATGCCGTCGTCGGCCCAGGCCCCGGTGGCAACGTCATCTTTTTTGTCGGGAAGACCGAAAAGAATCACCGAGGGCACGCCCAGGGAATAAACCTCCTGCGCCTCTTTCACCACCTCATCCACCGAGAGGTTGAACACGCCGGGCATGGACCGAATTGTTTTACGTATGCCCTCGCCGGGGCAAACGAACATGGGGTAGACAAAGGCGTCGGGAGTAAGCCGGGTTTCGCGCACCAGGTTACGAAGCTGGTCGGTGCGCCGGAGACGACGTAGACGGGTGACGGGAAAGGCCATGGGGCACCAGGGATTTCTAAGCGTGGCAGCAAATCCAAGAGACACAGATCGAAAGTCAAAAGCAGCGACCAACAGCCCGAAGAGGGGCTGACCGCTCCACACTCAAGCTGATTCTAGCAGGAGTGATGAGCCGGAAGGACTTGCTGAGACGCAAGCGCCCTCAGTAGGCTTTACCACGGATAGCGTGAGCCGAGGAGGTATGACGAAAGTAACCTACGGAAGCCCGAAAGCGATCTGGGAATCGCCGCTTTTATCCATAAAATGGAAGCGGATGAGTCTGTCTGGACGACATCGCTGTTTTGCGCTTGCTGGCGGCATTATGCTGGCGATGACCGTAGTGTCGCTGACGGTACCGCGTGGTCCGTTTCTGACCGGGCTTGCCGACGTTGGGTATCTTCTGCTGACGCTCGCGGTCGGCATGGCTATGCTGGCCAATGCAAGGTCAGGTCTGGGCGCCGACCGGCGCTTTTGGGCGTTGATGGGATTAGGGTGCATGCTCTGGGCGTGCAATGAGGCAGCCTGGGTCTATTTCGAGGTCGTGCGCCGCACAGCTTTCCCAGATCCCTCGTTCATGGATGTTTTTCTGTTCCTCCATCTGGTTCCGATGATCGCGGCGGTCGGGTTGCGTCCCCATCGGAGTGAGAGCGAACCGAAGTTCCGCGTGGGTACGCTGGACTTTTTCCTGCTGATGGTTTGGTGGGTGTTCCTATATGCCTTCGTTGTGTTCCCATGGCAATACGTGTCAGTGAATGTGACGGCGTACGACAGAAACTTCGGTCCACTCTACATGGTCGAAAGTGGCGTGCTGGTGATCGTACTGGGGATTGCCGCCCGTGGGGCGCCCGCCGCGTGGAAGATGGTGTACCTGAACCTGATGGTGGCAAGTGCGGTCTATGCGTTGGGTTCGCAGGCGGTGAACCTGGCGCTCACAAAAGGCGTGTACTACACCGGAAGTCTTTATGACGTTCCCTTGATGGGCGCGGTGTGTTGGATGGCGGCGACCGCGCTGACTGCACGCGATCGGCAACCGGAAGCATCCGCGCCTAAGGCCGAGGACAAGTGGGGTGCATTGACGTTACGGCTGGTGATGCTGGCGATTCTTTCCTTGCCCGTGCTGGGACTGTGGACTTACCGATGGGACGACTCGCCGGCCGCGGCACGGGTCTTTCGCGTGTTCACCGTACTGGCGGCGATGCTGGTGCTGGGCGCGTTCGTGTTTTTGCGCCAATATTTGCAGGACCGGGCGTTGATTCATTTGCTGGAAGATTCGCGGCGCAGTTTTGAAAATGAGCAACGATTGCAAAGCCATCTGGTGCAGAGGGAAAAATTGGCTTCTTTGGGGCAGCTCATCGCAGGCGCTGCCCATGAGATCGATCATCCGCTCACCGCGATCATGGAGCATTCGGAGAAGCTGTGGTCGCATCAGCGTTTAACCGGCGATCAGGACGCTCTGGTGCGCAAGATTGTTTACCAGTCCCAGCGGACTCGCGAGCTGATATCCAGCCTGCTGAGCTTTGCGCAGCAAAGTTCCGGCGAGAAGGCGATGCTGGATTTGTGCATGCTCCTGCAGCGCAGCGTGCAGATGCGGGAACTGGAACGGCACGATCAGAAAATCCACATCGAAACCGTGCTGGAGGCTAACCTGCCGCGAGTATGGGGCGACGGCCATCAGCTATTTCACGCGTTCGTCCAGATCGTCGAAAACGCTTTGGATGCGCTCGAGCAAGCGGGCGGAGGCTTGCTTCGGGTCAGCGCCCAGCGCCAGGGAGATCAGGTCGTAGTTCAGTTCTCCGATAACGGCCCCGGTCTCAAAGAGCCCCATCGCGTATTCGATCCTTTCTATACCACCAAGCCCGTCGGCAAAGGCACGGGATTAGGACTGAGTGCCGTGTATGGCGTGGTGCAGGACCATAAGGGACTCATCACCTGTCAGAACAAAGCGGAGGGCGGGGCCTTGTTCGTGCTCGTGTTGCCCATCACCGGCGAGAATGCGTCTCGCGCGCTGGCGGCCGCCCGGTCATAGGACGCGCTCTGCGCCTCGCGTCCTCGTCCCGCCTTCTCGTCATGCCCATCTTTAGTCTCTCCAATCCTGTAACATAAATTCGATGTCCCAACCGCTCCTCCATAACTCCGCGCTCGTCCTGGAGTTCGACGCTCTCCGCGAATTGCTCCGCGGTTACGCGTCCTCGCCCCTGGGCCGCGGAAAGATCGCCGATCTTGCTCCTTCCACCGATTCCGCCTGGATTGCCGCTCAGCAGGAGTTGACGGCCGAAGTGCGGGAGTTCCGCCGCGTGGGTGGGCGCTTCGAGTTTTCCGGCTTGCTGGACGTCACAAAACTGGTGCGCAAGTCCCGAATCACTGGGGCCGTGCTGGAAACCACCGAGATTCGCGATGTCCTACTCGTGGTAGACCGCGCCGCGGAATGGCGTGAGATCGCGTTTCATCCTCCGGCGAACATGAGGACGGAATGGCGGCGAATCCGCATCCTTTCGGAAGCCATACCCGATTTCACCAGTTTTCTGCGGGCTTTCCGGAACAAGATCCAACCCGATGGCACGCTGGAAGACGGCGCCTCGCCCGAACTGTCGCGGATTCGCCGCGAAATTGAACGGCAGCGGCGCGGGATTCAGGAATCGCTTCGCGGATATCTGCGGCGTCTGGCCGAAGGTGGTGCAGTACAGGACGAGCTCATCACCATTCGCGGCGAGCGCTTTGTCATCCCGATAAAGATTGAGCAGAAGCGCCGCGTGCAGGGTGTGGTGCATGGCGTGAGTTCGAGCGGGCAGACTGTTTTCGTGGAGCCGCTGGAAACCATCGAGCAGAACAACGAACTGGTGCGCCTGCTCGACGAAGAGCAGGCGGAGATTCATCGCATTCTTCTCGAAATCACGCGGCGCATCGGCGAGGAAGCGGAGAACATCCTGGCGTCGGTCGACGTGCTCAGCGAGTTGGAGTTACAGTTTGCCAAAGCCCGCTTCGCTGAAGAATACAACTGCGTAGCCGTGCAGTTGAGTGAGTCATCCGAAAGCAAGCAAGGCTCACGTGGGGACGGGCGCATTCGCCCGTCCGCGAGCCCAGCTCGCTTGTTCTTGCACAATGCCCGCCACCCGCTGTTAGAGCGAAATCTTAAGCTCAAGAACGCGACGGTTATCCCGATCACAGTCGAACTCGAAGGCGCACGCCGCCAACTCGTCATCACCGGTCCCAACACCGGCGGTAAAACGGTAACGCTGAAAACGGTCGGTCTCCTGGCGTTGATGGCACAGTCGGGAATTCCAGTGTCCGCCGACCGCGCCGAGTTGCCGGTCTTCGACGCCGTGCTCGCCGATATCGGCGACTATCAATCGATCGAGCAGAATCTTTCGACTTTCTCCGCCCACGTCACCAACATCGATTTCATTTCGCGCACTGCAACTGCGCAGTCGCTCGTGCTGCTCGATGAACTGGGCTCGGCCACCGATCCCGAAGAAGGCGCCGCGCTCGCCGTCGCGATTGCCGGACACTTTGGGCAAATCGGCTGCATGACGGTGATTTCGACGCATCACACCTCGTTGAAAGTCTATGGCGCGAATACCGCAGGCGTCATCAACGCATCCGTGGGTTTCAACGAAACCACCCTGCAACCGACTTACGAGTTGAAGATGGGAGTGCCGGGAGCGTCGGCGGGCATCAACATCGCGCAGCGGCTGGGATTAAATCCGGCGATCATTGAATCGGCGCGCGCCCGGCTCGGCACGCAGGCTCGCGATGTCGGCGAATTTCTGGACAAACTCCACGCCGGATTGCGCGAGATGGAGAGCGAGCGCCTGCGCCTGAAAGCGCGTGAGCTGGAACTGGAGCGCGAGAAGACCTACCTGGCGGCCGAAGGCAAGAAAGAGCAGCAGGCGAAGATCCGCGAGATGGAGAAGAAACTCGAAAGCGTTCTGCGCGACTTCGAATACCACGCCCGCGAGGCGGTCAATGCCATTCAGGACAAGGCGGCCGCGCAGAAACTCTCAAAAGACGCCGAGCGGCGCATCGCCAAAATGCGCCGCGAATTTCGCGAGCAGTTCGATTCCACCGTGGTCGCACACGCCAGCGGAGCCGACCAGGGCGATCCCCATGCCGAGCCCCAGATCGTAAAATACGTCTCCCAGGGCGACAGCGTGAAGTTGAAATCCACGGGTCGCGCGGCCACCGTCCTGCGCAAATTGGACGACAATCACTTCGAAGTCGCGATGGGCGCGATGAAAATGAAGATCGCGCGTGACGATATCGCCGCAGTAATCTCCAGCGCGCGCCCTGCCGATTCTCCGGTGAAGGCGGCGCGGGCACGGGGAATTTCGGTATCGCTGAATAACGAGAACGAAGGCCAGAATGCGCCGTCTGAAATCAACGTGATCGGCTTTAACGTGGACGACGCGACTCGCGCCGTGGAAAAGTTTGTCGACCACGCCTTCCTCGCCGGCCTGCCCCGGGTGCGTGTGGTCCACGGCAGTGGCATGGGCATCCTGCGCAAAGCCCTGCGCCAGGCGCTGCAGCAGCATCCCCACGTGGAGTCGGTGGCCGAGCCTCCGCAGAACGAGGGCGGCGGCGGGGCTACGGTGGTGGAGTTGAGGGTGTAGCCCCCAGGCTGCCCGCGGGAAATTTGTGGGCTTTGCGGGATGGAGTATGCTTAGTTTAGATGCCTGCCCAAGCCGATATTATTGTCAGCAGCCCAATACCAAGCCCGCGTTGACTCGTCTTTACGATGACGTGCGAGTCTGGGTATATGGTGACTTTACCCTTACGACGCCCGAGCCTCGGGCGGATCGGTAATCCCATATCTAACCAAGTCCCAGCGCTTGAGCCCGAAAGGCAAAATCTCAATACCGACACGAGGCCGACCCTTCCTAAACAATCCTCACCTTATTCCTGCTTTCCACAGGTTCTCCACAGCAAAACGCTTCCGGTATATTCCCATCAGCGGCACTCAGCCTCACAATCTCAAAAGGGGAGTGTCGGCCTTCGGGGCCGCTAGTCGCCAACCCCATCCATGCCCACGGAAGATTTCAAAGAGATCGTGAAGGCCCAGGCGGACATCGTCCGCATCATCGGCGAATACATCAAGCTGAAGAAGGCTGGTGCGTCGAACTATGCCGGGCTGTGTCCGTTTCACGGGGAGAAGACGCCGTCGTTTTCGGTGCATGCCACGCGGCAGTTTTATCACTGCTTCGGCTGTGGCGTGTCGGGAGACGTGTTCAGCTTTGTGCAGAAAATCGAGAACGTCACTTTCCCCGAAGCCGTCCGTCTGGTGGCGCAGAAGCTCGGCATTCCGCTGCCCAAGGCTACGTACTCGAGCCCGGGTGAGGCCAGGGATGCCAAGCTGCGAGCGCAGTTGGTCGAAGTTCAAGAGCGTGCCGCCGCATTTTTCCAGGAATGCCTGAAACGTCCAGAAGGAGCGCGGGCGCGAGAGTATCTCGCAGGGCGCGGGTTAGATCAAGAGACGATCACGCGTTTTCGCATCGGATATGCCCCGGATTCGGGCTTCGTGCTGCGTGACCGCCTGGCAGGCGAGTTCAGCGAAGACGTGTTGCGCGAGAGCGGGCTGTTTTCGTGGAAGCAGGAGGAGGGGCTTCGGGCGAAGCCTGCCCTGAGCGAAGCCGAAGGGAGCTCCGGGCCTCGGCCAGACAGCCCTGAACAAGAGGAAGATCTGCCGAAGCCCGAAAGCCGAAGCCCGAAACCCGCATCTGCCATCTACTCCAAATTCCGCAATCGCGTGATGTTCCCCATCGCCAACGACGCCGGAAAAATCATCGCATTCACGGGGCGTACGCTGGCCGTCGACGAGAAGTCTGGTCCGAAATACTTGAATTCCCCGGAGACCGGCATCTACTCCAAAGGCCGGGTCCTGTTCAATCTCGACCACGCGAAAGAAGCGATCCGTAAGCTGGATTATGCAATTCTGGTCGAAGGCCAGATGGATTGCATTTCCGTCTACGCCGCCGGATTTCACAATGTAATCGCCAGCTCGGGCACGGCCTTCACCGAGATCCAGGCGAAGTTGCTCGGACGCTTCAGCAAGAACGTTGTGGTCAACTTCGATCCCGACACCGCTGGAGCCAAGGCCACGGAGCGCACGCTGGGCCTGCTAGTGGAAGAAGATTTCCAGATCAAAGTGCTGACTCTGGAACAGGGATTCGATCCCGATCTTTACATCCGGCGCAAAGGCAAAGACGCTTACGGTGAGGCGCTGCGATCTTCGCAAAAATATTTCGACTATCTGATCGACCGCGCGCGCAGTCACTTCCCCGTGCGCAGCGCCGAGGGCAAACAGAAGGCGGTGAATTACCTGCTGCCGCACATTCAACGCGTTCCCAGCCGAATCGTGCGCGACGAGTTAGGCCAGGAGATCGCCCAGAAGCTGGGAATCGATTCGGCTGTGTTGCGGCAAGAGTTGCGGCATGTGGCTGCGGAGAGATCAGCCGCCTCAGTGAAGGCTCCTGCCGAGGCGAAAGCGACCGACGCCGAGCGCATTCTAATCCGGGCGCTGGCCTCGTCGCGGCAGATGCAGCCGGGTGAGCATCTTTCCGCTCGCGATGGCGCTGAGGAAGAGTTCGATCCCGCACGCCAGGCGCAGTACGTGCTCCAGAGTGAAGGTCTGCACCGCGGGCTGACCACGGAGTCGCTGGTCGAGGCTCTACTCAATGCCAGGGCCGAAATTGCCGATGTAATGGATGCGCCCCAATCGGAGGGGGATCGGCGGCTGCTGGCTTCGATTTTGTTGAAAGAGGACGAAGAATTAACCGCAGAACTACTGGAGCGTGCAATGCGGGCGCTGCGAAAGATTCACCTTGGTAGACGGTTGGAGCAAGTCCAGCTCGAATTGAAGGCGCTGAACGCAGACGCTGATCTACGGCAAAAAACAGCTCTCGGTGCGGAGGCGATGCGCCTTAAGCGCGCGCTCATGGACCCTGGGGTGGGCGAGGGAGGATGGCTACCCGTGCCCCCTGAAAACAAGAAAAGTGCCTGAAACAAAACGGCGGTCAGAACCATCTAAGTATTTAGGAGAGTTAGGGATAGCGGCGGCCAGCGGGACGATTTGCGAGGCAAGTGATAGACGGGTCAGCACTTATGTGCTAAGCTCTATAAGTTTGTGCTAGGTGCACAACTCCGCGCTACCCCAGATTCCCACCTTTTCAGACTGTACCACACGCTCCACGCGGGCGAATTGAAGAATTTGAGGACACTCCTTGGCTCTTGAAGACAAGTACGACGACATAAAAAAGCTGGTCGATGCCGGAAAAGAGAAGGGCTATCTTACCTATGACCAGGTCAACGAGCTCATCCCGCACGATGTAGTTAGTCCCGAAGACTTGGACGACCTGCTCACGACGATTGGCACGCAAGGTATCGATGTGCTCGAGGGCCCCAAACTGCCCTCCGCAGCGCTCGATAAGAAGTTCGAGGAAGGCGAGGAGGGCGAGGACGTTGAACTCGACCTCACGCCCGGCGCTCTGGAAAAAACCAACGACCCCGTCCGCATGTACTTGCGCGAAATGGGCACGGTTCCCCTGCTCACGCGTGAAGGCGAAGTGGAAATCGCCAAGCGCATCGAGCGCGGCCAGATCCGGGTGCTCAAGGCTCTCTCTCGCTCCCCGATCGTGATTCACGAACTCCTTGCCATGGGCGAAGACCTCAAGAAAGGTGTGCGCTCCATCAAGGAGGTCGTCACTTTCGACGAAGAGGAAATCACCGACGAGATTCTGCAGAACCGGCTGAACGAATTCACCGGCAAGATCGACGCTATGGCCAAACTGTATAAGAAAGTCGCCGTGGTGCAAGAAAAATATGCGGCCGTGTCGCTGAAGAAGCGTCCCAAGGACCATCGTCGCGCCCGCCGCAACTTCGCCCGCGCCATCGTGAGAGTTTCCATCGCGGTGCGCAAGCTGGGATTCACCAATGCCGAGCGCAAGCGGCTGATCGACCGCGTCAACAAAACCGTTGACAGCATGCGATCGCTCGACCGGCAGGCTGGGAACCTCGAGCGCAAAGCCGACGCCACGCGCAGCGAAGATCAAAAAAAAGAATACCGCCGCCAGGCCCGCGCCGTAAGAAGCGAGATTGAAAAGCTCGAAGT
>PLIO01000139.1 GCA_003140075.1 Acidobacteriaceae bacterium | reverse complement strand
AAAAGACTTTCGTTATCCACCGGATATGAGCACTCGGGTAAAAGACTCCAGAGAAAGATGGAGTCAACATCCTGCGAGTCGTTGAACAGACCCAGGACGGTTTTGACCTTGCCGGCGCGAATTCCAACGTAATCATTGAACCGGTAGTCACCCGAGGCCCAATCGACCTGAATATTCGGGCCGCCGAGTTGTCCCAGTTGATACATGCGCAGCTGGATTCCGATGCGCAGATTGTCGGTGACGGAATCGGTGACGCTCACCGCGCCATCGGTCCACTGCAGGCTGCCGGAACTCGACTGCATGGTCAAATAATTGTTATGGGAACTGTATAGGAAGCCCTGGGTGACAAAGCCGTGGATTTCAATCCCGGCAAGATCCTGGGCCTGGAGGCCGATCGGCCACAGGAAAACAAGAAGGGACAGAAGCCTTCGGCGAGACACGGATAGAGATAAAGGGGCCACACCCATCCATCGGCGATTTTGTCTTATCGCTTTAAATCGGGCAGGAACGCCGAAAAAAGTATGAGCTGGACCGGCTCGTCTGCCCGGATCGATGCGCTCGCGCTAAACTGGCGATTGGCATTTGGCAACTGGCGGCTGTTCCTATGCGGGTGCGCGTACTGTTTTTCGGTTTGTTGAAGGATCTCGCGGGAAAATCGAGCGACTCGATTGAACTGCGTGAGGACGCGTCGGTGCGCGATGTACTGGAGTATTATGCGGCGCAGTCGCCGCGGCTGAAAGAATCGCTGGCTGCGCTGGCGGTGGCGGTGAATCAGCAATACGCTGGGCCGGAGACTGCGCTGAGAGCCGACGATGAAGTGGCGCTGCTGCCGCCGGTGAGTGGCGGGTCGGGAAAGGCCGAGGGACAGCCGGCGGGACCCTTCGACTCCGCTCAGGGCAGGCGCCGGTGCTATGCGGCGGTTGTCCGCGAGGCTATCGATACGGCGGGAATATTGGCTGGCATTAAGCGCGGCGAGGACGGGGCTGCGCTGGTGTTTGAGGGCGTGGTGCGCAACCAGACGCGGGGGCGCAAAGCGCTTTATCTCGAATACGAGGCCTACGAGGAGATGGCGCTGCGGCAGATGGAAGGGCTGGGCGAGCAGGCGCTGAAACAATTCCAGGTGCGCGACGTGGCGCTGGTGCATCGGTTGGGGCGGCTGGAGATTGGCGAGACCAGCGTGTTGATCGTGGTGGCCTCGGCGCACCGCGCGGCTGCGTTCGAGGCTTGCCGCTGGCTGATTGATACGCTCAAGCGCACGGTGCCGGTCTGGAAGAAAGAATATTTTGAGGATGGCGCGGTGTGGGCGGACGGCGAACCGTTTCCCGAGGAAATTGCCGGGGCCCAAGGCAGCCCGGGGCAGGAGCCCGCATCTAAGTGAGCGGGCTGGGCGCAGTACCTCAGGGCTAAAGCCCTTGAACCATCGCGGGGAATTAGTCGCAGCGCTGAAAGCGCTACGCCACCCAAAATCAAAGCTTTTTAGCAGTCTGATGTAGGCGGAGCCCAGTCAGGAAAATCACCTCAAGCTTGCGAAGATATACTTCGTTCACGGAATGAGAAAATCCGCTACTGCGATTCTGCTGCTGGTCTGCGCTGCTTATGCGCAGAAGCCTCCTGCACAAACTCAACCACCGCCCACTTCGGCGCCGACGCTCAAGGTCGACGTGAAGCTGGTGAACGTCTACGTTACGGTGACGGACGCTCACGGAGGTCCCGTGGGGGGTCTGAAGAAAGAGAACTTTACCGTGCAGGAGGATGGCCGGGAGCAGACGATTTCGGTGTTCGACAAGGAATCGGCGGTGCCGCTTTCGATTGCGCTGGCGATCGACACGAGTTTGAGCACGCGGCACGACCTGCCGCTGGAGCAGGCTTCGGCGAAACGATTTGCGCGTGCCATCCTGCGGCCGGTGGATGCGCTCTCGGTGTTTGGATTCAGCGAAACCGTGCTGCAGTCGACCGGCTACACTCCCGACCTGAAGCGCATTGATGAGGGAATCGACCACATCCGGCTGGGCGCGGCTACGGCGCTTTTCGACGCGGTATATCTGGCCTCGCGCTCGCTCGACCGCAGGCAGGGACGGAAGGTGATGGTGCTGATCACCGACGGCGGAGACACCATCAGCAAGATCGATTACAAAGAGGCCGCGCGCGCCGCAGAAGAAGCCGAGGCGCTGGTCTACAGCATCATCGTGGTGCCGATCGAAAACAGCGCGGGGCGGGAAATCGGCGGGGAGCATGCGCTGATTCAACTCTCGGAAGATACGGGCGGGAAATATTATTACGCCACTTCCATGTCGCAGCTCGACGATGCCTTCCGGCAGATCAGCGACGAACTTCGCACGCAATATTTGCTGGCTTACTATCCCTCACAACGTACATCGAACTCGCAATTTCGCCGAATCCAGGTCGGGGTTACCGGGCCGGCGAATGCGGCAAGCTATCGTGTGCGACATCGTGTGGGCTACTACACCATGAAGTCGGATTTCTGACGGAGTGCTGCGCCTCGAAGCGAGAGGCGGATCGCGGAGCCCATCTTTACCTAAAAGTAAGCTGGCTCATAAGCCAGCGGTGTACAACAACATAACGAGACTTGGAGTCATCGTTAACCAAGCAGGTAACATCAAAAACTTTTGCTTTACGGGAGTCAAAATATGATTTTATGGATTCTTGATGGCTTGAGAGTGCGGAGTATGACCAGTTCGGTTTCAGATTGGTCTTAATAAGTGATTCATATGTATGTAGATACGAGATTCTACTGGGTCGACGAAGGGCTGGCTGGCAAATTGCTTTAATGAGAGAAGAAATTCAGTTTCATTCTGCTCAACAAGGCAAGCTAGAGAGTCTTTGCTGGCTGTAGGGCCCGCGGGATTTCAAGGTTGGTCCGGCCACGATTTTCAGGTTTTGCGCTGCTTGAGCTCCTGCAAAGATTTCGAAAGATTAAGATTCTAGACCAGTTAAATGGTGAGAACAATTCCGATGAGAACGATTCCGAAAGGAAGGTTTACGATGTTGAAGCTCAACTCCTCCCGCCGCCCCAGTGCGCGATTTGTGGTGCTGGCCTTGGTTGCTCTATCCGCGCTGCTGCTGGGCTCTGTGGCCTTTGCTCAAACGTCGATTTCAACAGGCAGTATCGTGGGCAACGTGACCGATTCAACCGGCGCGGTTTTGCCGAATGCCAGGGTCACAGTTACGGGACCTACCGGGCAGACGCTGCATGCCACTACCAACTCGACGGGAGCGTATTCCCTCGGAGCACTGATTCCGGGTGTCTATTTGGTACGTATCGAGGCTAAGGGCTTCAAGACATCGCAATTGTCCCTGGATGTCCAAGTGGACAACGCCGCCAACGGAAGCGCGAAGCTGGAAATCGGGCAAGAGAGCACCGTTGTCGAAGTTCAGGCGAGTGAGGTTCAGGTCAATACTGAGCAGGCAACGGTGCAGGGAGTTTTGACCGCCAGCCAGATCGAGAACTTGCCGGTGAACGGCCGGAATTTCCTTGATCTAGCGCAGCTCGAACCTGGGGTTCAGATTCAGGATGGACAGAACTTCGATCCGACCAAGGCAGGTTACTCGTCGATTTCGTTCGGCGGCCGTTACGGACGAACCGCCCGCATTGAAGTTGACGGTGTGGACGTCTCGGATGAAACGGTGGGGACGACGACGACCGATATCCCAGCCAGTGGCATTCAGGAATTTCAGATCGGGCAGGCAAGTTTGGACATGTCGACCGAGCTGACCTCTTCGGGTTCCGTGAACGTCACGACCAAGTCGGGAAGCAATGGAGTTCACGGCGAGGCTTTTGGACAATTTCGCGACTATCGCGTCGGAGCTGCGGACCTGCCAGGAGGGACCGATCCTTACTCGCAACGCAGCCAGTACGGCGCCGATCTGGGTGGACCGATCATCAAGAACAAGGCGTTCTTCTTCCTCGATGGAGAGCGGACCGTGCAGAATACGCAAGCGTCGGTGCCTATCTCCCCTCCATTCCAGGCTTACTCTGGGAGCTTTTCCGATCCCTTCCGCGAGGATAACCTGCTCGGCCGGTTGGACTACCAGCTGACCAAGAGCGCGCGCCTCTTCTACCGTTTTTCTTATTTCAAGAATCTGCTGGGCGCCACCTTTGGCTTCGGCTATTCGGTTTATGACAACAAAGACATCACGCGCAACGATGTGGTCGGCTTGGATTTCAATACCGGACCCTTCACCCACTCGATTCGCTTCTCTTTCCTGAAGTTCCAGAACCAGATTGTGGATGCGACCACGGGCAACGCGTCGCTGCCGTTCGACGATCTGGGCGCGGAAATTTTCATGGGAGCTACCGGCTTGACTGCCGGGCCGAATCTATTGGCCCCGCAGAGCACGCCGCAAAGCGATCACGAGTTCAAGTACGACGGCAGCCGGATCTTAGGCGCACACGTTATTCGCTACGGAGCCACGTTTAATCATCTTCAGGGCGGCGGCTTCGCCTCATTCTTCAAGAATGGACCACAGGTTATTTCCCAGGTCACCACAGCTGAGTCCACACCCGGGACCGGCACGGCAGACAATTCGTGGCTTCCGATCGGACCTACGAACCTGACCGGATGTCCCCTGCCCGGGCCGACCGGGCCCTGCTTCGCGGGGGGCTACACGAATCCGTTGAACTACCCGGCGGATGGGGGCTATACCATCGGCAATGGCTTGGGGTTCTCCACCTCCAAGGCGGCGCTTGGATTCCCTGCTGGCGGTTTGGGGCCGGACAACCGCGTGTTGTTCTATCTGGGCGATTCCTGGAAGATCAGGTCGAACTTCACGCTCACTTACGGATTGCGCTATGAGCGCGACACAGGCCGCACGGACAGCCAATACCCCGCGATCCCTGGACTCAGCGCGCTGATTCCCGGGCTCGGCGACCCAGTGAACCAGCCTAACAAGAACTTTGGACCCGACCTGGGTTTTGCCTGGGATCCAATGAAGAACGGCAAGACCGCGATCCGCGGTGGAATCGGCTTATTCTGGGAGAACGCCATCTGGAACAATGTGCTCTTCGATGGACCGTTCCGAGAGGCTACCGGCGCCTTCGCGCAGTTCCCCTCACCGTGTGCGGCTGCAGGCTCACCAGCGACTCTGCAGACCTCGACTGGTCCCATCACGCCGAGTGCGGCGGTTTGCGGCACCTCGGCGGGCTTCCCGTTGATTGGGAATGCTGTGCCAGCTGTCATCGCGCTTGCGCAGCAATATCAGGCGGCTTCCCCCCTCAACTTGTCGCAGCCCAATCCAAGTTATGCGGGACAGTACCTGACTGATTGCACGGGCGGTACTAACTGCTTCTTCGCGCCGGGCACGAACATGTTCAACCCCGACTACAGGTCACCCCGGTCGGTGGTAATGAACATCGGCATCCAACGTGAGCTTCGTCCTGGCATGGTGTTGAGTGTGGACTTTATCCGCAACGTTCAGACGCACTTTCTGTTGGGAGTGGATCAGAATCACGCCGGCGACACTCGCTTTTTCAACTCAGCAGGCGCCAACGCTGCGATCGCAACGGTTATCGCCAACTGCGGTAACGGATCGGCCAGTGGTGTTCCGGGCACCTATTTGACTAATTGCGCAACCGATCCCGCGAACGGGACAACCGATAGCGGAACGTACGGGACGGCTGCTAACCCGGCCAGGACTGCCAATATGGGCGATTACGCTGGGTTTGGCCTGGGATCTTCCTCGGATATGGGCGGCAACAGTTGCCAATTCGCAGTGGGTCACCCCTGCGCTTTTGGAGGCATCAACTCCAGCGCGCCGCCCCTCACTTTCCTTTCGCCGGTCGGCCGTTCCGCTTACGACGGCTTGCAGATGAAGTGGGTCGAGAATGTAAAAGGTCCAATCCGCGGCGTCAAAGACCTGAATTTCCAGGTCTCCTATGCCTTGTCCCGATTCGATAATTCGGGCGGAGGCGTAGGTCCGGGTGCCACGGTGACGGCAGCGGCCGCCGATCAGGACTTCATCGTTCCGGCACTGGATAATGCCAACGTAAATCGCTATTTTGGACCTTCCACGCTGGACCGCACCCACCAGCTATCGTTTGGTGGTTACGTAGATTTGCATGGCGGCTTCCAGGTGGGCGTGATGTCCCACTTCTATAGCCCGCTTGCAATCACAGCTACAGTCCCAAATACGGGGCTGGGCGCGGGGGAGATATTCCGTACCGACTTCACGGGCAGCGGCGTCACGCAAGATCCGCTTCCTGGGACGAAGGTTGGGAGCTTTGATCGCGGCATCAACGCCAGCAACATCAACGGAGCCATTTCCAGCTACAACGGTCAAGTCGCCGCGGGAACTTTGACGCCAGCCGGCAACGTGTTGGTGCAGAACGGCCTGATGGCGCAGGCCGATCTGGTGGCTCTGGGTGGTTCGTATAGCGGCGGCATCCCGCTGGCTTTGGCGCCTTCCGACCAGGTCAACTACCCCTGGCTGAAGGCGTTTGACGCAACCCTCGCCTGGACACATACGTTCCACGAGCGAGTGACGATCAAACCGGGGATCGGTTTCTACAACCTTCCCAACTTCGCCAATTTCGACCTGCCGACGAGCATGATGTCCGGATTGCTGACCGGTTCCACCGGCGCCATCAACGGCACCAACTACGCCGGGCAACTGGTAAACCGGGTCGGAGTTGGCACCGGCGTGTATACGCTCGGGTCGCCGCGTGAAACGGAGTTCAGCCTGAAGATCATCTTCTAGCCGCATTCCAGCGAGAATACTCAAACACCAGTGCCGCAACGCGCTGGTGTTTTTTTTCGTATGTGTTTGTTTGAGTCGCGCCAACGATTGCTCGCGGAAACCCGTCGGCGCTACGGCTTGATTTGGTCACGCAAGTGCTTGGATAGTTTCTCGATCTGCCTCAGCTTGTCGATCATGTCCTTGGGTAGCAGGCCTCTCTGAATGCTCATGACATCGAGAGGTATGGTTTGGGCGATTCTGGCCAGGTCGTCGGCATCCTGGCGGAGTTTGGCCAGATCAAGGTGCGGGTGAGGCTGGATCGGAGGAGGAATGTCCTTTTCCGCCTGTGCGGTAGCCTGTTCGCCTTGTCGAACGCCGGGTGACCTGGGATCTGTCTGCGCCGAGGCTGGAGATGTGGCAATAAAAAAGAAGAGGAGAGAGCAAGCAAGAAGCTTCACGGTGGACCTCCTGATCTGGAAGGCAAGAATTCTTCCGGACATTGTAGCTCCGCGACCGCCGTTCTGAGTTGGTTTCGATTAGCAGGTAGTCGCGATCCCAGGCCTCGGGCTTTGTGTACAATGCCAGCATGCCTTTCCGTGCGCAGGGAAACGCCAATGCCGGCAAGCGCGGGCGGACGCCGCCTCCGGAAGAGACTTTCGAAGAAGCCAGCTTTCTCAAGGCCCTGGGCGAGAAGCAGAAGCCGGTCAGCCTGAAGCTGATGGACGGGCAGACGGTGAGCGGCTGGATTGAATACTACGACAAGCACATGGTGCGGCTGACCCGTGAAGGTGCGCCCAATCTGTTTATTTTTAAGCACGAGATCATGTACATCGCTGAAGATGGCGGCCGGAAGAAATGAAGCGGGCTTGGGCTTTCGGGCTTCAGCCACGCGAGTTTTGCCTCCAGTTCTGAAATGGTTCTTCAAACAGCCGAAGCCTGAAGCCCGAGCGCCGAAGCCCTGATTATGCCCTCCAATCACGATGGCTTTCTCCCAGCCATGTCAGACATCGCGCGCGAGGCGGGTGCGTTGCTGATGCATTACTTTCACCAGCACCTGAAAATCGAATACAAGGGAGACGCCGACCTGGTGACGGCGGCGGATCGCGCTTCCGAAGTGCTGATTCGCGAACGCATCCGGGCGCAGTGGCCTGCGCACGATATTCTGGGCGAGGAGCAGGGGCTGAGCGACCAGGGCAGCGAATATCGCTGGTACGTCGATCCGCTGGATGGCACGACGAACTTCGCGCACGGCTACCCTGTGTTTTGCGTGTCGATGGGGTTGGAATATCAGACGGCGCAAGATCGGGCATCGGGAAAGGCTGGCCGGCGGATTGCGGCGGTGGTTTACGATCCGACGCGGGATGAGCTGTTTTCGGCGGAGCAGGGAAAAGGTGCGCGGCTTAACGGCGAGGGGATTCAGGTCTCGAAAACGGCTACGTTGAAGGAATGCATTCTAGGGACGGGATTTCCCAGCCACAAGCGGCACAAGAATCCCAACATTCACTTCTATCACCAGATCACGCTGCGCACCCATGGCGTCCGGCGCGCCGGCTCGGCGGCGCTCGATTTGTGCAACGTGGCCAGCGGCCGCTTCGACGGCTTCTGGGAATTCAATCTCAATCCGTGGGACACGGCTGCGGGAGTGCTGATCGTCAAGGAGGCTGGCGGCAAAGTGAGTCGCTTCGACGGCTCGGCGTTTGAAATTAACAGCCGCGAGACGCTGGCTTCGAATGGATTGGTGCATGAGGCAATGATCAGCGAGTTACGCGAGATCTTTGCGGGCCGAGGGTTGGAACCTTTGCCGGCACTCAGCGAATACCAGAGATAGGTTTTCGGCAACGTGTTCTCTGTGGCCAGATTCTTAAAATCTTTAACAGAGGGACACTGAGGTTTCACGGAGGCTGGGTATCTACCGCTTCTGTTGCGCGTTACAATAACTATAAGGACGCGCTTTATTGCTGTCCCCATTCTCGATTCCTCAAGGTTACCGTGATTCAGTCACTCTTAGAGCGCAAAATCGAAAAACGTCCCGACCATGTGCGGCTTCAGGGCCGCATTCTTTTTCTCACCGAAGA
>PLIO01000255.1 GCA_003140075.1 Acidobacteriaceae bacterium | reverse complement strand
GGAGCTTCCGGGTCCACCACTTCCGCGGCTTCGATTCGCTTCGTGAGAAAGCGAATCCGCTCATCGATCTGCCGCAGTCGCCGCTTGCCGTACTGATAGTCGGCATTTTCACTGCGATCGCCGTTACTGGCAGCCCACGCCACCACCTCCGTCACGGCCGGGCGTTCCCTGGTGAGCAGAAACCGGTGCTCATCCTTGAGCCGCTCCAGCCCGCTCGGCGTGATGTAGTTCTTGCCCGGCGTCGCGGTCTCGTCCGCTTTTGGCTTTCTCGTAAACCCTTTTCGCATCTCGTGGTCTTTCCAGGGCGAATCCATGGCGTGGTCAGTTGTTCGTGGTCAAAGAACGTCTCGATCGCTTCGCTATTTTGATTAACCCACTTAGTGTGGATGAACCGCGTCTTTCCAAAAACTCTATTGATCCTATCCGCAACCCAAGCTGCACGGTCCGTCCGACGCCTGCGGGTGCCCCACTCCTGCCAGGCTTGCGCCGCCACTTGAATCATCTCTCGCTTTGCTCGTTCGCGGCTTATCCGGGTCCTTTCTGCTCCGCCGATAAGTTTGCAATTGCCGCAATAGCTACCGCGTTTGATTGCCGTCTTCCTTTGGCGTTTGCGAAGGAAGTATCGTTTGCAAATTGGATTTGCGCACTTGCCGATGCAGCTCCAAAAAGGCGATTCGAGAAGCTCTTGGAAGTAGTACGTTGCCATGTCGCGCGCATACAACTCCGGCGCTTGGTTCTCCCAGCGGGGCCGACCCACGCCTACCGCCAACGTACCGTCACCGTTCAACAATGGTCGTGGCTGATTTCGGCGCCACGACTCATAAATCTCGTCAAAAATCACAACAGGAGTTTCGTCTGCCGATACGGTCATGATGGGAGACTCATCCACCGAAGCGCGAACTCTGCGGCTCGACGGTGCCTCGATCCCGCTACTGTCAATTCCGGTCTGAATGAAGCCATCCACAAAAGCGCGCAGCCGGGTGATAAAGGCAGAGTTGGCGGCTTCACACTGTGATGCGCTTGGTAGATTCGGGCCTGGAATCGGCGGCCAGTTCAGGATGCCCCATCGTGTCTCCTCGCCATTGAGGAGAGCGAGGATCATGTCCCGGATGAATCGCTCGTAGCGGCCTCCAGCGTGGTTTTTACCGTCTAGGATTTGCATGAAAAGGTGATGCGCGTAAAAAGAATTGAGTGCAACCAATTCTACAACTTTTGGCTCTCCGTCGGGGAGAATATTGGCAGTGTGAAATTGGTCGGGCGAGGGAGATTCGCCCAGGAGGTTTTCATGGTGACCTTGACATTAATCGGCCTACTTCTGTCTCTCGCCCAAGTGGTGATCCTGCTGCGTCGTAAGTAGCCCAATGACTCTCAAAAACGTGGCCCCGCCGGGTCCCATTGCAGACGTTGCTTTTTGCCATTTACTATGGGAAGCTGCGCCGCTGCACTTTTTGTAATCGGGGCATCTCAGGTGTCGAATGGCCAGGAAGAGTACGACCAAATCTGCACCGCCTCGGACCTTTACCGACTTCATAGAAGCGTTTGCGCAATACTCGTCCAGTTCCAGCTACTTGAAATGCTTTCGCGGCCAGCGGGACGCTTCTTGGCCAAGTGTAGCGGGTATATTCCGACCTGATCTAAAAGAGCTTCTTGAGAACGAGAAAAGAGCAATTCGTGATCTGATCTCTGTTCATCCTCATGAGTTTGCATCCGACGAATCTATGTTCGATAAGCTCGTCCGAATGCAGCATTTTGGACTGCCGACTCGATTGCTGGATGTTTCGCTGAACGCGTTGGTTGCGCTTTATTTTGCAACCGAACCCGGCCAAGACAGGAAACCGAGCGCCGGTATGGTGACAGCTTTCGCAATTCCTCCGGAACGGGAAAAGTATTTTGATAGCGATTCAGTAAGTTGCCTTGCCAACTTGGCCAATATGACCGCTGAGGAGAAGAACGAGATTTATCGATTGAGAGAGTTGCTAAAAGGAGATATATCGAGTGCTGGAAACATCAAGAAATTCAACGGAAGCGACGTCATAAAACGACTACATCAATTTATCCGCTCCGAGAAACCATATTTCCAACCAATCATCGATCCCATAGATTTATTTAAGCCGTATTATGTTCATCCGAAGATGAGCAACAGGCGGATTCTAGCCCAATCCGGCGCCTTCATCCTCTACGGCATCAATCCACCGAAGAAAATGTTTTTCCCGAACCCAATTGAAGAAACACAGTTCATTGTTCCGCAAAGTGTAAAGATCAAAATCCGAAATGCGCTCGAAAACATTGGCATCAATGAAAGCACGCTCTTCCCTGAGATCGACAAGGCCGCAGCGCGGATCAAGAATCAGTACAAAAAGAAGTAAGACACGTCTGGGAACTAGTTTGCGAACCGACAGGGTCGGAAATTCAAACCGAGACACTGTCGAGAAGCAGGACGGTCCGGTTCATTAAAATGGTGCAGTGACGTAGTCGGCCGTTAGGGTCTCCGCCATTTGTCCCTGCCGCCAACATTGGTGTCGCGGACGCGCTCAACGTGAACAGCAGCATTCGGGTTAATCTCACGAGCCCGCTCAACGGCTTCGGCTTGGGTCGGAAGTATTGCACTGGCTCTTTCCGAGCCAGGTTTTCTCACCGCATAGTCTCCCTCTTCGCGTCTTTCGATATACAGCTCATTTTTGGCCATGTGGCCCCCCTTCGCTATGGCTAGGATACACCGAGGAACACCGCCGATACCACATTGAGCTCTCGGGTGGCGGGTGGTCCATCTTTGCATTGCACCATTCCCTCGGAGGGTGCCCCATCCTTCGCCTACGCGAAGGACGGGGCACCCGCATCTGTGGTGGCTTCTGCAGTTTGAAAGCCGGGCCGCCCTCCGCCGCCCACTTTAGGTTTCCGGAATGGCCCGGCGTTGCGTTACGTTCAGATCTCGCGCATGACAATCATCAAAACTCCAACTTCTTATTTCGCCTGCGCTAGCTTCGTAACCACTGCGGCAACTTTATCGAGTATCTGGTTCCAGCCCTCCAATTGACCGCTATTTTTCGCGCTCTCCATGGGTTCATTTCC
>PLIO01000165.1 GCA_003140075.1 Acidobacteriaceae bacterium | reverse complement strand
GCATTGTCGCTGAGCGCCACATCATAACGGTCCGCAATCAGGATCTCTTCTCCCTGCGTCACCGTCAGCGGCACAAAATAATAAGCCTTGCGCTTGAGCGCCGCCGCAATCTTCGTCGGCACCGCCGCGATCATCCGCTCCAGGTCAAACGAGCTGATCGATGTCTCGCCCGCCACGGCATAGCACACCCCGTTCGCCGCCTGCGAAACCGGCGTCATCCGGACCACATCCGCGGGGCTCCGCGTNNTTTTGTTTTCGCCTTTTGACTTGCCTGTGCAACCTGCGAGAATGAACTGAACCACGGCAGCGCTCCAGCGCGCCCTGCGCAAATTGCCGGAGAAGTGTTGCTCTTATGAATGAATTTCCAGAGTTCATGAAGCACTCAGTAAACAGAATCGCCAGCAGCAGCCAGGCGACTCCCGGTGTAGAAGGCTACGTCTTCGATGGCGCGGACGGCAGCCAGATGGCCTTCTGGACCTGCCGCCAAACCGCCTCATCCGTGGCCCATGTCCACGATTACGACGAATACATGCTGGTTGTGGAGGGCCGTTACACGTTGATCATCGGCGTGAAGAGGATTCCCGTGAACGCGGGAGAGGAGTACGTCATCCCGCGCGGCGTATTGCACGCTGGCGAAGTCACGGCTGGAACCAGGACGATTCACGCTTTCGGCGGCCACCGCGCGAACCGGATCGTTCCCCTCCCCGCCGCAGCAGAATGACTCAGTAGGGGTACTCATTGCCTTCAGTGAATGCGCGCTGCCACCTCATTAGCATCCTTGACCCGCCACCCGCTCCGTCCTAAACTTGCACCCCAGAGGCTTTCCCCCGCCATGACCCTAACTGTGAAAACCTACGCCGCCACACTGATCTCACTCTTCACCCTCGTCCCCGCACTCCACGCCGCAACCCCGCGCCTGCTCGCCTACTATGGTTATTGGGGCAAATGGAACGTTCCTCCCTACGACGCCTCGACCATTCCCTACCAGCAGCTCACGCACATCGTGCACTCGAACATCGGTCCATCCGATCAGGCGGATGGCTCTCTCGTCGTCCCCCAGGGGTTCCTTGAGCCCCAGCTCATCTCCCGGGCTCATGCCTTCGGAGTCAAGGTGGAAGTGTGCATCAGCGGCAATCCCGATCTGTTTGTGAAGATCGACGAAGATGCCGCGCTGCGCTCCACTTTCGCGCAGAACATCGCCAGCTTCGCCATCGCCAACGGCTACGACGGTGTCGATTTCGATTACGAAGTCCCCAACGACAAGAATCAAGCCTCTGAGTTCACCGCGCTCATCCAGGACCTGCGGGACCTCATGCCCGCCGGCCAATATCTCATCTCCGCCGCCGTGTCTTCTTCTCCCGGCGGTTACGGCATCTACGATTTCGTGGGCATGACTCCTCTTCTCGATTTCTACAACGTCATGACCTACGACTTCCACGGCGCCTGGACCAACCACGGCGGCCACAATTCGCCGCTCTATCTCAGCCCGCTCGATCCCGGCCAGGAAGGCAGCCTCGACACCTCAACCACAAATTACCTGTCGCTCTACGACGTGCCCGCTGAGCAGATCAATCTCGGCACCGCGTTCTATGGCTATGCCTTTGACCTCTACCAACTCTGGGAGTTCTGCGCTAACGACGCTCTCTGCGGCAATGCCGGAGCGCCCACCGTCACCTACGCGCAGGTCGAGCAGTTCCTGGCCAGCGGAGACTGGACCGAATATTTCGACGACCTCGCGTCAGCCCCTTATTTGCTCAACCCCAATGCCAGCGTGTACGGCTTCATCACCTACGACAACGCAGCCTCCACCGCGGCGAAAGTTCACTATGCCCTGAACAAACGCCATCTCGGCGGCGTCTTCATGTGGGAACTCTCCCAGGACTACAACGGCCGCGAGCAGCCTCTCCTGAACGCCATGCACTCTGCCTTCGTTCCCGCCGCAAAAGCGGAATCTGCCGCGCCCAAGCGATGACTGGATAGCTTTCCCCTCCGTTGCGTCCTCTGGAAGTGGCACGCCCCGGCTGGTTACCTTTGTGCCTCACACGTCGGGGCCATTCCACTCTGCCTCGGCTTGCCTCACACTGTTTCTGGGGCTTCAATGCGTTCACCCAGAGTAGAGGCAAACCGGCGTCGGCAGGATCGCACGCAAGCTGTACTGCCCGTCCGAGTACGTGGAACAGACGCTTCCGGCATCTCGTTTGAAGCGCTGGCGCACACGCTTGACATCACCTCGACCGGAGCACGGCTGGGCGCGATTCGCCACGAACTGAAGGTGCTCGACACTCTGGTCGTTCTGTACCGCCAGCGCAGAATCGAATTCACCGTCGTTTGGTGGAAGCTGCTGGGGCACTGCGAATATCAGGTGGGTCTGCAAGCGATGGCGCAGCAGAGCGATCCCTGGGGATTGAGTCTGAATCACAGTGTGCAACCGGCAGTGCAGGCCTCTGCGGTTTCAGTTTCGGCAGCGGCATGAAATCTGGGGTGTATCGATCAGGAGAAACTATGAACTACTTTCTAAGCAAGCTTTGGTCGGACGAGCAAGGGCAGGACGTGGCCGAGTATTCCATCATGCTGGCCGTGATTCTTGTCATCGTGGTAGGCACAGTCCGCCTGATCGGTTCGAACGCCGGCAATGTGTTCTCGCAAGTCGGCAGCTCCGTTCAATAACCCGAGCCTCTCCCCGCCGGTTCCCGAGCGGGATTCCCCAAGTAGCTTCCAGTAAACATATTCCTGGATTTTTCCTCTGCGCGCTGGCTGTCGTCGAAATCCCCGAAGCTCTCAGGGCTTAACCGAGTTGCTCATCATCAGCGCAAACAGGATTGGAAGGTAGATGACCGTGGCTTGCAATACGTGGCGAGCAAACATTTTAGATCGAGGACTGTTAATCGGTAGCTTTAGAAATGCGAGGCGGGCGCCAAACCAAAAGAGCGCGATCCCAAGCACCACCGCTCCCACCAGGTAGATCTTTCCCGCCATACCGAAAATACTGGGCAAAGTGCTCAGCGGGATCAAAATCAGCGAGTAGATCAGGATGCGCCGCGCCGTCGATCTTCCATCTTCCTCCACCACGGGCAACATCCGAATTCCGCCGCTTGCGTAATCCTCCCGGTAGAGCCATGCGATGGAAAAGAAGTGCGGGAATTGCCAGACAAAAAGGATGGCAAACAATATCAGCGTGCTCCACTCCAAATGTCCCCGCGCCGCCGTCCAGCCCAGGACTCCCGGCATAGCTCCAGGAAAAGCTCCCACGAAAGTGCAGATCGGCGAGATGCGCTTCAGAGGCGTGTACGCGGCGAGGTAAACAACCGATGTCAAGAGCGTCAAGAGGCCGGTCAACGGATTGGTGAAAACCGCCAGATAAATCGACCCGCCCAGCGTAGCCACCAAGCCGGCCGTGGTGGCGTGCAATAAGCTCATGCGGCCTGCGGGCAGCGGGCGTTGCGCGGTCCGCCGCATGCGTCCGTCCGCTTCGTGCTCCATCACTTCATTCAGCGCCGCGGTTCCCCCGGAGACCAGGCCGATTCCGAACAAGGCGTGAAAAAGCCCCCAGGAGAGCGACGAAACGCCAGCCTTCTGCGCGCCGAAGTAGTAGCCGCACCACGCGGTCATTACGATGAGCGTGGTCACCCGCAGCTTCATCAATTCGGCATAGTCGCGCAGGAGCGAGGTGGCCTGCCTGCGAAGTAGAGAGATTGGTTCCGTCATCGCGCTCATGGACAATTCGTGGTGTGGTTTTCGTACCGCTCGCTTCGACACTCTACGCTTTTCAGTTGCCAAGATTGCATAGGTACTATCCGAGCTCTCGAAAGTCAAGTTAAAACTCAAGACCTCCGTCTTATCGGAACTCCAGCGTTCCCAAGGCAGCGCACAATTTTACTACTGGCTCGCCGAAGAACCTGGCCCATTGAGAATTTCCGGCGGATCAAAAAAACACTGGTGCCAAAGTGCTGCGTCCGACAGTGTACCAGCCTTCCATTGCTGCAGCACGGGAAACGTCGCGGCAATCATTCCTCCATCGGAGGAATCGAAGATCAGGACGATTCCCGCCAACTCCTGTGATTTTTGTGCCAGCTCCGCATAATTGCTGTCGAGGATGGATTTTGCGAATTCCAGTCTCAACCTCGGTCCCGCATCCTTGGCGCTCTCGTCTATCTTTTCCACCGAGACGATTTTCACCCGCTTGCCGCGCAGCGGCGCCCAATCTCCAGGAAAAGGCGCTTGTTCTTCCCGAACAATGTGGAACAACTCCGCTGCGGCCGGAACCGCGCTGGCGCTTGCCGGCGTATCCGTGTCAGGAACGCTGTCCGGCATTTCCAGGTTGTCACGCCAGATCCAACCCCGAGACAGTCCGGAAATGCGCACGTGAACCCAATCCCGCGTAAAATCCAGCATCTCGAACTCATCGTGAGCGCTGGCCAGGAACAAAGTTTTCGCGGTCAGGCTTGCCTTCTCCACCACCGGCGTCCCGGATTTCTTCACGGCCACAAGATTCTTGGGGTGCGTCTGATTCTTAAGAACTTCCTCCAGGCTTTCCTCTTCCGCTCGCAAACCGCCCGGCTCTTTCTCCGCAAAGTCCTTCTGTCCGGTCTGCGGCCCGGCCTTTTCCTGCTCGGCCAGACCTTGGGCCAACGACGACGATAAGCCGCTGCCGGTCTCCGGAATTCTGGGCACCGGCGCCGAAATCGTGGGTTCGGCTGCGTCTGGAGTCTTCACGCTCTGCTCTACTGCTCTTTGCCCTGAGACGGATTGCCCTGACGCGGTTTGCCCCGAGCCAGAAACAGAGCCGGCAGACGATCGGCTCGTGCCGGCAGTTGTCGGAGACGGCCCCGCGGAAGCCTTCGCGGCCAGTTGATCCGACAGTTGATCCAGCAGATCGGTTTCGAGACGGCCGTTCGAGGTCAACAATTGGTAGCCCGAGCGAGCCGCGACCGGGTCCGCATACCACGCGGTAACTTGCACGCTCACCCGTACAATCGCTCCACCGGAAGGCGCCGCAACCACCTCGAACTTGGACTGATAGTAGCCGCGCTGATAACGGTCCAGGGGATGACCCGCCGGCGTCGCGAAACCTTCGAGCGCCGGAAGCCGCCCGCCCGTGGGCACTTGCATTTCCTTCAGGACTTTTTCCACCACCGCCTTCGACTGCGGGAACGTGCGTTCGTATCCGCCGCCCTGCGCCAAGCTTCGATGCGCGCAGCCCGTGACGGCGACCACCGATAGCAACGCCCACGAAAAGGCTTGACGGAACCTCACCCTACCCTGCGTCATGGCAGCTCCAACTGGTCGCGCATGATCCATCCGTGCTGTCCATCGTGCGTTTCCACTCCGTACCAGTAGGGCGTGGAGATCACAATCAGCACCTCCGTTCCCGTACCCAGTAACTGCAGCGTGCTTGCGGTGTGGAACGGCGCAGACTTGAGCGGAGCGCCCGGCGATCTCACCAGCCGCTCCACCTGCTTGCGGAGGTCCTTGACCCGTTCTTCCAGCGTTTGTCCCAGCGGCGCTGATTCTACCGGAGTCGGTGCCAACGGCGCCGGTTCTGATGGCGGTGTCGCCACAGCTCGCGGCGTCGGATCCGCCGGGCTCTCCAAGTCCTGAGAACCAGCCTGCGAGGACGACGAAGGCAGGTTCTGCGCGTCTACGTTATTGCCTGCCGCGAGTTGCCGCTTCTTCGCCAGCCGCTCTTCGCGCTCTTCCGTGGCCTCCGCGTTCTGCCGCTTCATCAGCTCAATCCCGTCCAGGTGCTCCCGGATGTCTTTGTATTCGTTGCTCTCGACTGAGCCGTCCGAGGGATGCAGAACGTGGCGAAAATCTTCTTCAAAAAGCGCGTCGATGCGCAAGACCGTGTTCTTACCTTGGGCGACGACCACATAGCGGACCGCGAGCGTCCCAATGTCGCTGCTGTCCTTGAAGTTGCGCGGGTCGATCGCCTGCTCGCGAACTTTGTAGAAAACCTTGCCCGCCTCCTTCCATGGGGTGAACACATGCGAGGTAGTGGCGGCCTTCGCGCCCGAAATAAACTCGTCCTTGTTGTATTCCTTGGTTCCCCGGATGACGCCGTTCTCCGCCACGTCCTGCACAACTTGTTCCACTTCGCTCTCCGGCAACGCAATGTTGACGATCAGCCCTTCGCCATAAACCAGCTTGTCTTTGGTGCGGCCAGCTGAAGGAAGCGCCGCTGCGAGCAGCAGGAAAACCATGGCAATCCGGCCCCCGGCGCGCGCACAGGCCCAGTGTCCAGCGGGCCAACGGCGGCGCGCCAAGCGAATCACGCCACTCGTGCCGCTTCCCGCCGAACCCTCCCGGCCCGAACCCGAACCTCGAAAATCCATCTGCCGATCCACTGTGATCTCCGTGTGACCTCCCAGAGTCTCGTACTCCGGGTGCAAGGCTGTCAACCCTGGCCATGGATTTGGCATCGAACGCGGCTGATAACACATCTGTCCGGCCGACGTTGTAAAAAATTTGTAAAACCTCTTGAACTTTTGGTTTCGACCGTAGTAGGATTCCGCCCCGGTACGGTGGTAGGACCAGAACACGGTTTCTATTTCGATACCATGAACAAAAGTGTTTATCGTTCGCAGCCTTATTTTTTGGTATTATCGCGGCCTTATCGCTTTTTGTGGGAATGCGTTTTCCAGAATCAGATCTCGATTTGATGCCGAGGAGTCCGGCCATGCGCGTTTCGAAGAGTTCCCGTCTTAGCAAGTTGTTTCGCTCAGCGATGTCTGTGTTTCTCTTGGCGATGGCTGTCATCCCTGTTGTGTTGACCAGCAGCCAGCCGGCGCACGCCCTGCCCGCGTTCGCCCGCAAATACGGTCTGCGCTGCTCGGCCTGCCACGAGTCCTGGCCGATGCTGAACTACTTTGGACAAAAGTTCAAAGACAACGGCTACCAGCTCATGAACGATCGCGATGCTCCGATCTGGCAGAATCCGGGCTATTGGCCGGTGGTCTTCCGCATCACGCCCATCTGGCACCGCGTCAGCGTCGGCAAGGTCCAGGTGGACACATATACGGCCGGAGCGCCCGACGGCGGGCAGGCCGTCCAGCGCGTCTCCACTTCCGGCTTTGACTTGAGCGGTCTCGACTTCCACACCGGTGGAACTCTGGAGAAGAACGTCTCCTTCTACCTGCTTCCATCCTCCGACCCCACCGGCGCTTTTCACTTTGAGCAGGTCTTTGTGCGCTTCGATAACATCTTTCACAGCTCCTGGTTCAATTTCAAGCTGGGCCGGTTCGAACTCGACAACCTGCTTTCTGAAAAGCGCATTCTCACGTTGACCGGCAATGGCGGCATTTACCAGACCTACCACTTCATCCCGCAAGGTGACGGCAACATCTTTGGGCAGATCGGCGACAACCAGCTCGGCATCGAGTACCTGGGGCATTCGGCGGATGACCGGACGCGAATTTCCGCCTCCCTCGTCAGCTCGAGTGATGGCAACGTCAACCTTAGTACTGGAGCCAACTCCTACTCCGGTTTCTTTGCTGGCAGCCAGGCTTTTGATCTGGGCAGGCTGGGAGTGCAGCGTGTCGGCTTCTACGCCATGGCCGGAGAAGCGGCAACCTACTATCTGACCCAAGGCGGGGTTCCCCTCGGTGGCTCCGGAATTGCCAACAAGAGCTACAGCCGCGAGGGATTCGTTGGACAATTTTATTTTGGCCCGCATCTCGATCTTACGGTTGTGACTCAGCATGGCTCGGATAACGTATGGTTCGGTCAGGGTTACGGCAACGCAATCCTCACCGATGGCAATGGAGGCACTACAGCCACCTGCTCAAGCCCTCAGGCCGGTTGCCCTGCGAACAACGTTCCCGGTACAGCTCTTCCGATGGGAGCGCAGGCGCCCAGTTGGAACGGCGCCACCTTCGAAGGCCACTATGTTTACAGTCCGCAGTTGATCTTCATCGGCCGCTACGAGGTGGAAAAGATGTCGCAGCAGGCGAATGGGGCGGCCTGCACGGCATGTCTGCAGTCCAGCAGCGGCACGTATACGGCCGTTGGGGCGACTCCGTCTAACTTCGGCAATATCACGAGCTATACCATCGGCTTCCGCTACAACCCGTTCATGTCCAGCCGCGCTGGCCTGGCCTGGCACAACGAATACAACTGGTTGCACCAGGATGGCACCGGGCCTGCAAATCTTGTGACCGGAGCGCTTACCAACATCAACACCAGCGAAATACTGATGGGACTTGACTTCGATTTCTAGAGAGGGATAGACATGCGAACAAGATTGCGGAAATGGTCGCTTTTGCTGGGCGCAGCTGCGGTTTTGGCGCTGCCGTTGACTTCCTGGGCGCAGCTCACGCAGTTCGACTTGGAGAAAACACTGAACGCGGAAAGCCACGTCGGAAACGTGACCGGACGCGCCAAGGATGCTGCGGCATCCTACCGCAGATACTGCGTCGGCTGCCATGGCACGCTGGGTGACGGTGAGGGCGAGAACGCTGTTTGGATGGACGCCCCCATGTACCAAAAGCCGCGCAACTTCCAATTGGGCGTTTTCAAGTGCCGCTCTACACCCACCGGAACCCTGCCTACCGACCAGGATCTTTACGACGCCATCACTCGCGGCTTCGACCGCTCCAACATGCCGCAATGGAACACCTTAAGCAAGCAGGAGCGCGCCGACCTCGTGGCCTGGGTGAAGCACTTCTCTCCCCGCTGGGCTGGCGAAAAACCCGGAACCCCAATCACCGTTCCCCCTGAACCCGAAGTTACTGCGGAGCGCATCAAAGCGGGACGCGATGTATTTGCCCGGGTACAGTGCTGGAAGTGCCATGGCGTCCAAGGCATGGCCAACGGGCCGTCAGCCTCGACCCTCACCGACGATCTCGGCCGGCCGATCGCGCCTTTCAACTTTACCGACGGCTCCCGCCCGAAGTGCGGCGACACCGATCAGGATATTTACCGGATATTTATGACCGGCTTGGATGGCACTCCTATGCCGTCGTTCGCCGACAACATCAAGCCCGAGGAAGCATGGGACTTGGTCTTCTATCTGCGGACCTTTATGGCTCAGAAGAGCAAGGAGAAAGGGTTGGCCAAACAGCTTGCTCTGAAACCGGTTGATCCAAACGCCCCTGCGGGACAACAATAGGGCACAAATAGTACAGGCATTGAGGTCAACCTAAGGAGAACTTATTTATGACGAAGCGGAAGAACTACGCGGTTGTACTATCGGCGGTAGTGCTGGTATGTTGTGGAGCACTAATCCTGGGTCAGAAAGTCAACGCCGCCGGAGAAGGCAAGATCACTGGAACGGTCAAGCTCGATGGCGCAGCTCCTCATATGAAGGGCATCGATATGTCGAAAGATCCCTATTGTGTCAAGGCCCATGCCAGCGATCCCGCCCACCTGGAAACCTATGTGGTTGGCGCCGACGGAGGATTGGAGAATGTAGTCCTCTATATCGAGGGCTGGACCGGCAGCGCCCAAGTCTCGACTGCCGTGCCGGTATTCAATCAAAAGAACTGCGTCTATACGCCGCATGTGTTAGCGCTGGACACCGGCGAGGCATTTAAGGTGACTACCAGCGATCAGACGGCCCATAACATTCATCCGCTGCCCAACCCGATGAACAATGTCGGATGGAATCAGTCGCAACCACCGGGAGCGCCGGCGATCGAGAAGAGCTGGAAAAATCCCGAAGTGATTCCAGTACAGTGCAATATCCATCCCTGGATGCACGGCTGGTTCGTCGTGGTCAAAGGGCCTTACGCAACCACCGATGCGGACGGCAAGTACACTATCACCGGCGTGCCGCCCGGAAGCTACACCGTGACGGCATGGCAGGAACAATCCGGCACCCAAACGCAAAAAGTCACGGTGGCCGCTGGCGCGTCGGCAACTGCCGATTTCACCTTTAAGGCGAAGTAGAGAACCAGGGAAGAAGTAGAGAAGCGGGAATCGGTTATACCATGGCAACTCTGAGTCCCCCAGTAACGGTGCACGTGCCCAAAACCGGTAAGGGTGGGGGCAGCTCGCTTCCTCCCGTTTACCGTGGCGGTGGCGACGAGGGGCGCGGTGGGGGGTCTCCAGACTATGGGTCGCGTCTGCGGCGCGCCCGCCTCGGACTGGCCGTTGCCATTGCCGCCATAGTAATGCTGTTTGTTGCCTTTACCAGCGCCTATGTTGTGCGTCAGGGCTTGCCCACGCTGGATGTAAAAACCAACACCTACGTTCGTGATTGGATCCCGGTCAACTTACCCATTGCGCTGCTCCTGGTGAACACCGGATTGCTCCTGTTCAGCAGTATTGCGGCAGAACTCGCCCGCCGGCAGATCACCCGGCAGGCCGCATTGGCTCGGGTTGGCTCAATTCCTGGTGTTTCTCTCGATTCGGGAAAAGGCATTCCTTGGCTTGGAATCACGGTTGTGCTGGGTAGCGGCTTTCTGGCTGGCCAGTGGATGGCCTGGCGCGTGCTGGCCGACCGCGGTTTTTACCTGGCAACCAGCGGCAGCAGTTCGTTCGTGTATTTGCTCACCGCTAGTCACGCCGTTCACCTGATGGGCGGCATGCTGGTATTGCTCTACGCCGCAGCTGTTTCCCTGCTCCATAAGCCGCTTGAATCGCGGCGCATCGTCGTGGACGTGACTGCCTGGTATTGGCATTTCATGTTTCTGTTGTGGATCTACATTTTTGCTCTGATGTGGTTTTTCCGGTAGTCGAACAACATAGACAGGGGCAACCCGGGACGACGGACGGCTTACGAGCTATCCCTGTTGGGCACCTATTCAAGGAAGCAGCTAAGTCTGTCAGCGGGAGATAGTAACCATGGGCAAAGCGTTCGCCGTAGTGCTGACCATTATCACCGCCGTCTCCGTTGCAATCTTTGTCTCACACCATTGGTGGTTTCCCGAGGTTGCCTCGGCTCACGGCGGAGCGATGGACCACCAGTTCACCGAGACCTTCGTCGGCGCAGCCATTGGATTCATCCTGGCTCAGTTGGGTTTGGCTGTCTTTGCCTGGAAATACGGAGAGCGGAAGGGCGATACCCGTCCGATTCGCATTTTCCCGGGCGGGGTTAAATGGCTGCTCGTCCTCGCCTTCGTTTATGTCGGATCGGAGATTATCCTACTCGAGTTTGTGGGGCAGAAAGTTTGGGCTGCCATGTACTTTACTCCGCCTGCGGCCGATTCTCTCCAGGTTCAAGTGCTCGCCGGACAGTTTGCTTTCTACTTTCGCTATCCCGGACCCGACGGCAAGTTCGGCCCCATCCACACCGATAAGATTGACGAAGCCAGCGCGAATTTCTTCGGCATCGACCCATCCGATCCCGCCTCCAAAGACGATATTGTGACCGCGGAAATTGCCGTTCCGGTCAACAAGCCGGTGGAGTTGCTGCTGAACTCCAAGGATATGGATCACGGGTTCTATATCCGGGAAATGCGCATCCAGCAGGATATGCTTCCCGGGATGCAGATTCCTTTGCACTTCACCCCGACCAAGATCGGCAAGTACGATATCGCCTGCAACCAGCTTTGTGGCCTCGGCCACTACAATATGCGGGCCTTCCTCGAAGTGATGTCGGAGGAGGACTATCAGAAGTGGCTGGTCCAGCAAGCCAGCTTGCAGTGATGATTTCTGGCGACAGCGGTCACCAAGGCGCTCTGGCGCAGGGAAGGTAACTCACAATGGAAAACATGCCCACGGAAGTACACCAGCACCACCACACGGCGCCAACCGGCTTCATCCGCAAGTACATCTTCAGCGTCGACCACAAAGTGATTGGCAAGCAGTACTACTTCCTCGCGATCTTTTCGGTCTTCGTGGGAATGGTCCTTTCGTGGCTGGTGCGGATTCACTTGGTTTGGCCAAGCCTTCACATTTGGGGATTGGGTGCCTTTTCGCCCACCGGAGCGCCGGGGGGCGTGATAACGGACGCGTACTACCTGTCCCTGCTGACGATCCACGGCACACTGATGGTGTTCTTCGTGCTGACTACGGCGCCCCAGGCCGGATTCGGCAACTATGCGCTGCCCATTCAGATTGGCGCCGAAGACATGGCCTTCCCTGTCTTGAACATGCTTTCGTTCTGGGTGACGTTTTTAGCCCTATGCTCCCTGGTCCTCACATTGTTCGTCAAAGACGGTCCTCCGATCTCCGGCTGGACGGCATATCCTCCGCTCAGCGCCGCGGGCAGCGACGCCGGTCCTGGCCTCGGAATGGGTCAGAATCTCTGGGCGGTTTCGATCGCACTTTTTTGTATAGGCTCTTTGCTCGGCGCCTTGAATTTCATCGTCACCACGGTCGATTTGCGTTGCAAGGGCATGACGCTTATGCGTATGCCGCTGACCTGTTGGGCTTGGCTCATTACCGCCATCCTTAGCCTGCTGAGCTTCGCGGTTCTATTTGCGGCCTGCGTTCTGCTCATCCTTGATCGAAATGCGGGAACCAGTTTCTTCCTTCCGGCCGGCCTTTTGGTGAATGGAAAGCTCCAGAACCACTCCGGAGGATCTCCGTTGCTGTGGCAACACCTGTTCTGGTTCTTCGGGCATCCCGAGGTGTACATCGCAATCGTCCCCGGCTTCGGAGTGATCTCGCATGTGCTCTCGGTTTTCTCCCGCAAGCCTGTTCTCGGCTACAAGTTAGTCGTGGGCTGCCTTTTGTCGATCGGTTTCCTGAGCTTCACCGTCTGGGGTCATCACATGTTCCTCAGCGGGATGAGCCCCTATTCCGGCTTCCTGTTCTCCGTCCCGACATTGATTATCACCATACCTGCCACCATCATCTCGCTCATCTGGCTGGGAACCGTCTATGGTGGCAGGCTACGCTTCACCACTTCCATGATGTTTGCCTTGGGCTTCGTCTCGGTGTTTGTGACCGGAGGCCTGGGTGGTATGTTCCTGGCGCAGCCTTCGCTCGACATCTTTCTCCACGGAACCTACTTCGTAGTGGGGCATTTCCACATGGTCATGGGAGTGGCGGCCATCTTCGGCATGTTCGCCGGTACTTACTTCTGGTACCCGAAGATGTTTGGCCGCATGCTGAACGAAACGTTGGGCCATATCCATTTCTGGATCACCTTTGTCGGCGTCTACTGCATCTTCCTGCCGATGCACTTTATTGGCCTTGAAGGCATGCCTCGCCGCTACTCGGGTTTTGTCGAAGACAGTATGCAACACCTCATGCCAGTGCACACATTCATGACCGTCGCGGCGCTCATCACCGGCGCGACCCAGTTCATCTTCTTCTTCAATCTTTTCTGGAGCATGTACAAGGGGCCTAAGGCAACTGAGAACCCCTGGGAGTCCACGACTCTGGAATGGACCGTGCCGTCTCCACCACCCTTCGATAATTTCGGAGGCAAGGTTCCGGTGGTTTATCAGGATGCTTATGAATACGGAGACGTAAAGAACGGGAAGGACTACGTCATGCAGACTGATCCCGCCGGGCAGCCGGCAAGGAGTTAGTTGAACTGTCGCAGCACTGCGACACAGTAAATTCAGGACGAGGCGAGCAAGAACATGTCTCATTCAAGCGGTCCACTTTCGGCAGCAACAGTTCATGATGGTCACGATGCCCCGCTCTGGGGTGGCGCGGCGCTGCCTTACGCCGTACCCTCGAAAAAACTGGGAATGTGGTTGTTTATTGTTTCTGATGCGATCACTTTCTCGGCCGTAATTTTTGCTTATGGCTATTTGCGGCTCGCGTCCGCAGATTGGCCGCGGCCGTTCGGGACGCCGAGTATCGTCAACGCGACCGTTATGACTTTTGTGCTGCTCTCCAGCAGCGTAGCCATGGTTCTGGGTGTCAGAGCCTCAGCCTTGGGCAAGGTGAGCGGCGCGGTAGGATGGCTGCTGGCCACTGCTCTGGGCGGCGTGATTTTTGACATTCTGCATATTCGCGAGTGGCTAGGCCTCATCGGGGAGGGTGTCCGTCCTTTTCAAAACCCTTGGGGCACACCTATGTTCGGCGCCGCATTCTTTACCATGACCGGGCTTCACATGCTTCACGTCACCATTGGGGTTATCTATTTGCTGATCGTCGCCGTCGGTTTTGGGCGGAGAAAGTTCTCAGCCGTGGATGTGGAAGTGAGCGGCCTTTACTGGCACTTCGTCGATTTGGTGTGGATGTTCATCTTCCCGCTGGTTTACTTGCTGTCCGCGAAAACGGCCTAGGATAGGAAAGGATACGGGATCAAGACATGGAACACATGGAGCACGCGGAAACTGCTGGAAATAAGATCATCTTCTCGGTGTGGTTTGGCTTGCTCGGCTTGACGGTCTTGGAGTTGGTTCTCGCTTATCGTGACTTGCCCTTGGAGACCATGCTCAGCATCTTAATGGTCTTGTCCGTGTTTAAAGCGGCGTTGATTATTGCCTACTTCATGCACCTGCGCTATGAGCGGGCAAGCCTTTTTGTGACGCTGATTCCGGCGCTGGTCTTCGTTCTGTTTATGATGACAATGATCTTCGCGGACAGTTCGCGGCTCGCGCATATGCGATCGCTGATTCAGTAACGTGTAGTGCCCTAGCACGTGTGGGGACAGCCGCCTCGCCTGCCCTGAGCAAAGCCGAAGGGGCCGTCCAGTCGAGCGAAGCGAGGCGCCGAAAGGAAATTGCATTATGAATGGCCGGCTAGGAAAGCTCAAAACACCACGGATCCGATTGGCACTCGTTCAGCTGATCGGCTTCTGCGTGGTATTCGGTGCAGGACATAAGCTCTATGCCCAGAGCTGTGCCATGTGCTACACGACTGTTGCCGGCGGCGGCAAGCCCGTCATTCATGCCTTGCAGGGAGGAATCATCGTTCTGCTGATTCCCCCCGTGCTGCTATTTTCAGGGCTCACTATTCTGCTCTTCCGGTGGAGAACATCCGCTTCGAGCCGAGCGTATTAGATCATCAGAACTTCCTGACCTAGACCCAACTCTCTCTGTTCTATTTTTGTAGGAGCGATTCGTATCAGGGCATGCCTTCAGGCATGCCGTAAGTATCCCCGCGAGGCCGCGCCTTCAGGCGCTGGATTCACTTTCTGACGTCTCACTTCCTGTAAACCACCCCACCCTTCATCACGAACGAAACATTCTCCACCGCGCTAATGTCCTGTAGCGGATCGTCCGCAACCGCGATGACATCGGCGAAATATCCCGGCGCCAAAGCTCCAATCTGCGCGTCCCAACCCAGCAGCTTCGCGCCATTCAGCAGATCGGCCTGCAACACCGCCAGCGGCGTCATGCCGAACTTCACCATCAGCACCAGTTCCCGCGCCTGCGTACCATGGGGGAACGGTCCCACGTCAGACCCCACCGCCATCGGAACCCCTGCCGCGACTTGCTCGCCGAAATCGCGCACCTTCACCTCGAGCATCTGCCGTTCGTGCGCGGCCTGTGCCGGCGTAGCCGCATGATCGGCAAAATACTCGAAGATGGTAAAAGTCGGCACCGCGAAGATCTGCTTCTCCCGCATGAGCCGCATCGTCTCTTCACCCAACTGATTCGCGTGGTCGATGGAAGCCACTCCCGCCTGTGCCGCAAATAGCGTTCCCGGTTCGCCCGTGGCATGCACCGCTACGCGCTTACCCACGCGCGCTGCCTCCTCCACCGCCGCGCTCAGTTGCGCTTCCGTGTATTGATAGATCGTGGAAAACTTGCCCTCGTTCACCGTATCCGGACCGGTCTCATAAATCTTGATGAAATCCGCGCCTTCCTTAAACTGCTGGCGCATCACCGCAACCAACTCGTCCTTATTATTGGCGTAATCGGCGTTCGACAACACGTGCTGCGCCGGATTGTAGCCAATCGCGTCTTCGTGTCCGCCCAGAATGTTGATCGCATTCCCGCTGATGCGCAACCGCGGCCCCGGAACCAGCCCATCATTAATCGCATTGCGCACCGCCGTGTCGGCCGACCCTGCGCCCTCGGTTCCCATGTCGCGTTCCGCGGTAAAACCGGCCATCAAGTCGTCCCGCGCCGCCAGCAGCGCCATGATCGTGCGCTGCGGCACAGATTCCTGCACCGTCTGCAGATCCTCCGCTCCAGGATGAAGAAACAAATGCACGTGCGCATCGATCAACCCAGGCATCAGCGTGCGGTCCCCCAGATCGATCACTTCCGCACCCGCCGGCCGCTTCACCGATGCACCCACTTCGACGATCCGTTCACCCTGCACCAGAACTTCCCCCGGCTTCACTATGCGCCCACCCTTCACATCGAGCAGGCGCGCCGCGTGCAGCACAATCGTATGCTGCGTCATAGGCTGCACTGGAGTCTGCGCCGCGCAGATCAACCCCTGCGCCAGCAATATCAACAATAAGGATGATGGGACCACTCCGAGCCTAGTCATATTGTTCGTAGGGGATGGTACCACCTTAGATTTGGCGAGGCCACCGGGCAGCACACACCGTTTATTTCGTAGGGCCCTTTGGTTCCTCAGGAGGCGCTGGCGGCTTGGCGAACTTCGCATCGTCCACCGGAATATTCTGCTTCACGTCGCTCAGCTGAATCGTGAACCGCCCACCCGGCCGCGCCAGCGTCCAGCGAAACGAAATCTTCACTCCGCCCGTTTCCCGGTAGTCGGCATAGTCGATCTGCGTCGGCAACCGTCCCAGCGGCGTCTCCCCATATCGCACCAGCCTTACCAGCAGCCCAGACTTATCGTCAAAATAAAGTCGCAGCGGCGGCTTACCCTCGCGCTGCCCAACCACCAGATAGGCCTCGTGATCTCCGATCTTCTCCCTGCCTCGAACCTTCGCCTCGCTGAACATCGGCTTCAAGTGCGCCGCAAAGTGAAGATCCGCATCCATCGATGCCCCGTCGATGTCCGGCCCATGCATCTCGCGCACCGGATGTCCCGGAGTCCCCAACCATCCTTCATGTCCGTCAAAAGCTGTGATACTCTCGCCGTCCGGCGTGTGTGTGAACGACACCCTCTTGTCCGGATCCTTCGAAAAAATCTCGATTGGAACGTTTCTGTCGCCAAACGTGATCGTGCCCTTCATCACCCGGCTCGTAATCCTATCGATCGCGGCCGCCCCGCCGACCGCTTGCAGATACTTATCAATCAACTCATCCGCGCCCGGCCCGCCTACTTCTATCGTCTCCCCGCCTTCGGAATTCTTCGCCTCCTCCACGCCCGGCTTCGGCTCCGCCGTCATCACCAAAGGCGTCCCCACCGGATCGACACTCCCGCGGTGGCACGAATAGCAGGTCACTTCGCGATGTCCCTCGAAGTTATCCTTATTAATGGCAAACATCATCTCCATCATCTTTCGCGCCGTCTGCTTCGGCTTCTTGTCGTCTTTCTCGAATGCGCCCTGCACGTGGCAAAACTCGCACTCCACACCCAGGGACGCTGTGATGAACTGCATCGCCGGAATCAACTGATCCGCCGGAATCCCCTTCAGCGTCTGGATATTCTTGAATTGCTCCTCTGCCTTCTTCGGCCCGGCCACCGCCGCCGGAGCAGCGCCCGACTGAGCCCTCGCTCCGCCAGCCACGACTGCACAAACTACAAAGATCGCTGCAATCCAAATAATAAATGTGGGGACAGCCGCCCCTTCGACAGGCTCAGGGCACGCCCCCGGCTGTCCAATCGAGCGCAGCTCGATGGGTCTCTTCCCGTTCATTCTTTTCGCCTCCGCTTGGAATCTGGAAAGTCTATCAAAACTTCGTACCGCAAAAATTCGTATGGACTGTCGAAAGTGCTCCCAAGCTTTTCAATCGCCCGATCACCCGATCACCCGATGACCCGATCGCTCAATGGTCTCCCTGCCGAATAAAAAACTTCCACTTGTCCATCCCCACCGGCACCGCCACATCAAAAAAACCCACCATCATTTCTTCCGATGTCTGGTCGCCCCACGTCACCATCTTCTCTGGATCGGGATTGTGCGGATTGTTCTTCGAATTGTCATACCACGCCACCGCCCGCAGTTTCGTCCCCGCCTTCAATTCCCGCGGCTCCGCCAGCCTGTAACTCAGCTGCCAGTGAAAGTGATAACTCACCCGCAACAGCGTCTCCACACTTCCATCATCATGCACAATGTCGTATTCAAACCGCTTCCCCCGCAGGTGCATGTGCGGAAACAGACTCAGCAACGTCGCATCGTTCGGCAGCGTTCCTTCTACCTCCACGCGAAAATCTTCCGCCCCCGGCGGAATCATCAGCGCGTGATTATTCAATTGCAGCGTGATCACCCTCTGCTTCGGCGGATTCTTCGCGAACACCAGTCCAACGCTCGTCTCATCGCTCGCCGCCTCGCCGTTCGTCGTGTAGTGCATCTGAAACACCAGATCCGATCCCGCCGGCACAAACTTTGCCATCCCGTCTGCCCAGCGATCTGGCGCGCTCCCCGGCGCGTAGACCAGCAGCAGATCGCTGGTGGTCTCATGCGCCTGCCGGCGTTCCTCGGGATCGCTCAGCATCGACGCCGTGAACGGCTCTCCCACCGGCGCATGCCGCAGCCACGGCGAATCCGGAGGCCGGATGTACACCACCGCATGGTGTACGTGCGCCGCGCTCGAGGGCCGCACCTCCACCATCTGCACCCACTTGTCCTCGGTAAAATGCGTAGCCGCAATCTCGTACGTATATTCCACTTCGCCCCGCGCCGGAATCTGCACCGGCTTCGGCATCTTCACGACAAAATCCGGTTGCGGAATATTCCACCCTTCACTCCAGGTCCGCGGTGCAGGCGCATCGCGCACATCCCCTGCGGGCGCTCCAGCGTTTGCCCATGCCCCAATGGTCGCGATCTCCTCCGCGCTCAACGATGGATCATTAGAAAAACGTCCGTATCGCGGATCGGCGAACCACGGCGGCATCATCTTCATCTCCACCGCGGCCGCAATTTTCCCCGCCCAGGGCCGCGTCTGCTCGTACGTCACCAGCGGCATCGGCGCTGGTTCTCCAGTCCGGTGGCAGCTCTGGCATTTGTCCTGGAGGATTGGGAGAACATCCTTATAAAAGGTAGGCGGCGCAGTCTTTTCAGCTTGTCCCGTAGCTGCTCCCGGAGCCTGCCACGCCGCCCCGAGCACGACCAGCAAGAAAGCCGCAAAGAGCGTTTGGAGTTTCTTCAACCAGGCAGAAAGCCCAGAGCTAAACCCCATGCCTGCCATGCCAAGGCCCATCCAAGAATGCTACAGTAGTTGGTCGGATGTCCGCCCCGGATTCCATCTTCGTTCGTGCCTGCAAGTCCCAGCCCGTCGACCGCACTCCCGTCTGGTTCATGCGCCAGGCTGGACGCTACATGCCCGAGTACCGCGCCGTTCGCAAGCGGCATTCGCTGCTGGAAATCTGCAAGAACCCTGCGCTCGCCGCCGAAGTCACGATCACCGCCGCGGAAATTCTGCAAGTCGACGCCGCCATCGTCTTCGCCGACCTGCTTCTTCCTCTCGAAGTCATGGGCCTGCCCTTCCATTTCTCCGCCGGAGAAGGCCCCGTCATCGAGAAGTCCGTCCGGACCACGGAAGACGTTGCCCAACTCCGCACCGACCGCGCCGCTGATCTCGGCTATGTGTCCGAAGCCGTGGGCCTGGTCGCAAAGCATTTCGCCGGCAAACTTCCGGTCATCGGTTTTTGTGGGGCACCTTTCACCCTCGCCAGCTACATGATCGAAGGCGGCGGCTCCCGTCACTACCTACACGCTAAGACGATGATGTACAACGCGCCCGCCGACTGGCATGAGTTGATGCGCAAGCTGGTGGAGGTCACCGCCGAGTACTCCGCCGCCCAAGTCCGAGCCGGAGCCGATGTCATCCAGATTTTCGACAGCTGGGTCGGCTGCCTCAGCGTGGAAGACTACCGCCGCTATGTGCTCCCGCACGTAACCAGCTTAGTCAAACACCTGCAAAAGACCGGAGCGCCCATCATTTATTTCGGCACCGGCAGCGCCACGCTGCTTCCCGCGATGAATGAAACCGGCGCCGAAGTCATCGGCCTGGACTGGCGCATCCCGCTCGATAAAGGCTGGAGCGACCTGAACCATCGCTGCGGCGTGCAGGGTAATCTCGATCCCGTCCTGCTCTTCGCCGACTGGAAAGAACTGAAGTCTCGCGCCGAACACATTCTTCGCCTCGCCGCCGGACGCCCGGGCCACATCTTCAATCTAGGCCACGGCATCCTGCCCGAAACCCCAGTCGAAAACGTGAAAAATCTAGCCCGCCTCGTGCAAGAATATTCGTCTGCGTAGAAACTATATAGGGAGGCATGGTACCGTGCGTGCAGTACCGTGGCAGAGCGGCGCTTCAGCGCCGCATAAAGCGCCTGAAAGAATGGGCTTCAGCCCTGGTGGTCGTATTTTGTGTCTACCGTTCAGCCGCGGAACAGTGAATTACCACTCATGATTCGCATCGCCATCATCGGCGGCGGCATTTCCGGACTCGCCGCCGCTTTCGCCCTCGAAGAGCATCGCCGCGCCGGTACCGTCGAATACACGCTCTGCGAATCCTCGCCCCATCTCGGCGGCGTCCTCCGCACGGAGCGCATCCAGGGCTGCATCGTCGAAGCCGGGCCCGACTCCTTCATCACCGAAAAACCCTGGGCTGCCAATCTCTGCCGTACCCTCGGCCTCGGCGATCAGCTCATCGGCTCGAACGACGCCGATCGCAAAACCTACATCCTCGTCCGCGGCCGCTTGATCCCCATGCCCGACGGCCTCATGTTCATGGTCCCCACGAAGATCCTGCCCACTGGCCTCTCGCCGCTTTTTTCCTGGACCACAAAACTCCGCATGGCCCGGGAATTACTCCATCCACCGCGCGCCGCCGAAGCCGATGAAAGCGTCGCGTCTTTAGTTGAGCGCCATTACGGCGCCGAAATGGTCGACCGCCTCGCCGACCCGCTGCTCTCCGGTGTCTACGGCGGAGAAGCCGCCAGCCTCAGCGTGCGCGCCGTCCTGCCCCGGTTTGCAGAAATGGAGCGCACTCACGGCAGTCTGGGCCGCGCGATGCTCGCAGCCCGCCAAAAAATGCAGCGGCCGGCAAACAAACCTGCGCCTCCGCTTTTCACATCTCTCAAGAACGGCATGCAGCAGCTCGTCGAAACGCTTGTGCCGCGGCTCAGCCAGGCTTCATTGCTCGCCAACACGCCGGCGCAATCCATTCAACGCGAAGCCGGAGGCTGGACGGTGTCGGCGGGATTGAAATCCGATCACTTCGATGCCGTGATTCTCGCCCTGCCCACTCACGCCGCCGCGCGCATCCTCTCGATCACGAGCCCCGCTCTCTCCGCCGAACTCGCCGCCATCGGCTACAGTTCCTCCATCACCGTCGGCCTCGGTTACGATCGCGAAGTCCGCCAGTCGCTCCCACCCGGCTTTGGATTTCTCGTTCCCCGCAGTGAAGGCAAACGCCTGCTGGCCGCGACTTTCGTCCACAACAAATTTCCTCACCGCGCCCCCGAAGATCGCGCCCTGCTGCGCTGCTTCTTCGCCGGATCGACTGCGGAAAGCATCTGGCAGCTTTCCGACGACGCCATCATCGCCGTCGTCCGCAACGAACTGCAGCAGATACTCGGCCTCCGCGCCGCACCGCTCTTCGCGCGCGTTTACAAATGGAAGTCCGCCATGGCGCAGTACGGCGTCGGCCACCTCGAACGCCTCGACCGAATCGAGCGCCTGCGCCAGCAGCTGCCGAAACTCGCGCTCGCCGGCAACGGCTACCGCGGCATCGGCGTCCCCGATTGCGTCCGCTCCGGCCAGGACGCCGCCAAGCTTGTCCTCGATCTGGACAAATCAGAATGACCGGGAAGGGCGCTGCCTCAGCGGGTGCGGAAAAAACTCGATTCGCGGACCGCCCTGAAAGGGCGCGACTTCAGTCGCGCCGCAAAAGCCCAATAAAATCAACCGCGGCTTCAGCCGCCGGATCGAATATTCCACCCCAATTTTTCCCCCAGCCTCTTCAGCCGTGCCGTAAAGTGCTGTCAGATGAATGCGGCTTTAGCCGCTGAGGGCGACGACTCCCAGCTCTTACGCAGGAATATCAGTCTTACTCCGGCTCTCCTCCCGCCGCAATCTCCCCACCACCAACTTAATCTCGTCATAGGTAATCTCCGGCGGCACAATATCCTTCAGAGCCTTCAGCCGCTCCATCCCCGCCCGCGCGCACGCCGCTTCAATCACCGATTGCTTCTCCTTGCTCACCCAACCGGACTGAAACTCCACCTGCCCCGTCTCCAGCAGGTTCGCAACCGCGCTAACGATCGTCGACACTTGCCGTCCCCGCATCTGCGCAATCTCTTCTAGGGTTTTGCCTTCGCCCAGCAATCGCAAAGTCTCATCGGCCGGCTTGATTTTGCTCTCACCGCCGGCTGCCCGCGCCCCTTGCCGGTACCGTTCCAGTGCATCCAGGATGGGCTGCCCATACACCTCCGCCTTGCGTTCCCCGATTCCCGGAATTTCCAGCAGCTCCGCAAAATACTTCGGCTGCCGCCGGCAAATTTCTTCCAGAGAAGAATCGTGCAGCACAATATACGCGGGGACGTTCTTCTCCTTCGCCATCACTCGCCGCCACTCCCGCAAATACTCCCGCAACTGTTCCGCCTCGGTGCCCGCAGCCGGAGCCGCAACCGGCTGCAACGGCAACCGCTTCCTGCCCGCCACTTTGCCCGCCAGCGCCACCGGCTTCACCATCCACTCCGCCGCGCTCCCACACACATCGCAAGCGTCGCACGTCTCCCACTTCGGAGCTTCCCCAAAGTGCCCGCAAATCTGCCGGTGGCGGCAGCGTTTCGACTCCACAAACTCGCGGATAATTCTGTACCGCTCCCACGCCCGCTCACGCTCCGCCGCATCGGTAATCTGATTCGCAAAAAATCCCAGCAGCCCCGCGTCTTTCTTCTGCCACAACAAAACGCAATCCGCCATCGCGCCATCGCGCCCCGCGCGCCCAGCCTCCTGGTAGTACTGCTCAATCGATTTCGGCAGCGACAAGTGAATCACCGCACGCACCGCCGCCTTGTTAATGCCCAATCCGAAAGCAATCGTCCCCACCAGCACGCGCACTTCGTCCGACATCCATCGTTCCTGGTTGCGCCGCCGGTCGTCGGCGCCCATCTTGCCGTGATATCCCACCGCAGCGATGTCGAGATCTTCCAGAAAATCTACCGTTTCCTCAACCCGGTTAATCGTCGGAGAGTAAACGATCACATTGCTGCCTGCGTAACTATGCAGCGCATTCACCAGCATCTCCATCTGTTCCAGCCCCGCACACTCGCGCACCAAATAGCGCAGGTTCGGCCGGTAAAAGCTGGCAATGTATTTGTCAGGATTGCGCAATTGCAATTGCGCCAGAATGTCGTGCCGCACATGCCGCGTGGCGCTCGCGGTAAACGCCGCAATCGGACGATCCGGAAACTTCGTCCGCAACTTGCTCAACTGCCGGTATTCAGGACGAAACTCGTGCCCCCACTCCGAGATGCAGTGCGCCTCATCGATCGCGAAAAATGCGATCGGCACGTGCTGCAACCATCCCATCGTGTCGCCCCGCGCGATGCGCTCCGGCGAAACATACAGCAGCCGGTAAGCCCCATCTCGCGCCCGGCTCATCACCTCCGTCTGCTCGGCGTCGCTCAGCGTGCTGTTGAGCACCGCCGCCGGAATCCCCATCTGCGCCAACTGCGTCGCTTGATCCTGCATCAGCGCGATCAGCGGAGAAATCACCACCGCCGTCTTCTCCGACACCACCGCCGGCAACTGATAGCACAAGGATTTTCCCCCGCCCGTCGGCATCACCACGCAAGTATCGTGCCCCGCCAGCAAGCTGCGCACAATCCGCTCCTGCAGCGGACGAAACGTGCTGTATCCCCAATAATGCTTCAGCGGCGCCAGCAGATCGGGTTCGAGGCTCATGGATTTCAGACTCACCAAAAAGAGTATAGGCCGAGGCGAATATTAGGAGAACCGATTCGAAGATCTCCTACTTGAGGATGTTCCCAACCGGGAACCTGAGATTTACCCTGCGGACCTCTGTGCCCTCTGTGTTGAAAGATTTTTTCTCTACTCCACTCGATACTTCACTTCCCGGTACACTCCCGCAAACGCCACCCACACGACCCCAATCACCACAAAACACAGCACGCTGCCCTCCGGCCCGACCACGCCACCCGAAAGCCATCCCGGCCCGTGAAACGACGACTTCAGCAGATGCCCCGGGAAAACCGTCCCGCTATCCGGAACCGAATAGAAAAACGTCTCTCCCCAATCCCATGCCGCATGAAATCCCACCGCAAACCACAAGCTCCCCGTGCGCCGCAACGTCAAGCAAAAGAAAAATCCGATCGCCGCCGCCGCCAGCAGCCCTCTCCACTGTTCGCCCCCATTCGACAAGTGAATCAGACCAAACGCGCACGACAACAACACCGCTGCCGGCCAAAAACCAACGGCCCGCGTCAACGTGAACTGCGAATATCCGCGAAACAGAAAATCTTCGAACAGTCCCACCAACAAAAAATATCCCGCCCAGAACACCGCAAACTTCACAATCCGCGCACCATGGATCGCCAGGTGCCCCACCTCAAACACTCGCAGCCCATACATCGCCGCCAGCAGCAGCGTGATGCTGGCAAATCCCCACACCGCACCCACCCAAAACAATTTTCCGAACGCCTGCCGCGCCGGCAAACCATACACTCCCCATTGCCGCTTCTCAACTCTGCCCAGCACCAGCGCCGGAATCACCGCCGCCACCAGAACCCCAAACTCCTCCAGCATCATCGACCACAGCCCGCTCGCGCCCAATTCCACTGACCCAGCCCAACGGCTGGCCACAAACTGCAGCAGATAAAGCATCGCCACATAAAACGCGAATCCCCATCCCGCCCTCAACCCGTCCGGGCCAAGAAACACCGTCCGCACATACGAGGGCTGCACCGCAAAATCCGGCGCGGGCACCGAAGTCGGCGCTTCGGGATTCACCGCTCCCGGCTCGCTCGTCGAATTGTGGCTCTGATCATCCATTGCAAACTCTTTCGTCTCGAGCACCTCCGATTCGTATCAGGGTATGCCTTTAGGCTGCGGAAAAACTCACAAATGCGTGAAGTACCGTGGAAGAGCGGCGCTTCAGCGCCGCGTAAAGCTCGCAAAATCAATGCGGGCTTTAGCCCCCGTGGTCGCGTTTTGTGCCCACCGCGAGTTTTTCAGCAGCCTCTTTAGGCCTGCCGGTAAGAACCGCATCACAGATCGCGCCTTCAGGCGCTGCCTTTCGCGTGCCGCCTATCACCCATCGCAGAAGTGGTGCGGTTTGACCATTACACGACGACTGTCATCCTGAGCGGAGCCGTTTTTCAGGCGTAGCGAAGAGCCTGCCCTGAGCGAAGCCGAAGGGATCTCCCGCTTAACCGGCCCAACGCGTAAGCCAAACTGCCCCGCCTATCATCCATCGTAGAAGTTTCTCGCAAACAGGCTCGCTCATGGTAAAACACTTCGTCCCGCCTTATGACCCGATTTTTCACCCGCGAACGCTTCGGCCGCCCACAGTTTCTCGCTGGAGCCTTGCTCCTCGCCTTCCTGGCGCAAGCTGCGTGGCTTGTCCATTCCGAGTTGCGTGCATCTACCAACCCTGGCGCGGCCGAGCAAGTCCGCCTCGCCGCGGGCTGGCGCCAGCTCCACGGCGGCGGCATTGCGGGTGCGCCGTTCCCCGATCCCCCCGGCTCGCTCCCCATCGAGGTCTCTCAAACCGACGCCTACGATACCCAGCACTCCCCGCTCCTCTCGCTCGTAACCGCCGCGCCCCTGCTCGTTTGGCCTCAGCGTCTGCTCGATGCCAACGCCTCCCCATACTGGCGCTGGCTCCCGCGCCTTCCGTTCCTCGCCTGCGGAGTCGCTCTCGGCGCTTCGCTCTGGTATGTCGCCCGCCGTCTCTGCGGAAACTCCGGCGGATTCCTCGCCCTCACCCTTTACTGCTTTTCTCCTTCCATGATCCAGGCCAGCGCCGTCTGGCACACTGAACCTGAAATCCTTGCCGCCTGGGGATCGTTCGGCGCAATCTTCACCGCCATCGCAGTTGCCCACACGCTTTACGCTCCGCGTGAAGTTATCCTCTGGAACTGGCGCCGCATCGTTCTGCTCGGCGTTTCGCTCGCCATCGCCATCGGCTCCCAGTTCTCCATGATCGTTGTTGTTCCCTTAGCCCTCGCCTTCCTGCTTTATCTCGCTCCCATCCGCCGCGGCGCAGCTTTCACCATCTGGACCGTCGCATGCCTGCTTGGTCTAGCCATTCTCTTCGCCACCTACTTCTTCCAGCCCCACACATTTTCTGGAGGAATGCAGCACGCCTCGTTCTGGGGAGCAACCTGGCGCAGCTTCACCGTGCTCGCCGTCTATCGCCAGGTCGCGCTACAACTCCTGCGCGCCTGTCCCGCACTTGCTCTGCTCCTGCCCGTCGCCTTCGCAACTTACATCGCCTGGCCCCGCACCCGCTATTTCGGCAACACCGCTCCGCTGCTGATCGGGCTCTTGTTCACCATACTGGGCATGGCCCATCCCCACGTCGCAGGCGCAGGATTCCTCCTCGCCTCCATCCCCTTTATCCTCATCTTCGTCTCCGGCATCCTCGCCGACCTGATGGAAACCCCTTTTCGCCAGCTCGTCACCGCCTGCGTCTGGGCACTACTCGCCGCCTACATCCTCTGGAGCATACTGGCCCTCGCCCAAATCCCCCGCGGATGAGTCACCTCCGTGATCCTCTGTGCCTCTGTGTTGAGGATCTTGACTTTCGCCCGTTCACAATTCTCTACAATTTCCCTGCATCCGCCCCGGCCTGACGCGATCTACAATGTAAAAGCGGAGGTGCGCCATGACGTCGTTGGAGTATCCTATTGTGGTGAAATCCGCCGTGCAGCGCTCGCTTCCGTCTTCGCTTCCGTCTTCGCTCCCGCTCTTCGCGATACTCCTGCTGCCACTCGTTCTTGTCCCCATCTGCCCCGCTCAAAACAACGGTGTTCCCGTCGTCCCTGCGCACGCCATCAGCGTAGCTCCCGTTAGTATCCCTTTACCGGCCCGCAGCGCTCCAGCCCCGGTCAGCCCGGTCGTAACGGTTCCTCCCAAACCGCCGCATCTCCCGAACCCGCCGAACGGCAACAACGGAGGCACGCAGCCCCGCACCGTAAACAACCCCGCCTATTACCCTTACGTCTACCTTGTTCCCGTGCCCTACGCCGTGGATGCCAGCGCCCCCGATGCCGCTCCCGCACCCGATGTCTCCGACGACGGCGAAAACAGCGCTGATTCCTACGTGCCCGCAGTCTCCACCTCGTCCGCCGAAGCCAGTGTAGAAGTAGCGCAGGTAGAAAATGCGCCCGCCACATATCCCAATCCAGATCCCGAACCGGCGCAGTCTCCGACCATCCTCGTCTTCAAAGACGGTCATCAAATCGAGGTCGACAACTACGCCATCGTCAATCAGACGCTCTACGATCTAACTCCCGGCCATCCCCGCAAGATCGCCCTCGCCGATCTCGATCTCGCGGCTACCGAAAAGCAAGACGATGATCGTGGTATTGTCTTCCAATTGCCGGTCTCGGCCCAGGCAAACTGATGCGTACCCTCGCAATCTTCGACGCTCCTGTGTGGCGCGGGCGCCCCCTTCGACAAGCTCAGGGCAAGCTCCGCCCGCGAAATGCCAGCAGCAAGATTGCCCCCGCGGGAAATTTCTGGCGCTTTTGCGCTCTCTTCGTATTGCTGATCGCGGCCCTAACATCCTGCTCCGTCGCGCAGAAAGCACCCGCCGCCTCTCGCACTGGCCGCAGAACTGCTACTCGCTCCCGCAACCGCCTCACATCCGCATCTCGCCGTTCTTCCTCTTACACCTCACCGTACACTTCTCTTCCGTTCCCGTTTTTCGGCGACTCCTTTGATCCCAGCGACATCTATTCCACCGGCTATCCCGTCGCTTCCGAGCCGCCGCCGTTCTTGATGGAAGCCATGCGCCAGTTCACCGGCTCCGCCTCCAATCCCCTGGCACAAGCCATGAGCCAGCCCGCCACCCGGCAGGCTTCATCCAGTGATCCGGTGCTGATCGAACTCCAGAACGGCCGCTACGTTCGCGTGGATGGCACCGCAGCCAATGGCGATGCCCTGCTCCTTCAGTTGGCGCCCAATCATTCTCAAGCAAGTTCCGCTCACCAGCCGACGACGGCCGCGTCATCCCCGGCGCAAAACCTGCCCTCCGCAGTTCTGATTTTTCGCGATGGACATAGCGAAGAAGTCCGCGACTACACCATCGCCGACGGCATCCTCTATGCCCGTGGCGACTACTACACCGATGGCTATTGGAGCAAGAAGATCGATCTCGCGGCGCTCAACGTCCCCGAAACTCTGCAAGCCAACGCCAACCGCAGCGTGAAGTTCGTCCTCCCCTCATCACCGAACGAAGTCATCACCCGACCTTAGACGATCCTTTTTTCTTTTTGTCATTCCGAGCCGTTCTTTGGCGAGGAATCTGCTTTTTGTTTTGGGTGCCGCAAGGCTCCCAGCGTTGCCATGAGCGGCTCGTTCCGTGGTACAATATCATTTCGATTAAACTCAACTAACCGCCTGTAAATGCAACCATTTAGCAACGATCCCGCGACAATGTTCAACCCCGGCAACGGCCCTGATTCACCGTCTCAGAACCTAACCGAAAAAGCCAAGAGCCAAGCGCCAAGAGCTAACAGCCAAAATGCCTGACGATCAAAATCCCGAACTTCCCCTGACTCCTCCGCCCGGTGGCGACTCCGGCAGCCCCGGCGCCTTGCACATTCAGCCCGTCAACATTGAAGACGAGATGAAGAAGTCTTATCTCGACTATTCCATGTCGGTCATCATCGGCCGCGCTCTGCCCGATGTCCGCGACGGACTCAAGCCCGTGCATCGCCGCATTCTCTACACCATGCAGCAGATGGGCCTCCAGCCCAATCGCGCCACCCGCAAGTGCGCCCGCATCGTCGGCGACGTCATGGGCAAATACCATCCCCACGGCAACCTCGCCGTCTACGACGCCCTCGTCCGCCTCGCGCAAACCTGGAGCCTGCGCTATCCGCTCATTTTTGGTCAGGGAAACTTCGGCTCCGTCGATGGCGATCCTCCCGCCGCCGATCGTTACACCGAAGCGAAGCTCGCCGCGGTCTCCACCGCGCTCCTCGAAGACCTGGACAAAGAGACCGTCGATTTCCGTCCCAACTACGATGGCAGCGAAGTCGAGCCCGACGTTCTTCCCGCGCGCATTCCGAATCTCTTAATCAATGGCTCCGATGGAATCGCCGTCGGCATGGCCACAAAAATTCCGCCACACAATCTCACCGAAATCGTCGACGCCACCATCACGCTCATCAACGATCCCAACGCGCAACTCGCGGAAATTCTAAAATTCGTTCAAGGCCCGGACTTCCCCACCGCCGGCGTAATCCACGGACGCGCCGGTGTCTTCGAAGCCTACCGCACCGGCCGCGGCCGCTTCATGATGCGCGCCAAGGCTTCCATCGAAAACATTACCAAAGACCGCCAGGCCATCATCGTCACCGAAATTCCGTATCAGGTAAACAAAGCCCGCCTGGTCGAGCGCATCGCGCAATTAGTCAACGACAAAGACATCGAAGACATCTCCGACATCCGCGACGAAAGCGATCGCGACGGCATGCGCATCGTCGTCGAACTCAAGCGCGGCGCCGAGCCGCAGATCGTTCTCAATCAGCTCTACAAACACACCGCCATGCAGGAAGGTTTTTCCATGATCCTGCTCGCGGTGGTCAACGGCCAGCCCCGGGAAATGGGCCTGATCCAGGCCATCAAGCACTTCATCAATCACCGCGTCGAAGTCGTCCGCCGCCGCACCGCCTTCCTGCTGCAGAAGGCCAAAGACCGCGAGCACATCCTCGAAGGTTATCTCAACGCCCTCGATCACCTCGATAACGTCATCACCATCATCCGCGCCAGCGCTAACCGCGCCGACGCCCGCGAAAATTTAGTAGCCTACTTCGCCGGCAAGAAAATCGATATCAACACTACCGGCCGCGCTCCCAAGCACGACCCTGAAAAGCCCTTCACCACGCGCCAGGCCGAAGCCATCCTCGAACTGCAACTGCACCGCCTCACCAAACTTTCCATCGACGAAATTTCCAACGAACTGAAAGAAGTCCGCGGCCGCATCGAAGACTACGAATCCATCCTCGCCTCCGAGAAAAAACTTCGCAGCGTCATCATCAAAGAACTCGAACAAGTAAAAGAACTCTACGGCGACGAGCGCCGCACCCGCATCGAAGATGAAGCCGCCGAAATCGTTCTCGAAGATCTCATCGCCGACGAGCAAGTCGCCGTCACCTTCAGCCACTCCGGCTACATGAAGCGCACGCCGATTTCTACTTATCGCATGCAGCGCCGCGGAGGCACCGGACGCACCGGCATGAAGACCCGCGAAGAGGATTTCGTCGAGCACCTGTTCATCGCCTCCACCCACGCCTACATTCTCATCTTCACCAACAAAGGCCGCGTCTACTGGCTCAAGGTCTACGAAATTCCTGATGTCAGCGCCGCCGGCCGCGGCAAGCACATCGGCAACCTCATCGGCCTGCAGCCCGGCGAAACCGTCCGCACCATGCTAGCCGTGCGCAACCTCGAAGAAGAAAATAAGTACATCTTCTTCGCCACCCGCAACGGTCTCGTGAAAAAATCCGAGCTGCGCGAGTTCATGCACGTCCGCTCCAACGGCATCAACGCCATCAACATCGAAGAAGGAGACGAACTCGTCGCCGCCCGCATCACCAACGGCAACCAGATCGTTTTCATCGCCTCTCACGAAGGCATGGCCGTCCGCTTCGACGAAAATCACGTCCGCCCCATGGGCCGCGCCGCCTACGGCGTAAACGGCATCAACCTGGAAGAGCGCGACTACGTAGTAGGCATGACGGTCACGCCCAAGCCAGGCGCCGAAGGAACCGAGAAGAACCATGTGGGGACGGAAAAGGATCATGTGGGGGCGGACGCCTCCGTCCGTCCAGCGAGCGAAGCGAGCCTAGCGGGAGACACTGCCGACATCCCCCCCGGCGAAACCCTCGACCTAACTCAGAAAGGCACCCTAATCCTCTCCGTAACCGAAAACGGATACGGCAAGCGCACCCCCGCCGACGAATACCGNNAAAACCATCCGCGAATCCGGCCGCAACGCCCAAGGCGTCCGCCTCCTGCACATGGAGCCCGGCGACCGCGTAGCCGCCGCAGTAGTTCTGGCCCCAGAAGAAGAACCCAATGGCAACGGAGGCTCGCTACTTCAGTAGGCCGATCGCATGTGTGGAATTGCAGATGCAAAGTTGCACGTGTGGAGCGGGCACTCCTGCCCGCTGCCTTTGACCTTACTTTTTGCCTTTGACTTTGACCGGGAAGGGCACGACGTTCAGTCGTGCCATATGTCGCTCAATGAGGATGCGGGCTTTAGAGACTGCGTGAGAACTGGCCCGTAAGAATTACGGTGGAGTTCCGCACTTGATTTGAGCCGCGAAGCGGCGCCAGAATGCAGCCCACGGCGCAAGCCGTGGGTGGGAAGCGGGAAACGAACAAGCCCCGGAGGGGCGAAAGAGCAGTTCTCACGCACACTCTTTAGCCCCTGACGTCTTTCTGAGCCTACTCACCACTTGGTACTAGGTACTCGGTACTATTTAACTCCCTGCTTCCGATTAATCTCCCACGAAAACTCCGTCACAAAATTCAGCAGCGTCCCCCATCCCACTTGCTCCGCCGCCGCCCGTCCACCATTCGTAAACGCATTCTTCGGACTCGGCTTCCACGCTGTCGCAATCATCCCTCCGCCAAACGCTCCGCCATACAGAGCCCACTGCGGCCGCAAATGCTCCTCGCTGCGGTCATACGTCACTAAGTTCCGGATAAACGCATGCCGCGTCCGCCGCCACAGCCCCTGGCATTTGCACTGATCGTAACGCACTTCATATCCCAGCTTCGCATTGCCCAACGCCGCCAGCGAGTTCGCCGCAATAAACTGTCCTTCCCGTGAGGCGAACCGCTCCGCGTACCCTCCCCATCCATCATCCCACTGGTAAGGCACTCCGCGCGCCTGGTCAATCCCCGCGGCAAACATTCGTTTCAGGTAAGCTTCCGGAGTGGTCAGTGTTTCTCTCAGATAAATTACCTCTCGTTCCTCCCGAGTCGGAGTGACCAGCGTCCGGTTCCTGCCTACATACTCTCCCGCAATCCACCCCGACTCCCAGTCCCGCGCCCGCAGCAGCTCCCGCTTCGTCTTGTGCTCTACAAATTGCACCGGATTTCCGCTCTGGTCTTTTTTCGGGCTCTCTCCCGGCGCATCCGGAAGCTGTTTCCCCGGTGCCTGTGCCGAATCTTGCGCAGGATTCTGCGCCGGCTCACTCCCCTGCGCCCACCCTCGTCCCGTCACCACCAACACACACACCATCACGAGAACGCCGCACCCGTTCCTCTGTGACCGGAGCCTGCCCTGAGCCCAGCCGAAAGGTGCCCTCTGTGTCAAAGCCTTTGACTTTTTCACCCGAGAAACTCCAGTGCTAAACTCCCTTGGATGCACTCGCTCTACAATCGCGTTGCCGGTCAAAGCGTCGACCGCATCGCTGCCCTCAGCGACGGCATCTTCGCCGTCGCCATGACCCTGCTCGTCCTCGACCTCCGCGTCCCCGCCGCCGAAGCCATCCACTCCGAACCCGGCCTCCGCCGCGCTCTCATCGCACTCTCCCCGCGCCTGCTCATCTTCTTAATGAGCATCATGACCAACGGCATCTTCTGGGTCGGCCAACAAACCCAGCTCAACTACTTCGCCCGCTCCGACCGCAATCTCGCCTGGATCCACATCGGCTTTCTCTGCGCCGTCTGCCTCACTCCATTTTCCACATCGCTTCTAGCCGAATTCATCCACTACCGCACCGCGCTCCTCGTCTATTGGAGCAATATCCTCCTCCTCGGACTCACACTCTTTTGGAGCTGGAGCTACGCCACCCACGCCCATCTCCTCGCCGACAACCTCCCGCCCGAAATTCACGCCGCCGTAATCCGCCGCATCGTAATAGCGCAATCCCTCTACGCCGCCGGCGCCGCGCTCTGTTTTATCAACACGTACTATGCCATCGCCGCGATCGTTCTCGTCCAAATAAACTACGCCATCGCCCCCAGATTCTGCCGGGGACTCTTCTCCCGCAACCGCGGGGAGGACTAGACAAAGAATTAGGAATTTTCAGCTTTGTCATCCCGAACGAAGTGAGGGACCTTGGTTTCGCCGGGCACTGATCCTGACTCTGCCCCCGCGGCCTTCCAAAGCCGCGATCCAACGAGCCACTCGCTACTACTTAGGTACTAGGTACTCTTCCTACCCTCGCTCAAACGCGTGCTTCTTCTCCAACTCCTCCACCGCCGCCCGCATCGCCGATTCAAATCTCTCCGCCTGCCCCATCAGCCCCGCAGTCGCCTCCGCCCACTCACCATCCATCCGTACCAACCCATCCCGCGCCACCAGCCGTCCCGCTACTTCCAACAAATGCTCCGGAGTAGTCTCCAAATACTGCGCGTCCGTCGGATCCCCAAGCCAAACTCGCTTACCAACGGCCTTGTCATTCCGAACGAAGTGAGGAGCCCGATTTCCGCCGCCATCACCACTGCCGCCGACAGACTCGCCTCCGCCGCTGGCACTCTCGCTACTGGGTACTGGGTACTCGGCACCCACCTTCGTCTCCCAATAAACCTTCCGCTCCACGAAAGTCGCAATCACTTCATCCGTAGCCTTCCCAAACACCCACTTCTGCCGCTTGAAGTCATAATGCCGGCTGGAAAACGCCACCGGCTTCAGCTTCCCTGACTTCAAAAACTCCACCTGCCGCTTATCCACTTCTTTGCGCAGCGCGTTGATCACCGG